>JBEKBK010000303.1:0-12689 GCA_050015435.1 Bryobacteraceae bacterium
CGATAGGTTTCAGAAATTCAGTTTCCCTCCTCCCTGCTATCCAAGCTACGAGGCTTCTGACTTTTGCCTCGGTGGGTTTGTTCTCCCACTGAACACGCCAGCCTTCGCTGGACACACAACCGTTCGAGATTCTGCGGCATTCGAACCGTGAAAGCTATAGAAAAGAAACCGAGAATGCTGGGTCAGGGCGAAATTTGGAAATTTGGCTCCCCAAGACGGACACAGATCCTAACACGCGAATGGAGAATTTCGGCGGAGTGACTTTCTCCAGTGTGTTAACCAAGCCCAGAGTTTCGGATTTGTGTCCGCCACCTTTTGACGAACAAGACTTTGGCCAGACGACGCAGGTGACGCTCGGCGACGCAGGTGACGCTCGGCACCACTGAATCGTTTTTTCGAACAGAGTTCTGAGTTTCACTATCGTCACCTCCTGTGGCATTTAACCCTCGTACGCCGCTGCGTCAATTGCGTTTCCAACTAGCGTCTCTTGACCTATGGTTGAAAAACCCCAGCTGTTCATTAAACGGCGTGACGGCATTCAGGCAGTACTGGCGTCAACCTCGAACGAATTCGAGAGCCGCCGCATCAGGGCGGCCGGCTGTTTCCAGGCGTGTAAGATTCCTCATTGTTGAGTCCCCATTTGTGGTTGAGTCCCCATTTGTGCCGGTCCGTTCAGCAAGCGCTTGAGCGCGTCCATCGCTTTGCCGAAGTTCTCCCAATTCCCCTGTTGCATTGCTTTCTGGGCATCCTCGAACTGCGCCCTTGCCTGATCCAATTCCGGTTGCCGACTGAGCGTCTGCGCAGGATTCTGAGGTTGCTGCGTCCCGAAGACGGCCTGGATTGCCTCATCGAGAGTAGGCTCCATCGCCACCTTGTCTCCCGAAACCACGATGACGCGCTTGAGTTGGGGAAAATCCGTGCCTTCCGCCGTGAGGTACAGCGGGACCACATATATAAAGGAGTTCTCGATCGGCACCGCGATCAGGTTTCCGCGAATGACTCTCGAACCTTTTTGATCCCAGAGCGTCAGTTGCTGGGAGATCGCGGTGTTCTGATCAATCATCGCCTCGATTTGCATCGGGCCGTAGATCAGCTTCTCCTTGGGAAGCTGGTAGAAGAGCATCTTCCCGTATTCGGGGAAATCAGACCTGGCGGCCATCCAGGAGATCATGTTGTTTCGCTTCTGCGGTGTGAAAGGCGTCATGAGGAGGTACTCGAGCTGATCGCTTCCGGGGAGCTTCATCAGGATGTAATAAGGCTTCATGGGAGCCACCTTGCCTCCATAGGTCTCGTTGGGGAGCACCCAGAGATCCTCCCGGTTATAGAAGACCTGCGGATCCGTCATGTGGAATGTTCTGGACTGGTCGGCCTGAATGGAGAAGAGATCCTCCGGATACCGGAGATGCGTTTTCAGATCCGCCGAAAGCTGATTCAGGTCCATGAAAACTCCCGGAAACGCACGCCGGTAAGCCGCCAGGACGGGGTCGTTCGGATCCATGACGTAAAACCGGACGGTTCCGTCGTACATGTCCACAACTACCTTTACGGAGTTTCGAATGTAGTTCAGCCCTTGCTCGAAATCGGCCGCGTGAGGACTGGAGTAGGGAAAGTAATCCGAGACCGTATAGGCATCTTGAATCCAGTACAGTTTGCCTTCGCTCACCGCGGCGTAGGGGTCCTGGTCGAGGCGCAAGAACGGAGCGATCTGCGTCACGCGCTCTTGAACGCGCCTCCAGATCTGAATCCTGCTCTCTGGCTGAAGATAGGACGTAAACAGTATATTGACATCGGCCTGAGTCCAGGCGAACAAGAGCCGCTTCCACAAGCTGTCCAGTGGGATACCTCCTGTTCCGGCGTAACTCGTGTAGATATTCTGATTCCCCTTGGGGTAGTCAAACTCTTTCACGCCCGTCGCGACGATCCGATATCCAGCCATCGACTCGCCGTAGTAGATGGAAGGCTGGTTTACAGTAAGGCCGTAGGCGGATTCGGGCGGTATATTCTCAAGCACGTATTGCGGAAAGCCTCCCCCCATGGTCTTTGAGGCGAAGCTCATCACCAAGCCATAACCATGCGTGAATTGCAACTTCTGGTTCACCCAGGTTTGGGCTTCAGCGGGAAGCTCCGGGGAGAGCTCGCGCGTCGAAAGCATCACCTGGTGATAACCGTCCGGCAGATGGTAGCGGTCCACATCAGCCCGGTAAAATTGATAATAGAGCCGTATCTCCTGGGCCTGTTGGTACATCTGAAGCAACGGGCGCCAGTCCCAGAGACGAATGTTCTGGATCGTATCTTGATTTCTCGCAATAACCTCGGACGTCAGGTCTTTCAGTGCCGGGTAGGATGTTTCCTGGATCGTGTCGAGGATGTAGGCCTTCCGGGTGAACTCTATGTTGTTCTTGAGATACGGAGTCTCGCGGGCCAACTCGTTCGGCTGGACCATGAACCTCTGAAAAAGGGCCGGCACCAGCAAAACGGCGATGAAGTACAAGCCAACGTAGATTCCGGATCCAATCAGTATCGCCCTGAATCGTGGCCGCAAGATATTGAGCACCAGTAGCGCGCAGAGCGCCGCCGCGGCGCTTATCATGATCCAGTAGGCGATCCGGGTCACATGATCCGCCGTGTAACCGGCTCCGTAAACTACTCCCTGAGTGGAGTAGAGGAGTTCGAAGCGGTCCAGGTAAAACCCCCAAGAAGCGTGATCAGCGCCAAAGTGGTCAGGCTGTTCTGCAAAAGCTCATAGAAGGGGAGACGGAACAGATAAAACCCGGCATCGACGCCGAAGAGAGGATCGGACAACCCAAAGGATCCGCCATAACGAAAGCGGAGATACGTGTCCCATTCTGTATAGAAGACGAGCGCAAAGAACAGAGCGGCGACAGCAGCAACCGCGCCCACGGCCAGTTTCAAAACAGTGCGAGGGATCTGGATGCCGAGTCTAGCGGCAACGGTAGGCTGACTTGTCAAATTACCAGCACGGAAAGCGGCGCCCTTTCTCGCTGCAAGGCGAAGATTGATCCAGACGTACAGAGACACGACAACGAAAGCCGCGCAAAACAGTCCCCATTGCACAGAGAAGAGTGTCCAGAAGACGCCGCTGTAGCCAACCTGCCGCATCCAGAGCCATTTCTGTATCCAACTGGGGATGAGCGCCAGAATAGCGATGACCGAGATCGCTCCAACAATCACGAGTCTCATTCGGCGCCGATCCCTTGGGCCTATCCGGAGGGGGTGGTGACTTCCGTTGGCGCCGGGCTTTTCGCCCGCAAGCGGCCTAAACGGCTCGACGTGTGGTGGTTGCTCGATCATTGTTCTATCACTCCGTTCTGCTTCCAGGTTCGTCGCCAAGCGAAGCTTCCATGTCTTCAGATTGGCCATGTTTTCCGCTTGCAGGAGATGCTAAGCAACTCCAATTCCTTTGCCTTGAGCTCAAGCGTCGGTTTCCACGCCTGACCGTGCGGCCGACGCAGGCCGCAAGTTCGGCCAGTAAAAGCTCCGCCGGAATTAAAGGCGTCCGCGCGGCCAGGCTTCGCCCGAGTTGGGGAATACCACGCTAGACTTGCGCCACATGGCGATGATTCTTGGAGACCAGCAACCTCTTAGCGAGTCCGGTACTGCCTAAGGCCTTGATAGGCATAAAGCCTTGAGAGAGGAAGTTAACGTGCAGTATTTCCTTAAACAGTTTGTTTGGATTAGAAGCATTGTTTTGGGAGGTCACATGCAGCACGCCGAGTGTCCCTACGTC
The DNA here is from genome assembly GCA_050015435.1 of Bryobacteraceae bacterium. Lineage (GTDB taxonomy): Bacteria > Acidobacteriota > Terriglobia > Bryobacterales > Bryobacteraceae > Palsa-187. Next base: position 3,749 of record JBEKBK010000303.1, read on the forward strand.
GCACGGCATCACCGCCCGCGCCTGAAACGGCTCACCATCCTCGCCGGGCTGGCTTCTCTCATCTGGTTCCTGGTGCGCGTGATTCCTAAACCTTCGCGCGCGTCGTATCCATGCCAGCGGGCCGCTGCGCCTTTGGCCAGCGGGTTCGTCATCTGGCTTATCGGGTTGCTGAGCTTCAAGGCGCTCTATCGTTGGGCGTCGTACTTGTCCCACCGCACGCGGTATGCACTCCCCGCCGTCGCCTTGGCTGGCGCCCTGGTGGCCGTCTGGCTACCCCTCGGCGTCACCGATGACGCCGCCGCCCAGAAAGCCTTCGTTCCTTCCGATGCTCCCAACACTCCCATCGGCGTCGGCAAGGGTATCTTTCCCGGTCGCGTCGTATGGGCCCACGAGCCCGACGCCGCCCGCTGGGACGGCAAAACCGGCGACTGGTGGGACGACGCTAACACCGACCAACACCTTGTCAGCATCATGCTGTCGGACTCGATTCGTTTGCTCACCGGCAAGAAGACCGACAAGGAAGCCTGGGACGTGCTCTTCCGCAACTTCAACCAGACCCACGGCGCCCCTAGTGCCGGCTACCGCACGGGCGAAAAGATCGCCATCAAGATCAACGAGAACCAGAATCGCTCCGGCGGCTGGACCACCGGTCAGGCCGTCCCCAGCCCGCACATGATCTACGCCCTCGTGGCCGAGCTCATCGAAGTAGCAGGCGTGCGCGGCGAAAACATCACGGTCTACGACTCCAGCCGCTCCATCGGCGAACCCATCGTCCACAAAATCCGGGCCAACGCCAACGCCGATTTCCAAGCCGTCCGCTTCGTCGCCAAACAGGCTGCCGCCAACGGCCAGATCGCCGCCGAGTTCGACCCATCCAACTCAGTTCACTTCGCCGACCCCAATCTACCTGAGGCCTATCTACCCAAGACCGTCACCGAGGCAAAGTACCTGATCAACTTCGCGCTGCTGCGTGCGCACATTCTGTTCGGCGTCACTCTCACTGCGAAGAACCACTTCGGCGAGGTCTATTTTCCGAACGGCGGCGGATTCAGCCCCCGCACCCTACACAACTTCGGCGACCGCACTCGTCCGCTCGGCTCCTACAACTGCCTGGTCGACCTGATCGGACACAAGCAGCTCGGCGGCAAAACACTGCTCTACCTGGTGGACGCCCTCTATCCCGGCGAGCACAACGAAACCAATGTGACAAAATTCGCTTCCTTTGGCAATCAATGGGCTGCCAGCCTCTTCGCTTCGCAGGATCCCGTGGCCATCGACTCCGTGGGCCTCGACTTCCTGCGCAACGAGCCGAAAGAAACCCAGGTTCGCGGCACCGCCGACGCCTATCTCCACGAAGCTGCGCTGGCCAACAAGCCGCCTTCCGGAACGATTTACGATCCCTCCAGGGAAGGCAGGCCGCTGGCCAGCCTGGGTGTGCACGAGCACTGGAACAACGCCATCGCCAGAAAATACTCACGCAACCTCGGCAAGGCCGAAGGGATCGAGCTGATCGCGCTCCCGTCCTCCAGACCGGTGAAAGGCGATTAGCGTTGTCTTCAGAGCCAGCAGTTCCGAAACTCCCACACATGATCCATGCTGCCCTTCAATGGCCGGGTACGTAGACACGCTGGTTCATGGGCGCGAGCATTACCCGATGATCGGCTCGTCCGTTGGGTCGAGCTATCAGTGGCACAAATTCAGGAAAGCAAAGAGAATAAATAATGGGGTTACAGACCATCTGTGAACCCTTCGCAGTGTAGGTGCTTACCATAATCCGGTTGCCCTGGAAGAACAGTTCGTGCCCGTTACCCACGTGCGGGCGCTGTGCCACGGGCTTGCCGTTCAAAGTGAATGATATTATGATGCTGCACAGAAAAGGAGGGCTTCGATGCCCACAGGAAACATCGTCACAGTTATCGCCTTGCTGGTCGCCTCCGCGATCGTTGGTGCGGCCCAAACCACGATCCAGAAGGTTCCACCGAAAGCGGTTTCGCCGGCGGACGGCAAGGCCATGTTCATGGAGTACTGCGCCGTCTGCCACGGCACTGAGGGCAAAGGCAACGGCCCTGCCGCAGCTGCGCTGAAGAAAGCTCCGGCTGACCTGACCCAGCTTGCAGCGCACGCCAGCGACGGTAAATTCCCCGCAGTCCACGTCTCCCGCTTCATCGGGGGTGACGATGCAGTTCAAGCTCACGGTACGCGCGACATGCCGATCTGGGGCGACGTTTTCAAATCGATGAACGATCGGACGACTGCTACACAACGGGTATCGAATCTCACCGATTATGTGAAGTCGATTCAGGCGAAGTAATGTTCGTCGTTCGTCGACCCATTAGCCGCGCGCCAAGAATCGGATGAGGAGCCCGGCTCGGCTTCACGCCGGTCACGATCACGCGCTAATCCGCAGATGTCCTCAGATGTCCATAAAATCTCAGTTTTCAGGCGGGCTATAAGCGCCGGAAGGTCCCAATAAGATCTTGTGAATAGACGGTCTGGCTAGCGTTTGCGCCCTCGTGCAGCAGGAAGGCACGGGCTACGGCGTCTGCGGCTCCTGCGCTCTCGGCGCATTGGGCGGCACGAAGCAGTAAGCAGCATCGAGCAAAAACGGGCAGGTCATTCCTCCGATGAAGTCTCGGGGTAGACAGTCTTGATTCGTGTGACCCTGTTTCCCCCTGGTTAGGCGGCGGGACTTTTTGTGCATGGCTCCCGCCGCTTCCAAACCTGAAATTCCCCGCCCACAAGCCCACCACAGCGCGCAACCCCTGGTATATACTAATTGGCACCCTAACGGGCAATCGCTGCCGGGTGTTCTTTCTGGTGTCGGTCCCAGAAGATCTGACCGGCAAGAAAGGAGATGTGCTCTCACATGTGGTGGCTGATTGAGTTGATCATACAATTCTTCTGCGGCGGGCATGAAAACAATCCAGCGCCAGCTCCAGAAGACTACCTTTCCCGTGCGTACACAATGTCTATCGGCACATCGTCGTGATCGCATGAGCGCGGTTCGGTTTACCGCGCCTGCCCTTTTGTCGAGTCTTAGAAAAATCCCACCCTTCCGATTCCCCGTCGCCGGCGCCGCGCCTGGCTGGCCACAATTCCTTAGAGAATCTTGAACATTTGACTTGATGTTTCTCCTAAGCGGAGTGATTAATGTGACGACCGCAAACGACAAGCGGCAAAGGAGAAAATCACAATGGCAACGTTCACAATCGACTCTGACAACAACATCACCGCGTACGCCGCGCTTCCCGACGGCGCTGACGAATCGCAATCGTTCACCAACCAGAAGGAACTGGCTAAACTCACCGCGGAATGGCCCGCGTCCCTCTGGTTGACACCTGGAATAGCTTCGCGGGCGTCGCGCCCTTCGACGACCTAAAGCCGGTAAAGAAGTTCACCAGCCGCAAGGCCGCCGTCACCCGCATTTGGCAGGCGGTGGCCCGTCTTTCCCCCGACGTTGCGCAACCGGCGGCCAACGTCGCGCCCGTCAAGGGGAAGTCGAAGAAGTCCCCGGCCAAGGCCCCGCGGCGCGCCCAGGCGAAAAAGGCCGCAACTGAATCGGGCAGCAACAAGAAGGCAACCGAATCGGGCTCCAACAAGAAAGCCGAGGTCATCGCGATGATGAAGCGCGCCAAGGGCGCGACCATGGCCGAAATCATCGAAGCGACGGGCTGGCAGAAACACACGGTTCGGGGATTCGTCAGTATTCTCGGCAGCAAGGGTGGGCAGAAGATCGAGTCTTCGAAGAACGCGGCCGGGGAGCGCAGCTACCGCATCGCGAAGTAGCCAGGTCCGCTCGCCAGGGTTAACGCCGTTTCCGGCTCAGCCGGGGGCGGCGTTTTAGCGCTTGTGTGGTCGTGCTGCGCAACTTTTTGGAAGAGAGCAAGCGTCGTTCAGAAACATAAACATTCCAACTCTACCTCGTATGCGGCCGGCTTCCTGCTGTACCTCCGTGAGCAGACCCTCATGGCACAACCCTTCAATGCACGCAAACTCTCGACAACTGGCATTCCAGTCCCCATTGCCAGCCCCGTCGCATTCGTAAATGATGGCTTGACTTCGCGAGGCGAGTTCTCCGTGTCCCAAAACGGCATTCTGGCGTACATTTCTGGCGGCCTCATCTCTAACTCCAACGACTCCAACGTTGTTCAACTGACTTGGTTCGACCGCACGGGGAAGGTGTTAGGAACCGCAGGCACGCCCGGCATCCAGAGCCGGGGCGCGATCTCACCGGACGGTCGCACTGTGGCGGTAGTACGCAAGGACTCCCAGAGTTTCTTTGACGTCTGGATAAACGATCTAGCTCGCGGCACCGCCTCCCGATTCACTTTCGGAACGGGCAATAAGTTATTCCCGGTCTGGTCTCCGGATGGCGGCCACATTGCTTTTAGGTCATCCGGATTTCAGCGCGCGAACGCGAACCTGTATCAAAAGGCCACGAACGGTGCCGCCGAGGATGAGGAACTGGTCAAAGACGCGCCCTCCATGCGGCCCGATGATTGGTCCCGTGATGGCCGATACATCATCGGGGAAACCCTTGCCGTTTCCAAGAGCGGAACTGACGTATGGGTACTGCCTTTGTTCGGTGACCGGAAACCCTTTCCCTATTTGCACACGGATTTCAATGAACACGACGCGAGGCTATCGCCCAACGGCCAGTGGTTAGCGCTCTCGTAAGGTCCGAAAATCAAGAGGTGCTTCCTTTCGGCTCGATGGATGGCTTGAAGACCGGGGGAGTCACCAAGAAACAGGAAGCCGGGTACTCTTCATTCCCAGTGATTCGAATAGGCCAAGAACGTCCGTGTAGGTAGCCTGGGCGAATCGCGCCCACGGGCGTGCGCTTCCGTCGGTCCGCACTGCCGAGATTTCACCGATTCAGGCCGCAGCGCGGTAGTAATAGTTCGGCATGCCGCCCAGCCGCTGGCGGCGCTGGACCACCTTTGCGTTTCCAATCGGAGGCGGTCCGGGGATGATGAGTTGGTTGGCCAAGCCCTGGTGATTGCGTTCCGTGTGATAGTGGGCGACGAAGTTGTGAATGGCTGTCCGCAACGACGCCTCGCCCAACAAGATCATCCGCTCCAGACAGGACTCCTTGATGGTCCGCACGAATCTCTCGGCATATGCGTTCAGATTCGGCGACCGCGGCGGCAGCTTCACAGATTTCACACCAACATCGGCCAGCAGGCCCAAGAACGTGGTGCTGAACAAGGGATCACGATCATGGATCAAGTAGCGCTTGTCCTTCAGGATCCCGTCGACGGCATCGGTAAGATTCCTGCCAATCTGGTCCATCCAAAGGCCGTTTGCCACGGATGCGATGCCAGCAATCTCCACCTTGCGCGTCGACAATTCGATGAAGAACAACACCATGAACCTCTGCAGCCCTCGCCGCGTCCACACTTCCACAGTGAAAAAATCGGCAGCCACAATTAGTTCCCAATGTTGTGTCAGAAACTCCTTCCAGGTGGTCTTCCGGCTCCGCTCCGGTGCCGGCTCGATTCCCTGTCGTTTCAGAATCTCGGCAATGGTACTGCGGGCCAGTTCGTGCCCCAGATTGGCCAACGCTCCCTGGATGCGCCGATAGCCCCAATCCCTGTTCTCTTGTGCCATTCGAAGCACTAAAGACTCGACCTCTCCCACGGTACGAGGTCGCCCGGTGCGCGATTGCCACTGCCGTCGTACTTCTGGGCGATCAGTCTCCGATGCCAGTCCAGCAAGGTCTCGGGTGTGACGATCGTGGCTACCTCCGCAAGAACCCTCCGGCCTAGTCCCTTAGCCTTGGCGGCTAATCGACGACATCGGTCATCGTTGAGCCGCATGCGCCGCGCGCCGAGTTGCTCGCGAAGAACCAAGTTCTCCTCCTGAAGGTAAGCAATGATCTGCAGCTGGCGTTGATTCATCCACCCGGCGACGGCGATTAGCACAAACCGGAAAGGATCCAGGACTCTCGGCATTTCGTTAGCTCATTATCGCGAGACGCAAAGCTTCCGGTGACGGGGCCGCCCTCACGAATTCAAGCAGATCCAGTTTTCGGACCTTACGGGCAAACGATGCGATCCGCTTCGTCGAGCTATGGGATCATGCTCCGTAAATGACAGACTGCTCTTCCGTTAGTCTCGTTTATGGACGTGTAGCCGACCATCCTGGCGCTATCCGAACAACACATTTCTAATGACTTGCTTATGAGGGAGTTCCGCCATTAACGGCGTGTGACGCTATTTCCCGACCGGCACCTTTCGGTGCAGCTCATCGAAGAAGTTTTCGAGGAAAATGACGTGGTTCTGCGCCTGTTGGGCTCCCGGCGCCGCGGCGGGAATAAGCGCTGCGATGCGCCTGCCGTCGGGTGCAATAGAGACATTCCTCCCGTTGCCTCCGAGCTTTGTTTCGGACCATACCCGCGGCTTGTCGGCCACAAACGAATCGCTCTTAGCCGTGTATGTTGCCACCATGATGCGATTGTCCAAGGTCTCGAAAAACAGCTCATGCCCGGTGCGCGACCACATGGGATACGTGCCGCCGCTATTCGAGATTTGCCACTTGCCGCCTTTGTCCGGGAAGGCTCGCACATAAATCTGGTTTGTCCCCGACTCGTCGGAGGTATAGGCCAGCCACCGCCCGTCCGGAGATAGATACGGGGATCGCTCATTCGCCGGCGTTTGCAGGAAAACCTCCGGCTTTCCGGCGCGCAGCCCGGTGCCGTCATTCTCGAGCGACACGGTCCATAAATCGAATCCGGTTTTAGGATCCACTTCCTCAAATGCCATCTGCTTTCCATCAGGCGTGAAGGACGCCGCATCTTGCTGATTTCTGCTCTGGGTCAATGGCTGCGGCTTGCCGGCTCCGTCCGAGCGGATCACAGACGTGCCTCCCGGCGCGGTGAATACAATGTACCGGCCGTCCGGGGTCCACGCCGGGATCCAGTTTCTTCCGGTGCTTCCGGTGAAGGTCAAACGTGTCATCGTGTCCCGCGGCCAGTCGTAGACCCAAATATCCATGCTGCCCGATCCCTCCGTCATGTCCAGTGCCAGCCGCTGCCCGTCCGGTGACAGAGTAGGACGCAGATAGTCGCCTGGTTTCGCTAGCAGCGGTTGCGTCTTCCCCGCGCCGTCAAGCCACGCAACGGTGAGCAGATCGGTTAGACTCGCTCCGCCGCTCCTGTAAACGAACGTTCCCACGCCGGAGAAAGCGAATTTCGCGCCCCCACTCACCGGAGAGTAGGCGACATCGTCCAGCAGCGGCGTGGGCGTCCCTCGCACACCCAAGGTGCCCAGATCGAACGGCACAGCAAACAGCGTGCCCCGGTTCACGTAAAGGAGGTGGCCACTGGGCAAATAACGCCCGTAGGTGCCCCCTCGCACCAGCGTCTTCCGTCGGTGATCCGCCAAAGACATGACTTCGATGTTGCCCGCATCGAATCCACCCGTTGCAGCGTTCGCGGTGAATAGCACCGCTTTGCCTCCCGGCAGGATCTGCGGCCAGCGATGAGTCACCTCTCCTTGCGCAAATTCTGTCACCGGCGTTGGCGCACCTCCCGCCGAGGGAATCCGCGATCGGGCGACACCAGTGCCGAGGGCCGCGATAATGTTCCCGTCCTCGCCCCAACTGCCGCTGGCGCCAACGCTGATGAGATCGCACAAGGCGACGGCCGCGCCGCCGTCCACAGAAATCTTCTTCAACTTTCCTGTCGAGAAGAACGCCACCCACCGCCCGTCGGGAGAGAAGAAGGGAGTGAACGCCCCGTCCGTGCCCACCAGTTCGACTGCTTTGGGCTGGTCCATTCTACGAGTAAAGAGTTTTAGCTGGGAAACGTACACTAGCCGCGTGCCGTCGGGTGAGATGATCGTGTCGGCTCCGCCTAAGGGACCGAGTGACACGCCTGCTCCCAGATCGACATCCAGGCGGACAAGCGGCTTCAGTTCCGCGGGCCGCGTCGCGCGGTACCAACCCGCGAGTCCAACCGCTGCGACAATCGCCAGGAGTCCCGCCGCCGCAACCCAGGGCAATCTTCCGAACCGCGACCAGGGAGCGGACGAACCGGCGACCGCCGCAGGGGCGTCCTCTTCAAGCAACTTCCAGACGTCTCCAATGTCGCGCAGACGGTTATTTGGATCTTTCTCCAGGCAGCTCTTGAGCAGCTTCCGCACCCGAACAGGAATCCCGCCCAACGACGGCTCCTGCATGATGACTGCGGCAAGGGTGTGGCTCAGGTCATCCCCCTGGAATAGCTTCTGCCCCGTGAGCATTTCGTACAGCACCACGCCGAAAGCCCAGATGTCGGCGCGCTTGTCCACTTCCTTGCCGCGAGCTTGTTCGGGAGCCATGTAAGCGGCGGTGCCTAGAATGACTCCTGCCTGCGTTGAGCCAATTGTCAGAGTGGGTGAATTGTCCGACTGCGCCGTGGGAGTGCCGCCCATTTTGGCCAGTCCGAAGTCGAGTACCTTCACGCTTCCGTCGGGCTTGATGATGATGTTGCCGGGTTTCAGGTCGCGGTGCGTGATTCCCTTTTCGTGCGCGGCTTCAAGCGCGGCGGCAATCTGTTTGGCAATTACCAGCGCTTCATCGAGTGGAATCGCGCCTTGTTTGATGCGCTCGGCCAGCGTGTGACCCTCTACCAGTTCCATCACCAGGTAGTTGGGGCCGACATCGTGGAGCGTGCATACGTTGGGGTGATTCAGGGAAGCGATCGCGCGAGCTTCCTTCTCGAAGCGCTCGCTGAAGCGTTCGGCAGAAACTTTGAGGGCGACGTCGCGGCGAAGGCGCGGATCGTGGGCTCGATACACTTCGCCCATTCCGCCGGCCCCAATTGGTGCGAGGATTTCGGTAGGGTCGAGGACTGGCGCCGTTGCTCCGTAGGTCCGGCCTATCTGTGGCTCCCCGTTTCCGTTGGGAGTGCCTCACTATCCGGACCGTGAGCTGGTTTCCAGCCCCCGCCACCTCGCAC
>JBEKBK010000304.1:0-10076 GCA_050015435.1 Bryobacteraceae bacterium
GCGTTACCTCCTGCTGAAAGCACGGCGCATAGCCGTGACCAACACCGAATACGTCGCTTTTCAGAAAGCCAGGAAAGCCGCGTAGAATGCCACTTGTTACGAATTCCTGCGGAGAGCCCAAATAACTTTCTAACACGCCTCGCCGCTCTGCCTCCGAACGTGCCTAAGCCGTAACCTTGCAGTGCAAGCAGCCGCATGCGAGGGTGGGATCCAGCGCGAGCAGGGCGCAACCTCGAAACTGCAAGTCGCGGAATACAATTATCACGGAGCGGTCAAGTGTCGTACCTGTCAGGCACTGAAGACAGCACGATCCTTCTGTTGTCACGATCTTTCTTGATGCCAATCCGCCCCCGCCTGAATCTACGGCCGGCTATCCGGGCTGTGCTCCGCCTGTTTCCTCAACAACCGCTCAAAAGAGATTTGCCACGCATGCAGTCGTGGTGACAATTGGTGGGACGCCCGAAGGCCGCGATGTTTCACGGGAAGCGGCAGTCTGAAAACAGACCGCCGCGCCCGTTAAGCAGGCACTCGGAGGAAGATACCCGCCAACAACAATTTGATACAATTACGTTCCGGATGCAACCGGGGGACAAAAGTTTGTGAAACATGACGGCCGCGTCGCGAATCAAACGCGCAGGACGTTATGCAGCCGATCGAGGTCTTGCTGATCGAAGACAATCCTGGCGACGCGTTCCTGGTGCGGCTGATCCTGGCCGAATCACAAACTCCCGTCCGAGTTCATCTTGCGCAGGACGGAATGGAGGCGTTGCTCATCCTCGCAAGCGACGTGGTGCATCCCGACCTGATCATCGTCGATTTGAATCTCCCGCATATTTCGGGGCACCAAGTAATGGAGCGGTACCGACAAAACGATATTCCGGTAGTGGTCTTCAGCTCTTCCTGGGACGATGAAGACCGGCGCCGCGCCTTGGCGCTGGGAGCGCGCGAGTTCGTCCGGAAGCCGCTCGGGGCTCAGGAATATCGGGCGGCGGTATGCGCGATGGTCGACAAATGGGCTCTACGCCGGGAGCAGCCGGCTCCGGCCGGTCCGGCTCAATACCAGAGAGCCGAGCCTAAATCCAAGCGCACGCGGCCGACGGCTCGCAAGAGCTCGGGGAAGTATTCGACTCAGAACGCGACGTAGAAGAGGTCACTTCTTGGCGGGTTTGGAGGTGTCGAACCGGATCAGGTTCAACAAGTCCTCATTGTGCGGAAGCTCGGTTTCCCCGGCCGGAAATCCGTTGGATTTCAGGATGAACGCGAGTACCGCGGCGTTAACCTCCGGACTTAATTTCCCCGGATCGTTGTACGGCATATCGCGGCGAATTCTTTGATACAACTTGCCGAGCGGCAAAGTATCCCAATTCGCTTCGAAGGTTTCGCCGGTGAGCGCCACGGACTCGTCGTCCCCTTCCAGTTCCAAGCCGTGACAACGCTCGCAGTGGTCGCGGTAGAGCGATTCACCGTGCTTGGCCTGATCGGCGGTGTACACGCCGTCCCATACTGACAGCGAGGGAGCCTGCGCGCAAAGCGACACCAGAGCGATCGGGATCACGGCCACAATTTTAGGAGTCACGGGTTGATCGTATCACTTCTTCTCGGGCTGGGTCTGCTCGAAGCGAATCTCACTCAGCTTTTGGGCGGTGCTGGGCAGGTCCGTTTTGCCGCTTGGAAAATTGTTGAACGCCAGCAGGTACGCGAGCATCGCCGCGTTGATTTCAGCGTTCTGTTTGCCGGCGTTGTTGTCGGCCATATCCCGGCTGATTCGCACATACAATTTGTCGAGCGTCACGCCGTCCCACGCCGAGAGGAAGAGCATCCCGGCCAGGGGAGGCGCCAGCGTATCGCCGTCCAGGAATCTGCCATGGCAGCGCATGCATTGCTGGCGGTAGAATTCCTCTCCACGCTGCGCCTGCTCGAACGTATAGACGCCATCCCAGACCGAACGGGTGGAGTGATCTTCGGCACGCAGGAGCGAATAGGACGCACCAACTCCACCCAGAACCAAGACCGTCATCGCCGCGATCTTCAACTTCATAAGCTTTAAGCCATTTCTTGAGTTTGCATAGACCAGTTTCATACGGCTAGTAACGGTATCTCGGATTGCGGACACATCTTGAGAGGACTAGGCTATCCATAAAACTGGTCTACGCCTTGGGGATCTGCATCAGGTAGGTTGTGATCCGCTCCAGATCCTGCGCGGTGAACTTGTAGGGAGGCATTTTCGACCCGGGCGAAAACTTCGCCGGATCGGAAAAGTGCTGTTCCACCCAGTCGCGCTTGCGATGATCCGAGAGGCCGTCGAGGGCAGGACCAGTCTGCATCCCGACTCCGTTTAACTGATGGCACACGCCGCAATTATTGCTCGCGTAGACCATGGCCCCTTCGGCCGCCGAATCGGGAGCCGTCTCCCAGGCGTCCAGGGCCCGATCGCTGCGCTTGGCGACGAAGGTGGCCAGCATCCGGAGTTGCGCGGGCTTCAATTGGGTTGGGGCTGCGTTGGGAACCGGCTGGGTGAAGTGTTGGATCAACCAGTCGTTTGGCTTGGTAGACACAGCCTGGGTTAGATCGGGTCCCGCGCCGGCCTTTCCCAACAGGTGACAGCTTCCGCAATTATCCTTCCGGAAATAGCCGATGGCCGCGAGCTCATCCGCCGGAATCTCCTGCCATGGCTGCACCAGCGCCATGTCCACTTCCTGCGAGGGTGGAGTGGTCGCAACCGCACGCCCCGTGAGGCCGGCCCACGTGATGCCGCCGAGAACGACTGCAGAAATCGCCACCGTGCGCTGCCTTATTCGAACCATTCTGGCGCGATCGATGAACGGAATCAGGAATAGGGTGAGAATCGCCAGAGTCGGCAGAATTAGAGTCCCCACGATCTCGAGCGGTCCCTCGAATACTTTGAGCATCTGGAACAGAAACAGGAAATACCATTCGGGCCGCGGAATGAAGTTAGTATCGGTGGGGTCCGCTACGTGCCCCAGAGGCACGCGCGCCAGAATCGCCATGCCCATGAGCACGCAGAACCAAACGAACGTGGCGAGGGTATCCTTAAACACCTGCTGTGGGAAAAATTTCTTTTTGGGCAAACGCTCGTCCCCGGGCGCCGGGGTCACACCATGGCGGCGGACCAGGTACAGGTGGATCCCTATCAGCAGCATGGTGATGGGCGGCAGCAAGAGAACGTGGGCGGCATAGAAGCGGGCGAAGGTAACCACTCCGATGTTTCCGCTCTCGCTACCCAGAAGGCGCAACAAGTAAGGACCGGCTCCGGGCGCGGTGGCCATGATCTGCGTCGTTACCGTGGTGCCCCAATATGCGCGGTTGTCCCACGGCAGAAGATAGCCGCTCAACCCGAAAGCCAGGGTTATCAGCAGCAGCACACAACCCACCAGCCAAGTGGTTTCGCGGGGCTTCTTGTACGCTTGCCAGATGAACACCTGGATCATGTGCAGCACCACGATGATGATCATCAGGCTGGCGCCCCAGTGATGTAAGCCGCGCATCAATGTGCCCGCGGTCAATTCCGTCATGATGTAGCGCAAGCTGTTGTACGCCTCGCCCGGCGTAGGCGCGTAATTGCATGCCAGCAGAATGCCGGTGACCACCTGCGTCAGGAACGCGAACATCGCCACGCTTCCCAACACCTGGTGCCAGCCGGCGGAATTGGGAATATCCTCATTCATGAAGTGCTTGACGGCGCTTTCCACGCCGGTGCGTTCTTCCAGCCAATCGAGTACCTTTCGCACCATATCCGTTACGCCTTTTGGATCTGCGATCCGATGAAGAGCTTGCCGTTGTCGACGCGGATCGCGTAGCGGTCCAGCGGCCGCGGCGCGGGTCCCATGATGACTTTGCCATCAACGGAGAACGCCGAGGTGTGGCAAGGGCAGAGGAAATATTTATGGTCCTCATCCCAGTGGTAAGCGCAGCCGAGGTGAGTGCAAGAGGGCGTATAGGCGACAACATTTTGATCGTCCGTCTTTACCACCCAGGCCGTGGTCTTTTCGTTGATGACGGTCCAGCCGTCGACGCGCCGTCGGTGGAAAACCACTTCCTCTGGTTTGCCGGGCTGCAACTGCGTCAGGTCCGCGGCTTGGACCCAATCGCTTCTCCGTTTCGATTTCGGTCCAGTAAAAAGATATGCGAGGGCGGGAATCGCGAGCGCGGCGGTGATCAGACCCATGAGGCCGTGGATCAACACTTCGGAGAACGATCTGCGAGTTTGCCCGTGGGGGTGGGGGTGAGAATGCTCAGTCATGTGAATCAGCTAGTATACTGCGGAGCCGAAGGCGTTTTCAGGGGGCGACCTGGAACGGGGTTGGACGTCCGGATGGTCGAATGGCAAAAAACGACTTGGCCACTGATGAACCCAGATTAACACCGATCGCGCCTACAGGACGCCGGCGGCGAATCGGCCAAACTTCACCGCGGCATCACCGGGCTGATCCGTAACGACGACGGCGGTGAGACGATCTGTTTGAAACGAAGCGAGGTGTTCCGCGCCGAGATCGGCTGAGTAGAGCCATTTGCCGTTCACGCTTTCGCGAACGGGACCCTGAATCCGACCGTTATAATTGGGGCCCAGGAAGACCGAGAACTCGCGGGTTCCGTCCGTGAACACCAGGTGGAGGAACACGCGTCCGTCCAGCCGGCACAGTTTTCCGCGCTCGAGGCGATGTTCCGGATCCGTCAGCGCAGCGACCGCGGCGAGCGGCACTCCGCGGCGTTGGGCAAGGGCGTCAATCGCTGCGCGGTCTGAAAGCCATCCCCTGGGCTGCTGGTCAATAACTTCGTGCTGATGATCCAGCGCGGCGTCGGTACAAATCGGCGCGACTTGCCGGCTTTGCAAAATGCGGTAGCTCAGCGTAGCGATAAGCAGCGCCGCAGCAACACTGGCTGCGGCCCAAAGCCAGCGGGAGCGCCAGGAAGCCGAAGCATGGATGGTTGGCACCTGGCGTTCCGTCTCGAGAGTTGCAAGACTTGCCCGGATCCGCCGGTCCAGCGCGAAATTGTCGCTATTCACGTCCGCGGCGAAGATATGATTCCGCAGCCGGGCGTCCAGCTCGGCCTGCAGACCCAGCTCGCGGCAACAGGACACACAACCGACCAGGTGCGCCTGAAACTCCTTGGCGCGCGCGGCGTCGAGCTCTCCGGAGAGATACAGCGGCGATAGCGAAACTATGTCCGGGCAATTCATCGGGGTTCCCTCGCCGCGCATTTCGTTGACGGCGCGGCTTCGCACAATCTAGGTGCGGCTGCGTACAATCCAGGCGCGGACTTATCCAATCCTGGCGGGGCCGGGGCAAGCCGGGCGCGCAACGCCTGCCTGGCACGGCTCAACCGGGACATTACGGTGCCGATGGGGAGTGACAAGATCTCCGCAATTTCCCGGCACGTGAATCCCTCCACTACGCCGAGCATCAGCACGGTTCGATGCTCCTTGGCCAAATCCGCGAGCGCATGAGCGACATCCATCGCATCGATCATCGAACTGGCGACGGACGAACTTAAACCAGCCTGCGACGATGGAAGCTCCCCATTTGAGAGCCCAATCGTCACCGGAGCCGCCTGCATCTTTCTTCCGGCCGAATAATGAGCGTTAAACATGATACGGAATAGCCAGGCCCGTGCGTTCGAGCCCGGAAGGAACTGATCGAAGCCGCGCCAGGCCAGCAGCATCGTCTCCTGCACCAGATCTTCGGCAGCGGTCGGGTCCGAAGTAACCCGGCGGCCAACTCGGAACAGGCTTCGCGTATGGGGCATCGCAACCCGCTCGAATTCGTCCTGCCTTCTTAGCATCCGGCCGATGGAGCAAATGGTGCGGCGCTTACCGAATTCCGCCCCGCAAATCCTTACTCTGAAGATCCCTTTCTGAAATCGTCTAGGGCGGCCAACACCTCCGCGCTGTGCGGCATGGGGTTTACTTTCTCATAAACCTTCTGGATGATTCCTTTGGGGTCAATGATGAAAGTATTCCGGGCCGCCACCACCGCAGTGCCGAACTTCGTTAAAGAGCCGTACTTAGCCACTACTTCGTGACGCTCATCGGAGAGCAGCCGGAAACTCAGGCTCTCTTTGGTGCAGAACTGCACGTGCGAATCCACCGAATCCACGCTAACGCCGAGGATAACCGCGTTCTTTTTGTCATATTGCGGGAGGTCGCGCTGAAAGTTGTGGGCTTCTGCAGCCTTGGGTCATATCTTTAGGATAGAAATATAGCACCACCCACTTGCCCTTGAAATCGTGAAGGTTGACGGTTTTGCCTTCTTGGGACTTCAGGGTGAAATCGGGTGCCGCAGTGCCGACGTCCGGTAACCCAGGGTCCGCCGCATGGAGAGAACCGGCAGCAAGCACAGCGCCGCAATTCGTGAAATCTTCATGCTCAAGTTTCTCCTTGTAAGAGCTGTACGAATGGTAGAACGCGGGGCGGCGGGAAATTCATCCCACCTCCCTGCAAAACGTACCGAAGGTCGAGAAGGCCGGTTTTATGTCGGATGTCGTGAAAGGCGGCCTCAGACCATGCGAAAGCCCCTTCACTCACGAACAACGGGTGCGATTGACCCATGCGTCGAACGGACTAAGCATATTTTGGTGGTCCAGGTTGTTGCGGCGTGGCGGTTTTCAGACTAGGCCGGTTCGACTGCTCGGTCTGCGGATATTGTTGTCGTCGCCCCTTGCGTCAATGGAATTGTAGTGTACGATGTTTTTCTAGCTTTCAAGTGATGATCGATTGGGAGAACGCAGGATGAGCTTTGATCTCGGTGTCTGGTACAGCGATGTTCCCCTCACGGACGGTGAAGCCGCTGAAATGTACACGAAGCTCTGCGACCGGCAAACGATTCTGTCTGGCAAGAGCGGTGCGGTTGAGGCCTTCTACCGCGAACTGACCGCACGGTGGCCTGAGATCAATACCATTCCCACGGAAAGAGACGACGTAGATTACTGTCCGTGGTCTTGTGCCCTCGACAGGTCGGGGATGCACGTTATCATGTCCTGCGTTTGGTCGAAGGCGAATGATGTTGGCGGTTTCGTTGACGAACTGTCGTTTAAACACGGCCTCGTACTCTTCGACCGACAGCATGGGAAAGTTCATCTACCGCCCAATTTGCAGCCGCAATGATCTTGTCTTCGGTTCTGATGAAAGAGCCCTATGAAGGAGTGGAGCCGCACCGATACCTTCGGCTCCCTTGCCGAGCGTGATTGCGGAGGCCCTTCATCCCTTCAGATTTCTTCTGAACAATCGGGTTACGTTGGTGCTGCGTACAGAATAGATGTCGTACGATCAAGGAATGAAAAAACTCGCGGCTTCCATCGCCGGGCTAAGCGTCATCGCACTGGGCGCATCCGTATGGGACGGTGTCTACACCGAGGAACAGGCCAAGCGCGGCGAGGCAATCTACCAAAAGGAATGCGCCTCCTGCCACGGTGAGGATCTGGCCGGAAAAGGGCAGGCGCCGCCGCTTTCGGGCAACGACTTCAAGATGGATTGGAACAGCCTGAGCGTGGGGGATTTGTTCGACCGGATTCGAATTTCCATGCCGGCCGATCATCCCGGAAAGCTGAATCCGGACCAGAACGCGGACACCCTTGCGTTTATCCTCAAGGCCAACCAGTTTCCAGCGGGTAAGAAGGATCTTCCGGCGGACGGCGACGCGCTCAAGCAGATTCAATTTGAGACCACCAAGCCGTAACTCGCCCGCAAAGGGCCGATCTCGGCCCTCAACCCCGGAAGCAATCGCTCGGCTGGTCGGCCGCGATCCAGGCTCCGCTTTGCGGGCGATTACTTAGGAGCTCGCTTACTTGCCCGCACGGCCAAAAAAGCGGATGCGCGCGACGAAATGGCGACCCTCATTTCCATAGAACTGTAGAAATTGAGGCGAACCTATCACATTATTGACCGCTGTTGAATTGGACGAATTGGTCAAATTGTTCACTCCGCCCCGCAGCGCGAACCGGTACCCGCGGAACGTGAACATCCGTTCGAGCGCCAGATTCAAGTCGAAATTATAGGAATAGCGGTGCGAGTCGACTCCGCCCGCGATCAGACCGGTCTGGTCCCGGATCGAAAATGGGTATCCGCTGCGGGCATCCGCCATCACTGCCACGGCCCAGTTTTTCCAGGGGAGCGGCAGATACGCCCAGCCAAGAGCCCGATTCGGCGTGTCCCAAGGCACAGGCACCAGGCTTGGGAGCACTTGCAGAGGATCGGCCGCGTTGTAGTCGAGAAGGGCATTCGACACAGTACGCGAACGGGTATAGGACAGCATCCACTCATACTGTCCCGACAGCCTCTGACGCACGGAGATTTGCACGGCATCGTAATTGTCGCGTCGAGTATTGGTGAGCTCGTAGATTCCGCCGGTGGCGGCATTGGGCAGGGGCAAGGCGAAGGGCGGGGCATCAGGGGCGAGGGTGTTGATGAACGCGAAGCCATCGGTAGTCCGCCGCCGCAAGTATTTCGCGGTGAAATAAACGTGCTCGGTGATCTGACGGTCAACGTTAATACTCCAGTTTGCCGCGCGGGGAAAATCAAGGTGAGTTGGGTCCGGCGCAAAGGTCGTGAGCGCGGGGGATCCTGTACTGAAGGTTGTGATGGCGCTCTGGTCGAATTGATGCCCGAGCGTTTCGAGTGTTACTGCATCGCGGGTGATG
The DNA here is from genome assembly GCA_050015435.1 of Bryobacteraceae bacterium. GTDB lineage: Bacteria > Acidobacteriota > Terriglobia > Bryobacterales > Bryobacteraceae > Palsa-187. The sequence continues at coordinate 8,656 of JBEKBK010000304.1, forward strand.
GCATAGCCGCCTGAGATCCTGGTTTTCCCCGAGAACGGAGCCCAAGAAACTGAAACCCGGGGAGACCACGCGAAGTCATGAAGCTGCCGGTCCCAGTCTCCCCGCACGCCCCCCTCGACTTGAAGTTTCTTGGTGATGCGCCACGTATCCAGGAGGTAAACAGAAGCCTCGGTATCGGGAACATGGATCAGGCCTGGCCCAAAGAACGTCGTTTGCGAGAGCACCTGGCCGGAAAGCCCGATGTCTTCATAGCCCGTGCGCTGAAAATTCCCGTCGTAGTTGAGATGATCCAAATCCGTGCCCGCTTTGATTTGATGCGAGCCGGCGAAACGGAACCCGGGTAGGAACCCGTTCGCAATCCATTGGTCCCTCGAGGCGTGCTGCCGGGAGGTAACGAAATAGTTTCCGCCGCGCCCCTCCGGCGAGAAGGTGTATAAGGCCTGTCCTTGAGGTGTTTGCGAATCGAAGAAATAGTTGTGGGCGTATCCGAGTTCGATCAGCGCTCCGTGGCCGAAATAGATCTGATCCTTGACGCTCGCGAAGTATTCGCGCGTGTGCAGCGCGGTGGTGGTGGAAATCGGATCCAGCGGGCCCAGCCCGACCCGCCCCTGGTTATCCAGAGTGGCCAGAAAGTCGGCGAATAGGATATTTGAGGGCGCCAGGTTGACCTGTGCGTGCAGGAGATTGCTGCCGGCCCATCCGCTACGCGTGTTCTCACCGCGGGGAAGTCCGTTAACAATCGATTCATTGTATTCCGAATCGAACGTATCGGAGAACCACGCTTTTCCGCGAACAACCGGTCCGGAGAATCCGACCCGCGGATACCAGTTCCCCAGGTGCAGACCTTGCTGGAGTTTCAAGCCCGGGATGAAGTCCGTCGTAGTGAAATGAAACGTGTCGGTGCCGGTCTCGGTGCTGATGGCCAGGACGCCGGCCGATCCTTTTCCGAACTCGGGGGAATAACGCGCCGAGGAAAAATCGAGCGAACGAATGCCTTCCACCGCGAGCAGCGACTGAAACTGGCCGGAAATCGGGTCCGTGATGTTGAAGCCGTTGAGCACGTATTGCACCTGATTTTCCGACGACCCGTTGAAATGGAGCGCGCCAGTGGGATCTTCCACCACCCCCGGCAGAAGCTTCATGGAATTTACCAAGCTGTGGCTGTTCGGGTACGGGATGTCGTTTATTTCAGTGCCCGTGAGCCGTTCGGCATTGCGGGTCTGCGCGACGTCCACCGGCGAAGGCTCCTCATCGACATTGACGGATTGGAAGACTTCACGCACGGGGCTCATCGTCCATGTGACGTCACTGACGGTCTCGATATGAACGGGACGGTCCGTGAGCGCATAGTAGCCTTCGCGCTGGACGCTGACCAGATAGTCCCCGGGCTCCGGAACCGTGATCGTGAAGGCCCCGGTTGG
>JBEKBK010000305.1:0-10018 GCA_050015435.1 Bryobacteraceae bacterium
CCGTTAAAGGATAACGGACGGTGACGACGTGGTGCCCGCCGCCTTCGCCGCTATTGAAGAACTTCACGAGATTATATGACTGGCTGTAAATGTCGGGCTTTGAATTCATGCCATGGTCCGAGACGACCGCCAGGACAGTTTCAGAAGCCAACGGACTTTCCTGGATCGCATTCCAAAGACGTCCCAGGAGCGCGTCCAGGCGCTTGATCACGGCCAACTGGCTGGAATCGTCATTGGTCAAATGCGCGGTGTGGTCATAATCGCCGAGGTAACAATCGAGATATAGGATTTTGGGATCGGCCAGCGCGGAGATGAGTTCCTTCTCCTCCTGCTCCTCGATTCCGGGACTCATTTCAAATCCGGTCTCCCATTCGTTAATGAGCTCGCGTGCCGGACGCATGACGCGATTGGCAACACTACCCTTCAGCGTGGTCCAGCGCACGCCCCGTTGGAACAGTTGCATGCTCTCATAGCGCGCTTCAGGAGGGAATTGGTCCAGCAGAAGCGGGATTCCGAACTGGTCCAAGACCTCGACGCTGGGCATATCAACCCGCTGCTGCCGGGCGTATCCGGCGTAGAACGGGAAGAAGTTCAGGTAATCGTAAACTCGCGGGATGAACCGGTCGAATTCGGCGTTGCCGCGGATCGTGAGGTGCTGTCCGGTGTCTAACATCGACCAGGATGGCGCCGACAAACTAATGCCGCGCACATAGAAGTTCCGCACCCACGCCCCGCGCTCGAGGAAGATGTAATTCATCCAAGGGAGTACGCTCCGTGGTACTACGCTCGGGGGCAGCACACTCCGGCCGGTCTCGGGATCGCTCTGCCGCAAGAGTTGCTCGATCCTATCAGCCGGCAATCCGTCGACTTTTACCAGGACCAGGCGTTTGGCTTGTCCTTCCACCGTCCCGGCGGCAAGGAGCGACGCAATCACCAGAAGACGCCGGCGAATCCTTACGGGAATCACCGTCCCCCGCCTCCCAGGCTCGCCAGCGCGGGAGAAGAGTTATTAGCTCCGCTCGCAACCACCAGATCGCGTTCCGGCGGCAGAAGCTGCACCGGCAGCTTAAGCCGCGCGTCACGCCGCTGCTGGTCTAGCTTCGACATTAACGAATCGTTCATCGTGTCGTGATGGCGATACAAGCCGGCAGTGGCGATCGAAGCCATGCGAAAGAGCGCCCGCGCGCGACGGCCATGGACGTCCGCCAGCATTTCGTCGCCGCGATCACCGTCAACCACGCGTGCTAACCCGGTCGCGCGGGTGTCGGCCATCAACGCGTCGTACTGCCGCCAGCCATCGCGGATTTCCTGATCCCAGGAGCATTCGATGGGATTCACGTCGATTTTCTCGATGCGGCTCAACAGTTCCTTGCGAAGCCTCGGGTCGAGGTTTGGGTCGGACCCTATAGCGTGCCGCACTAGCACGAATGCACGCCGGCGCGCCGAACGGTCCGTCGCCCCCCGTGGCGGCTATGGATGAACATCCAGGTCGACTTCAGAGCCACATAACCCAAGTGCCCGAAACCCGCTATGCCCAACACACCGGAAGTCACGTCTTCGGCAACTCTTAGCCCGATCTCACGCCGCTGTGGTTGGCCGGATCCACGAAAATCGACCAGCAGCAGCGGGGTATGCGGATGATCCAACGCGTACAGCGCCAAAGGAATCATCCGGACTGGTTTCGCGTCCTCGGCATCCTCGGAGACTGGAACGCCGTTCCGATCCAGATCCCACGTCTCCGAATAACCGTCCCACCGGCGTAAGCGTTCATCGGAAAAAGGATTAGAAATGTTCAGAAACTGAGGATCGAAGTTCCGCTGGGAAGCATTCTCCAGATCTGTCTGGGAGACCCACAGCATCGCGAAGGAGGCGGGTAGTCCCTCCGGCTCCAAAGGTTCAAGATACAGGCCGGAGTCTTCCGCGCGCTGGCGCAGCAACTCCCAGTTGTGGCCGCGAGTCTCGGTTTGCCGAGCTCGTTGCTTCTCTTGATCGCGCTCAAGATATCTATCTGCGACGAAGCCGCCCAACGGATGTCCGGCGAGTTCCAGCCGCTCCTCGACGGCCTGGATTTCATTCGCGGTTATGCCGTCAAGATCGGCGGGCAGCAGCGCCGAAAGGACGTCGCCGGCTTCCCAAATATGCGTCTTCCGGTATTCCCCATAGTTATTGAAGAAGGAGTTGGTCGTCAGCCTGGTCAAGGCGCCAATGGGATTCAATACTTCGCTTTGCACGGCGCTGAAGGCCAATCCTTTCCAAACGCCATGCGATGGATCGCCGAGGTCAAGAACGGCGCGTGGAGGCTCGGGTCCAGGACTGCGCCCGAGTCCCGAACGATGATACAGAAACGGAATCCCGCCGGCGATCCGCTGCCAGACCGATGGTTGGGAATAGGTAAAAGCCCAGACTTGCCGGATCCTGTCGTTATTCGGATCGGAGTCGTTCAGAGTGTCCTTAAGGATTGCGAGCAGCGGCAACTCCTGGCGGCCGTTCGCGGACGCCGGTTCGTCCGGTAGTGACTCGAAAAACGTGATCAGCTCCGCGCCGGATTCAAGCGGCAGGACCTCCTGCCGTAGCGAACGCCGCATGGGAGCAGCGGCTACCTCGGTCGGCTCGGCAGCGTATATTGCTCCACACGTCAGAACGACCAAGGAGACGGAACTCACCACGCGCACGATCTCGTTCACGATCACCATGTGGCGCAATTCGCTTGCCACTCTTTTCGGTCTATCACGCATTAACGAGATGCGCATATCAATGAGCATGTTTCGCATACTTCGTTCGCGCATTTCTGAATTTTTTAATGCTCGTCGCAGCTGACGATTCAACGCCAATCCACCTTCGTGAATTCAAGGGGTTTGTAGAAATCAGGCAAGCACCGAACCTACTTCGTTAAACGGCAAAACTGACATCGCGGTTACGAATTGTTGACGGCGCACTCCGATGGCGATGAGACGACGAAACAAGCGGGTCGCGCTGCGGCGGTGCTGTCAATCGGGCGACGCGACACGGTCGGCCAATCTGGGTTATCAAGAAAGCAGCAACTCCAGATCCTCACGCTTCAGGTCCCGGATCAGACTGTTATCTTCGCCGAGGATAGCATCGGCGAGATCCCGTTTCGTCTTCTGCAATTCTAAAACTCTCTCTTCCACCGTGTCGCGCGCAATCAACCGGTAGGCGAACACCGGCCGAGTCTGCCCGATGCGGTGCGCGCGATCCACGGCCTGCGCCTCCACTGCCGGATTCCACCAGGGGTCTAAGAGGAACACATACTCGGCCGCTGTAAGGTTCAGGCCCAGACCACCGGCCTTAAGGCTGATCAGGAACACCGAGCAGTCTTTATCGTTCTGGAACGCATCCACACGCGCCTGACGGTCACGCGTCTTGCCGTCCAGATATTCGTACTTCACGCCTGCGCTATCCAGGCGGTTGCGCACGATTGCCAGCAAGCTGGTGAATTGCGAAAACACCAGCGCCTGGTGCCCTTCCTCACGGACATCCGCCAACTGTTCCATCAGTAGATCCAATTTCGCGCTTGGGTCGCCCACGCGCTTCCGGTCCAGCAAGCCTGGATGACACGCCGCCTGCCGCAACCGCAGCAGCGCTTCGAGCAGGTGCATCTTAGACTTGCCCAAGCCTTGCTCCTTCACGCGCCGGAGCAACGATTCACGATAATGTTTCCGCAGTTCGTCGTACTGCTTCCTCTCCGTGGCTTCGAGTTCGCAAAAGATGGTCTGCTCAGTCTTGGCCGGCAGCTCGCGCGCCACTTGTTGCTTGGTGCGCCGGAGAATGAACGGCCGCAGCGCCTGTGCCAGCAGCCGGCGCGCTTCTTCGCTCGGATTCCGCGCCAACCCGCCCGCCAGTTTCAGCACCTTCGCTTCGCCCAACATGCCCGGATTCAGGAATTCGAACAAGCTCCACAATTCGCCCAGGTGGTTCTCCACAGGCGTGCCGCTCAGCGCGAGCCGATGCGCCCCGCGCAATAACCGCACCGCCTTGGCCGAAGCAGTGGAGGCGTTCTTGATGGCTTGCGCTTCATCCAGCACTACATAGTCGAACTCGATCTCCGCCAGCTGCGGGGCGTCTCGCAGGAGCGTTCCATAGGTGCTCAACACCAGGTCGTGCTTGGCGATTAGCTCCACATCGCGAGCGAGTCCGGTGTGCTCTAGCACCCGCAATCGCGGCGTAAAATGAGCGGCTTCCATGCGCCAGTTGAACATAAGCGATTTCGGCGCAACCACCAGCGACGGCCCCTTGCCTTCCGCACGGCGCGACTCCAGCACAGCCAATACCTGCGCCGTTTTCCCAACGCCCATGTCGTCCGCCAGACAGCCTCCGAAGCCGAACTCCCGCAGAAACTCCATCCAGCCCACGCCTTCTCTCTGGTAATCGCGCAGTTGACCTGTGAAACCCTTCGGCTGCGCGGGCGCTTTCACTCCCTCGAAGCGGCGTAAGCCTTGACGAACGCGCTCGAACGTTTCGTCCACCCGAACTTCCGGCTGCGCCGCCAGCAGCGCATCCAGCAGACCTGCCTGGTTTCGACGGAAGCGCAGACGCCCCTCTTGCTTGGTGCCGAGGCCCGCCAGCGGCGCAAAACGCGCCAGCCACTCTTCCGGCAATAGGCCGAAGGAGCCATCTCCTAACGGAACCATGGTGTCTCCGCGCCGCAACGCCTCCAGCAACTGCGGCAAGTTCGCCGATGAATCGCCGTAGTCCACTTCCGCGGAAAGCTCGAACCAGTCGATTCCAGAACTCACGTCCACCCGGGTGGAGCCGGGCTGCCGGAACGCCTTGCCTTCGGCCTCCACATGCCAACCGGAGTGAAGCAGTTCACGCACCACGCGGGGCATCAGCTTCACGGGCAGCCGCCAGGAAATCTGGTTCAGGTTCCATGGTTTGAGCCCGAAGTTCCGGAGCGTCTCCCGCGCGGACTTCTCCGCCGCTGCATCGCGGACCAGGTGGACTCGCTCCTCGGAAAGCCAAATTCCTACGCCGGCGGCGGAATCCTGAATCCAGCCGTGCCCGTAGTCCAGCAACAACTGGGCGTGAAAGTACGTCTCTCCGGCCGGGTTGTGCTGTTGCTTCACTCTCAACCCGAAGCGGGGCTGCACCCTCCGCTCTTCAAACCTCAGCGGGGCGTCCAGTTCCAGCGGCGGGACCACCGCGCATCCGAGCAACTCAGCCAGCACAGTGTCGCGCTCGGCATCCCGAAACGTAATCTGATTTAGGCGTCTGAGCTGGGCCACCCAAGGAAATGCGCCGGCAGCGTCGAATCTCGCTACCTGGCCGTCCGTCAACATTAGCCCGCCCTCCAGAAGCAGCTCCGGCCGGCTGACCTCCATGCGCTCCTCCCCGCGGCGTAGCGAGCCCTCGATGGTCCACTGCTCCCCCTCCCGCTGCCGCAGCTCCAGCCACAGTCTCCAAGGATCACCGGGATCCCACGTCGCCACGCGCAGATTCATGGATATGCCGTTCTCCCGCCAACGGAGACGGCCCGTCGCTGCGATCTTGGGTATTAACTTCAGTCCGAGGTCGACCGTAAGCGCCCTGCGCATAACCGAATTGCTGGTCGAATAATACTGAAAGGGGAGGTATTCCCGGCCTCCCTGCATCGCGGCGACCGCCTCCGCATCCACGGGGTCCGGAAGCGACTCAGCCTGAGCAGGAGTCGCTTTAAATCCTTTAAGAACGGACCACTCTCCGTTCTTTTTTCGCGTGCGGGAGAACAGTTCGACGACGATCGCGGATGTCAACTTGGACGCCGCGACATCGATGGCGTACAAAATCTCGAATTCCCGGGGCCACGCTGATGTGGAAAGTTTCTTCCGTTCCAACTCCTGCCGGATGACCGTCAAATGCTCTTGCCAGGCGGGAATCTTCGGCGGGGGCGGAGGCGGGGGAGGCAGAGTGCGACGCCGCCCGTAGCTGTACTCCGGATCATCATCGTCATCGTCCTCGAATTCAGAACCGTCATCGAGTGTCAGGTACTTCGCATGCAGGGCCTCCGCCAAGGCGCCTCTGCTGTCGGCTTCCAGAACCGCCGCCCAAAGATGTTTGCACTGTCCGTATTCCTCGAAGTAAGGACACTCGCAAAATACCAGGAGCCGTCCGTCGTCGTGGCTGATTTCAACCTGGTATGGCTTTCCGCCCATCACCACCGCGTTCAGGTGCCGGGGGCTTTGCTCGCTGACTCGAACCGCGCGGCTTTGGAAGAGTCCCACACCCCTGATCTGGACGCCCTTCTCAAATTGAAATGCGAGTCTAGAGGCAAGCGGCATCGGGCGGAAACATCATTGTAGCGACACGGTCGGAGGTCGTAGCGTCTTCAAGGCCCCGATTGACTTCCACGCCGTTCGACTATACGATCGAAATCGGCGTTGTGGATATGGTCCGGGCGATCCTCTCAATTACAGCCGTCCTTATAGCCGTTGGGCCTGTAAAAGGTCAAGCTCCGGTCTACAAGGCGCCGCGCACAGCCGACGGCAAGCCAGACTTGAACGGGATTTGGCAAGTAATTAACGCCGCCAATTGGGATATTGAGGACCATTCCGCCGCGCCGGGACCTCTGTCTGCACTCGGCGCGGCAGGCGCAATTCCGCCGGGACAGGGAGTGGTAGAAGGAGGCGCGATCCCCTACAAGCCAGAAGCGGCGGCTAAGAAGAAGGAGAACTTCGCGAACCGGCTGACCGCCGATCCCGAAATCAAGTGCTACTTGCCCGGTGTGCCTCGCGCCACGTATATACCGCAGCCATTCCAGATCATTCAAAGCCCGAAGTCCATCATGATCGCCTATCAGTACGCAGGCGCCGTTCGCACCATTCCATTGGACAATCCAGGGCCGAGTCCATCACCCACTTGGATGGGCTGGTCTGTAGGCCATTGGGAAGGGGAGACCCTGGTCGTGGATGTGACCTCCTTTAACGATCAGACCTGGTTCGACAGGGCAGGGAATTTCCACAGCGACGCCTTACATGTGGTCGAACGCTATACCGCTCGCAGTCCTGATACGCTGATCTACGAGGCCACGATTGAGGACCCGAACGTGTTTGCGCGGCCGTGGAAAATGAGTATGCCCCTGTACCGCCGCGTGGAAAAGAACGCGCAACTTCTGGAGTTCCGATGCGTAGAGTTCTCCGAAGAAATGCTCTATGGGGATCTCCGCAAGAAAGCGAGTAAATGAGCCATGAAAAAGCGGCTTCCGTTCGCGATCGCGGTGATCTCCCTTTCGACGTTCCCGCTCGTGAGCCAAACTCAATCGCCCGCTACGAATCCAAACGCAGCGGCCAAGACTTGGACCCTTTCGCGGACACCCGACGGGCAGCCGGACCTGCAGGGATTCTGGTCGAACGTATCCATCGTGCCTCTGGAACGCCCCGCCGAGCTCGCCGGAAAAGAGTTTTACACCGAACAGGAGCTGGCGGAAAACGAGAAGCGGGCGAAACAGCCCAAGCCGGTGGAAGTCCTGGGCTTAACCATTGCGCATTATGATTTTGTTCAGTTCGGGCTGGATCCGACTCAAGCCAAGCACGCTTTGAACCGGCATACCTCTCTGATTGTGGATCCGCCCGACGGGAAAATCCCTCCGTTGACCGAGCAAGCGCGAAAAAGGGCCGCCGAGCGTGCCGAGGCGAGAAAGCGCGTGGGTCCCTTTGACGGTCCGGAAACCCGCCCGCTGGGCGAGCGCTGTATCTTCATGACGGAAGGACCTCCGATGCTCCCGGAGGCCTATAACAGCAACATGCAGATCCAGCAGGGCCCAGGGTATGTGGCGATTCTTCAAGAGGAGATCCATGACGTGCGCATCATTCCCCTGGATGGGCGTCCGCACGTGGGACCCAAAATCCGCGAGTACATGGGCGATTCGCGCGGGCATTGGGAGGGCGAGACTCTCGTGGTCGACACGACGAATTTCACCGACAGGACCAACTTCCGAGGATCCAGTGAAAACTTGCACGTGATTGAGCGCTTCAGAAGAGTTGACGAGGAGACGATCCTCTACCAGTTCACCGTGGAAGATCCATCCACGTGGGACCGACCGTGGACCGCCGAGCTTCCGATTACGAAGATTCAGGGCCCGCTGTATGAGTTCGCCTGTCACGAGGGCAACTACGGGATGGCGAACACTCTTCGCGGCGCTCGCGAAGCGGAGAAGGCCGCCGCGGAAGCCGCGAAGGGGAAGAAACAAGAATCGGAGAAATGATATGAAAGCAGTATCAGGCGTCCTGATAGCCGTCGGTCTGCTCCTGGCTCCCGCGCCGATGCGTGCGCATCACGCGTTCGCCGCGGAATTCGACGTGAACAAGCCCTTCAAGCTCCACGGAACCGTCACGAAGTGGGAATTGACCAATCCTCACTCTTGGATTCATCTGGATGTCAAGGCTGCGGATGGCAAAGCCGAAGCCTGGATGATCGAAGGCGGCAGCCCGAACGCGCTGTTCCGGCTCGGCTTTTCCAAGGACTCCTTGCCGCCCGGAACCGAGATCGTCGTCGAGGGCTATCAGTCCAAGGACGGAGCCAAGCATGGAGTCGGCACCAAGCTGACGTTTTCAGATGGACGCCAACTGTTCATGGGCGGCACTGCCCCTGGGGCGAACCCCGGCGACCCCGAAGCGCAGAGCCCGAAGTAACCAGCAGGATCACATCGCGGCGGTAGTGCCACGGCTTTGATTCGGCGAAGGAGTTGATTTTGCCTCGGTGAAAGTCATGCGGATTCCGTGCTTCGGCCGCAAGATAACCATCGGGCGTGGTTCGATCGTCTGTCCCGGAACCAGCCGGAGATCGTATTTCCTGAGCAGAACGCTCAGAATCATAAGGATCTGCAGCGTGGCGTAGTTGCCGCCGATGCAGCCCCGCGGCCCCGCCCCAAAGGGTAAGAAAGCGAAGGGCCTGTGAAGCTTCTCATTCGCCTTGGTGAAGCGCTCAGGGTTGAAACTCTCCGGGTTCTCCCAGTACTGAGGCGAATGGTGCACGCCATAAATGAACACAACCACCGTCGACCCTCGGGGTATGGCGACATCCCCGGCACGATCGTCTGAGAGAGCCATTCGATCGACCATCCAAAACGGCGGGTAAAGGCGCAGCGCTTCCTGTATGACCTGAACGGCAAACTCGAACTTCGAAACATCGGAGTAACGCAGAGGCGCTCCGCCCAGCACGGAATCGAACTCGTGCCGTAACCTTTCGATACACTCCGGGCGCGAGCTCAGTAGATAGAGAATCCACGATAAAGCATTCGACGATGTTTCATGGCCGGCGACCAGCAGTTGCATGCTCTCGCTCAGGACCAGCTCATCGCTCATACCGTGGCCGTCGCTGTAACGAGCGTCCATCAAGATCTGCAGCAAATCGTGGCCGGGCGCCTCCTGGCGCCGCCGCTTGATGTATTCGAGCAGGATGCCGTCGGCGCGGGCCCGCATTTCCTCGTGTCTGCGCAGTTCGCCGGAGACGGCAAACCAGGGATTCAGGTAGGGCTGAATGGTCTGACGAACCATGAATTCCTGGACGGTCGAGATGGTCCGGCTAATGAGGCCGATGTCCTCCTCTTTCAGCCGGGCGCCAAACAGAGACTTGCCGACCATCTCGAAGGTGATTTTCATCAGATGGGGGTAAATATCGACTGGGCCGATACTGGCTTGTCTGTCGAAACCACGCAACGATTCCGCGAGCGACTCCTGCATGATCGAGGACAAAACGTCCAGTTGTTTTCGATCGAAACCCTTCTGGATGAGTCGCCGCTGTGTGCGCCACACTTCCCCGTGGCTCGTAAGAAGACCCTTGCCCAGGAAGTGGCCCATCCGCTTCACCTGAATTTCGGATTTGTGGTAATTTTCCGAATTGGTTTTCAGCACGTGCTGAATGACGGCGGGATTTGTGGTTACAATGGCCTCTCTGACGCCGCCAAAATAGAATCGGAATGTGTCGCCGAAAAGTTGGGTGTACTTTGAGAGAACCCGGACCGGATTGAGGGCCATCCCCCGTGAATCCGCAAATGAGCGGGATCGGGAAACGACGGGTACGGTTG
>JBEKBK010000306.1:0-9930 GCA_050015435.1 Bryobacteraceae bacterium
TCCACGCGGTCGTAGCGGTAGCCCGTGCGGTCGGAGACCCAACCAAGGCGGCCGCAGTTCGTCATCGCCACGGACATGGTGTAACCGCCGGGCGTAACTAAGTGGCGGAACGCCGCGGCCTGTGCGATCCGCGCCACTTCTTCAAGCAGCACGGGCGCTTCTGCAGTGGCAAAGCCGCGCAGCAGCACGGCTCCTTCTTCGAGCTGCTCGTGCGAACGCGGCAACGAATCGCCGTCGAAAAGAGAAGTCATAACGCGATTCCCGCGTCACCCGCTGCCTCCGCCCGGAGCCACTTGTCCCTTCTCACGCGGGCCATAGTCCCATTCTCGTACCGGGACGTGACATCCAGGGGGCCATCAGTGACGCCGCTTCTTGCCGATCTCCAGAATCCGATGGGGGGCCAAACCGCCAGAAGCATCGTCGCGGGTCTGGAAGTTATGTTTCCACCGAGACGCCTTCAGGAAAGAGCCGCGTTAGTCCGGAACGGATGCAAGGATTTTCTCATTTGAAAACAGCTCCCAGTCGGATCGATACTTGCCCGCCTCGTCCAACCAGCCGAAGTCAGACACATGTGAATACACCTAATGCTCCGCGCGAAGCATCGCGAACGTGTTCATGTGGGCAATGTACTTCCGGTTGACGAATGGCGGAGCTATGTTCGGACTCCCGCCATAGAGCAGAACGTGGCGACTGAGTTGATACATGATTATGTCTGCATTTACGAAGCCTGTCATTTTGCCCTTTGGGCCGTCCATCGTAACGGGATTGTCGCAGCCTATGAAGTTCCCGCTCGGGCTGATCGCCGCGTCCCAATATCGCCTTTCGAGAAGGGATGCGATCTCATCCGCCGCGATGAATGCGCGTTGCATATACCATTCAGTCGCCGCCTCCAATGTGTACTGGCCTGACGCGAAGAACTCTTTCATGCCCTGATAGTCGGAGCCAGGGCTGCCGGGGTCAATGTCCGCTTTTTTCATAGCGACCGCCCACGATTCCTCGCTCCTGAGCGCGTCCGTCATGTTTTCGAGGTTAATCTTTTCCAGAACGTTCAGGGCCAGAATTCGAAACGCCGGCAAGCGAACAAACTGGATCGCCATGAATTGAAGGATTTCAGACAGTTCGTCCTCGCGCGGAGGTCGACGTTCGCGGTCTATGGCCTTCAGGATCGGCGCAACGATGGCCTCCATTTTGGAGAGCGCCGTCTCAACCGCCACGGGGTCAAGGCTGGGATCAGATACTCGATAGAAATCCCGAATATGGCCGCTGTTGCCGGGTGTCGACAACCATTGCTTCTTTCGGCGCAGGTCCGTGACCCATAGCTTGCCGTCATTTTCGCCAGTCTCCGTGAAGCCTGCCAGCCAGCATCGGGGGACAATATGGTGTGCTCGCGGCTCGGAACCCCTCTTTGCTGTCATTACCTAATTGTGCACGCCACTTGGCCGTCTCTAAACGCCCAAACCGCGGACGTGCAACCGGTCGAGGCTGTCCAGTAGACTCATTCGGGGAACCGGGACCACAATCAGAGCACTGCACTCCCGATGCCGACTTGTTGCCTGACCGTCCAAGAAATCTTCCGCACTGGGGATGTGGGAGGATGTAGCTGACATGACAACCATCGGTCTTATCGGTGCGGGGCGCATCGGAAGCCAGATCGCGCGACTTGCCGTCGCGAGCGGCTACAACGTCGTGATCAGTAATTCCCGCGGGCCTGAGACTCTGTCCGGGCTCGTCGCGGAGCTCGGGCCTAACGCCCGCGCGGCAACTGCGCTCGAAGCGGCACAATCCGGAGACATCGTCGTGGTCACGATCCCATTGAAGAACATCCGTACGGTTCCCGTCGAGCCGCTCGCGGGCAAAATCGTGATCGACACGAACAACTACTACCCTGAACGCGACGGCCACATTCCCGAGCTCGACCATGAATCAACCACGACCTCCGAGCTCTTGCAGGCACACCTGCCAACCGCGAAGGTCGTGAAGGCGTTCAACCATATCTATGCGGCCGCACTCACTACGGACGGGCAGCCGGCGGGAACGAAGAATCGTCGCGCGCTAGTGATCGCCGGTGACGACCCGGGTGCGAAAGCCACCGTAACGCGCCTGCTGGATCAGTTCGGCTTCGATACCGTAGATGCGGGCCCGCTGAAAGAGGGATGGCGTATCCAGCGGGGCACTCCGGGGTACGGCCCCCGTCGTACGGCGGAGGAGCTGCGCAGAGACCTCGCGGCTGCCCAGCGGTACTCCGATCAGTGACAGATCAATCGTCAACGGGAGGGCGGCTGATAGTTCGCCAGAATTTTCATGAGCCGTTGTTCTGAAAACAATTTCTGTGTTCCAGAGTCATGACTTACCCTCGGCGTGCTGAGGTCGAGATTAGGACACCCGCTCTTCACAAAACCGATTTTCTAATGCAGTGCTGATTTTCGAAACATGCTTTTGGATTCAAATAGAGGAAGCGACTCTTTCGCGATGACGTGCCTGACAACCAGATCACCCTAGCATACCGACGAGAGCTTGCGGCAGCAGTGCCGGCGTTCCTCGTTCCACGCCGCTTCATCGCCACTGAGAACTGGACCAAAGCAGCGCGCGACGGCACCACAGGCTACCTCGGGCTGCTCCGCGAGTACGAACCAAATCTCCGCACGATCCTCGCGCACCGTCAACTCTTGATCCTCGGGGACCCTGGGGCTGGCAAATCCACCCTCGGACAAGCGATCGTCCAGCACATCCTCACCACGGGAAGACGGACAGACATCCCAATCATCGCGTCGCTCAAGAATTATGAAGGAAACCTACGAACGTTGCTCCTCCAGCACTCGCCCGCCGACGTCCTGGACGCGCCGAATACCAATCAGTTCTACATCCTCGACGGCGTTGACGAAGTCCCGGCACCGCATCGTGACCCGCTGCGCGTGGAGCTCACGGCGCTCCTGCAACGGCCGTCCACCGCGACGCTTGTACTGACTGCGCGCCAGGCGTATTACGTGCATCACCAAGCGGCGTTTCCCGACGGGCTGATCACGTACCACCTCTTGGACTTCGACGAGCAGGACATCCGCGCTTGCGCAACCCACCACGGCGCCAATGCAGACGCGTTCTTGACCGCCGTGCGCAACGTTGACTGCACGGAGGAAATCCGTAACCCGTTCGTGCTCATAAGCATGCTCCAGCGGTACAAGGAACACGGCAGCCTCAGCCCGTTGCTCTCGGACAATGTCGGCTATGTCATCGACAAGCTCATTCACACCCGACCACTCTTCAACGCCGTCCGACAGCGACGAGCACTCCGCATGCTTGCAATCACGTGCGAGACCACCGCGCGCAACGTATTAACAAACGAAGAAGCGCTCCGCGTCCTGCGCGAGGCCCATCGATATTCCCGAACCCACGGCGCTCCAACTCCTACAGGAGTTGTCCCACTCGATCCTCATCGGTACACCGGAACGAATCAGCTTCCAGATGCGATCGTACGGCGAATACCTGGCAGCCGAAGAACTCCAGGACAAACCCATCGAGCGCGTCAAAGAACTCGCGTTTCACGACAACACTCCCGTCGAGTCATGGCTCAACGCCATCACCTACCTCGCGGAAATGAACGATCAGGTGCGAGCCTACTTCGCACGCCACCACCCGACCTGGCTCATCAACGTTTCGCCCGCGGCATTCATCGACGACGAACGCACTACGCTCACCCGACAGCTCCTCTACGATCTGAACCAGTCGCAGGCGTACCTCGTCCACCAACGGGAACTCTCGTCGTATCGGCTCGCCAGACTCCTCACGAACGCAATGCTTGCTGAACTCCGGACCCAACTCGAAAGTACCCAAGCGCACGAAGTCGCCAACGCCCTCACCCTCCTCGGCATCCGCCACCAAACCGACCTCCTCCCACGAGCATTCCAACTCGCCACCGCACACCATGACGCCAGCGGCCTCCGCTACGCCGCCATCATCGCCCTCATCAACATCGGCGACAGCTCACTTGTCAATGACCTGATCGCATTCACGCAACCGGGTGACACGTACCACATGCAGCTGGTCGACGCCATTGGCAGCCTCTGCACGCCTGCGGACTTTGCGCGTGTCCTCCCGCTGCTTGACGCAACAAACGCCGGACTCTCGGCAACCCACCACCACTTTCAGGAATTCCTGTCCAAAGACGCCGTCATGGCCGCCATCGACTATCTGATCGCACACCCCGGAACGCTCGACGGCTATCAGCTCGACGCGTACCTTGAGCCACTGATCGACCGCATCCCCGAAACCTGGGACGATGACATCGCGCACCGCTGCGGCCTCCTCCTCGCACAATTGGAACGCGCCAATTTCTACGACGGAAAGCTCGCCAAAAAACTCATCAAGCACCTCGCGGCTAGCGATCACGACGCGATAACAATGCAATCACTGATCGCTTCGCTCGCGCACGACAACACCCGGCTCCGCAACATCGCCCACCTCGTTACGCCACTCATCACCACGCACGCCGCACAGTGGATCGTCGAGCACGCTAACGCCTATGCGCCCGATCTCGTATCCTGGTTCCCCCCCGGGCCAGTGCGTCAGATCCTCGGGCCGCAAACACCCGAGGACATGCAAGCCGAGCAAGAAATCAGAGAGCGCTATCTCAACGAGGAACGCCAACGCGAACAAGGCATCACCAGTACGCGAGAACAGCACCAGCATACGATCCGCACGGCCAGAGATATCAACGCTATCATCGGCGCTGCCGCGCGGCTTGCAAAGGAACACTGGCCCGTGATCGAACCGGAGCAACGCGACTGGCTTACACAGGAGGTCAGCCAGACGCTTGATCGATTTGACCTCGCAACCAGCGTGCAGTGGCTCTCCGACAATCAGTGGACGCACCCGGGAGGACTGGAACCGCTTCTGAGTCTTACGGACTACTACAATCTGCACCTCGCCATCGACGTACCGATCGTCCTTGCACTTCGTTCATGGCCAGATGCGGCGATCACCAATTACTACCGCAAATACGGGCTTTCCCCAGCCGCACAGGACGCGCTCGCGAATCTTCTCAGCACGGCAGAACACGAGAGCATTACACGCAACATCCTCTCCTTTCTCCGCGATACCGGGTACGACGCCCCTGCGCTGCAGCGGACGTGCGCGATCATCGCCTTAGACCCATCACGCAGCGCAGCGTTGCGGATGGACGCCACGGATCGCCTCGCGCCCAACGACGATGCTACGCTCGAAGCCCTTGCCCGCGATCCCGATCAGAGCGTGCAACATCACACGTTTAGACAACTAATCCGGCATCAACATCGCCCGACCATAAGCCGAGCCCTGGCGACGCTCACCGATGACGAACTCCGCGCCGGCGAAACGCCCATCCCCGAAAGCACGCCATTAGACTGGATCGGAGATATCAAGGCTCCAACCGTTATCGACGAGCTAAGAACGTTACGGCAGCGAACGCTCACGCTGCAACTGTGGCGACCCAGCGCCATCGTCGCCGGGACGATAGCGACGATTGACAAACCACGCGCAGCGGCGATCATCCGACAACAACTCCAGCACACACCCGCCGGGTGGCGAGAACACCTCCAACAAGAAGCCGACCGATTCGAACGAGAAGCGCGTGTCGAGGCTGCGCAGCACACGCCCTTTGATGACGTCATCAAAAAGCTCAAGGGAGCGACCTCGATGATTCGCATCAAAGTCTGGTGCGAAGGATCCACCGACCGCCCCGTCTTACGGAAACTCTTCCACGAGTCTCGGCGAACACGAGATCGCCGATACGCTCGACTTTGTGGGCGGCTGGGGCAACCTCCTGAGCGAACAAGAGCCTGAGCGATGGCTCGACGGTTGCCGCGAAGCAATCATGATCATGGACGGCGATAAGGGCAGAAAACTCGGGCATCCCCGACAATCCTTCACCAGCGAAACGAAGGATGTCCTCCGTCGATTCAGTGGTCATCCGATAACGCTGCACGTATTACGACGGTATGGCATCGAGAACTACTTCCCACGCCACCCCTGCGAAATCGTGATCGGTCGAGACCTCAGTGCGTACTTCCCGATTCCCGTGCACAAACCCATCGAGGACCATTTCTGCGAGCCAAAACAACTCTGGCCACGATGGGTCAACCGGTTCCGTAGCCGCCAACCAACCACGTTTTACCGCAAACGTCTGAACGAGACGATTGCGCAACATCTCCAACTCGCCGACATCGCGGGAACAGACCTCTTAGAGATCATCTCGAACGTCCAGAACACGGCAGAAGCAGCTCGGAAGTACTAAAGCTCACTCAAGCGTGCGCCCAGGGCAATTCAGGACTGTTTATTAAGCCACAATGCATCAACTACGGAGTCCAGACTGAGGATTGATGTTCGTGCCGACGCGTGGTTACGGATGGTCTTCGGGGAAGACTTGATGCGGCTAGAGGCTCGACGAATAGCCGGAGGCAATCCAGCAGTTGTTCACCCGACGGCTCCAACCCCATTCACGAGCGCGGCCAGTTGTTGGCGAATCGGAGAGCGCTTGAAGAGCATCTACTAGTCGTGTCGGTATGAGAGGAGAAAGCGCTATGCCGCGCGCAGTGAGATTCGATAAGTATGGTGGGCTCGAAGTTCTGCAACGTATGGCGTAGCAAGATGGACGGAATTCCGTTGAGGCGTACAGTAGCTCCTAGTCACGTCGGGCATCGTCCATATTGAGGCCGTTCGCTTAACGACCTTCACGCTGCCTCCACGGTGTCCAATTTCTTCCTTTCTTTCTCAGGATTCTCGGCGGTTGCCTTCGTTCTCCGGCTCTGGATCGCGCGGGTCAACTCTTCCTGCCGTTTCAACTGCACCACGGTGTAGTCACCAGTCATGTTTACCGTTGCGTGCCCGGCGATCTTGCTGGCTTCGATGGCACTCCCGCCTTTCTCCTGCCGCATTGTGAGCGTTCAATGCTTTGTAAACGATCCGCGATTTCAATGGTCAAAAGAGAACTTCGACCCCTCAGTCGTCCACCTGGATCTGAAGTGCCCGGCTGACCGCCAAACTAATAGCTCGGGGCATGGATCGGTCTCGCGCCTCCCCGGTCTTTCCACTAATTCGAACTCGCACGCAGAAGGGGCCTGGCCCTTCGCGGCTCATCGTGTATTCTTGTGGAGCCGCAACCTCAAGCAGGCGGAATGCATCTTCCAGCCTCTCCATCGGCTGAAAACGCCAGCACGGGATCCATTTGCGTCTGCCCATCAGGAACCGGTCGACGCCGATATCCCATTTCATGACATGCCGCGCAAGCACATTCGTTAGGTCGTCGTTAATCGTAGCCATCGCCTTTCCGCGTTGATTTGGGTGCGTTTTCAGAATCGGTCTCACCGTTCGCTAACGAGCCGGTTCGATGAACTTTGCGTATCGTTTTTTACAGAACTGCGGCGGAATTCTTGCCCCCGCGGGCTCTGCGCCGCTTTGCGATCAATCAGGTCCACGCCGATTACGGCCGAGTACCCCCTCTGCCCGACCTGCGAACCTGGCGATGTGACCAGGATCTGTTCCCGGTTCTTGTTTCCTTACCGTCATATTTCACCAGTAACCTGGTCATCGGCCGCGATGTTGAAAACACGGGCGCGGTTATCGTTACCGTGTTACTCATGCACCACAGCGTCGAATTCACGCTTCCACTTGTGGATTTCCGCGACCACCGCGGGGTCAGCCACCGCGACTATACACCGGACTTCCGCGGCGGTGTAGACTTCCCCTCGCCGAGTGCCGAAGCGCTCCATTGCAAGACGGGCATCTTCCTGATCGGCGACCAAAAACAAAGATCCCGCCGCAGTGGACCACAACTCGATTGCCTGCCCTTTCAAAACAGCTTCAAGTGATTCTGTAGTTTCTGTAGGTGTCACTCCGGGAGAATTGCAAAAGATCGACGCCCCCAAATCGGATTTTGTAGTTTTCGTAGGTTCGCTCTTTGCGGAATCCGGCAAGATTGCTGCCTTCGGCTTCCAATTCATCCATCGGCTTCGATTCGCCCCGTTCGGTACCGCCTTGCGCATTAAGCTTTCTCCCTCCCGAGCCATACCTTCGGATTCACTTCATAGCGGTTCGATGGACGTCCGCGCCCCGATGGGTCGGATGTTTCTCCATCTGCGGGTCGGACCCAAGCAGCATCCTGAAGTACTTCTACCGCCTGTTTCACAGCTTCAGGGGAGTCCAGGCCGCTCCAGCCCTTCAAGTACACATTCCTGAACGAGAAGAACCCGTCGGCGCCCACCTTGCGCCCTTTAATCTTGGTTGCTAATTCGCGCGCTGCCCGCAACTGCGGCGTCACCATGCAGGAGTAAACTCGCCGGGCTTGCGATTCCAGATAGTCACAGAATGCAGCCGCCTGCTTGGTGTGCTCGAGGGATACCGAAAAGTTTTGGGATTCTCCGGGAGTGGCACCTACAAAAACTACAGAATCACCTGCAGCGTGGTCCGCTAATTCGAACAGCAAGGCCAGGGTCGGCATCAGGCTCCGATACTTGCTCAAGTGCGAAATGAGGGCCGGGTGAAGTTCGCTGCTGCGCAATTTTCGTTCGAGATCTGTCAGCCAGTCAATGAAAAGTTCTTGGGCGTCTGCATCGAACCGAAATTGAAGGGGATTTGCTGAATCCAGGTCCACCAGAGTTTGGAAGATCCGCGTTACCCGTTCTTCTATCGCGGCATCTGGCCGCGTATCGACGTATTCCCAGTTTGGGTCCGTGTCCGGCCACACCAGCAGTTGAAACCGCTGAATCAGCCCGTCGTTGGCGGGGCCGTCTTTGAGAGCATCCGCCAAGTAAGAACGCAGTCGGCCTGGCTGAATGCCACCCAACACGGACATGCAACATGCCGGAACGTGGATGATTCCCCGGCCGATCCGGTCGATGGTGTGGCTTGTGTCACCGTTCCACGCCTCAAGACAAAACGCACGTTCCCCTTCGCGGCCTGCTCGATCCAATTGACTTAGCCAGCCGGTGAGTTCGTCCCGTATTAGTAAGATGCCAGCCGGGTTTTCCTTCATCGTTTGATGAAGAGCTTCAAAAGTTGCGTCATTTACGATCAGGCGCGGCAACTTCGGTGCTTCGGGTTCGTCTCCTGGCCTTTCGGGTGGCGCCGCTCCACTCTTCGCGTTGCGTTTATATTGTTCTTTCCACGCTGATAGGCGAAGTTCGTAAGCCTCTTTTTCGCGTTTGTAGTCGTTCATGGCCTGTTCGTGTTCATGGTGCCATCTGGTCTGAAACTGACTAATAGAACGCGTCGCCGCCTGGATGACGGGGGACTTCATTAGTCCCGGCGGAGCGACGATCCCGCCCCAGAGATTCGGTATCACTATCCAACTGGAATCGTTCTCTTTCGGCTGAATTACCGCACGCCGGTTCACCGCACCTGCAAGGCAGAGCACCATCAGAACACCCGGGAAGTCCATCGGGACCTGCATCCGGTGTGAGACGTCCCGCACCAGGGGCTGAAACGAAACTGGCAGAAGGTCTTCGGCGAAGGGTTGCACGGGTGGAAGCTCGCTCTCAAGTGGCAGTGGATCTTGCCAGTCTGCGGATTGAACGTCTGGTATCCAATCAGCTTTAGTAGCTGTGCTCATACCGCACCCCACCTTCGTGACGATCGGACTATGCGGGAGATGTGCTCCGGCGGGCCGGGCTTTTCGCACTGACGCGTGTTAATCACTTGCAGGCAGGCCTCTATTGCCTCGTCACACACCCGTCGGGCCCTGAGTGTTCCCGCAATCGACACGAGCGTCGAGTGCTGCTGGCCATAAGGGATGCGCCCACCTTCGAGCGGCTGAAGCTTCCAAAGTTTCTTATCTCTGGTCAGGCCGTCATAGAGCTCGCGTAAATCGGATACGTGGTCCTGGATCTCAAGGGGCGCACCACGGAACGCGCGGCCCGTGAGGGCGAAATATCTTGAATGGTCGTATAACTCAATTTGGCCGTC
>JBEKBK010000307.1:0-9913 GCA_050015435.1 Bryobacteraceae bacterium
CAAGACAATATTTATATTGCCGACCGCAACAACAACCGCATTCAGGTCTACGACACCGAGCTGAACTACAACAAAACCTACACCGGAATGGGCTCGCCATGGAGCGTATGCGTTAGCCCTGGCTCCCCCCAGTATCTGTTCAGCGGCGACGGCACAACAGGCTAGGTCTACAAATGGATGTGAACGGCAAGGTGCTTGGCTGGGCGCAGACCAGTCTGGGCCAAGGCGAAGACGATACGGGCCGCCTGATCCATATGATCCATTGGGAGTCAGCCAACGTCATCTACAAGGCTCCGCTGTTCTGTGGAGCGTCGAGAAGAACACAATCAAATAGCGGTTCGCCCTGCGCCATCTATTAATAGGGGCGATAGTCCCGAACGTGAAGCGGAGGCTGCTGCGAAGAATCCAAAGAATAACAGTGGCGGCCGGCCGGATGCTCCCAAAACGGTGAGTCCCGCTGCCCGAGGTCGGCGGGGCTTGACAGCGAGAACGTGGCGCAAATTGAATAATTCGTCCCCTGCCCGCGTTGATACTCGTAAGGCGCCCCCGTCAACGGATCTGCAAGCCGGAACGCCGCATTAGGACCCAACTCAGAAAGACTCGCCGGCAACGGAGTACGAGCCTGGGCATGAAGCCGCATTGCGATCGCGCTAAGATCATCCAGCCGCCGCTCGTCGGCGCTCATCAGACGCTGCGACTGGGGCGATCCGGATAGGAAGAATGCAAATGCGAGCACTATCAGGACCACGCCAGACGCACCAGCGGCTGCAATTTTGTCTCTACGCTTCAGCATCGCGTCCGCGTTCTCGCAAAGATCCCAGGTAGTACCAGAAGATGCTCCCGGCAATAAGTATGACCACGATCGCCTTTAGCACGAATCGCAGAGTCAGCTCGCCTTGAAGGAAAGTGGTAAGAAACACGACGAGGTCACCGATCATAGTACCTGCCGTCAGCAGCAGAGCGATATAAGTGAGCCACTTACGAACACCCGACTGGAGCCTCTCAGGGCTGCTCTCAACCTCCCGGAGGATGAATGACATGACGACCAGAAATATCGGGAACGCCACGATGATAGAAGCGATCTGATACGAAACTGCGTTGCGGTAGCTTACGTAGACTTGGGAAGCTACCGGGTCGGGAATCCAGCGGTCAATGAGTGTGAACGCCAGCGATCCGAGAGCAATCGTCCAGATCGCCAGCGTGGAAAACGCCAAGAGGTACAAGAATGCGTCCCGGGCTGATTCCACGCCGGCGCCCGGGCGCTCTGGAACCGGAAGGCCGGTGAGCAATTCATAATGGCGGCCCACGGAAGCATAGACACTCTTGACCGGCCAGCCTCGTTGACAAAGGAGCGCGACCAGCGCTTCGTCCGACGCTCCCTTGCTCTTGGCTGCTTCGATAAAAGCGTCCAGCTTATCGGAGTCCATGAGCCCAACCTAGTTTATCGTATGCGGGAAAGGCCGCTCGCTCCGAGAGCGATATAAACTACCAATAGCGGATGAAGCTCGGCGAAGCGCTTGCACTGGTTCAACAACGACAGGAGACTGGCCGGAGGCGCAAGCTCTTTCTGGCATGCGGATTCCAGCCTCTGCACTTAGCGACCTTTCTGCGGGCACACTTCGCTGAACGCTTTCCCGAAGAGGCGGCCGACGTCCTGACCGGTTTATACGGTGATCTGGAGCGGGCCCTGGCGATGGCGGCCGAATCGCAGGCCGAGTCGGCGGCGGTGGTCATCGAGTGGAGTGATCTGGACCCGCGGCTTGGCTGCCGAAGCTCAGGCGGCTGGGGCCCTTCCGTGGAGAGCGATATCGTTTCCACGTCTCGTGAACGATGCGCTCAACTCCTCCGGAACGTGGGAGATCTCGCATCCAAAATGCCGCTGGCGGTCGCCTTCCCGACGCTTCCGCGGCCGCTATTCGGGCACACCACCGGCTGGCAGATGGGACTGGCCGAAGCGGAGTTGGACCGGCAAGTAGCCGAGTTGATAGCGGACGCGGCCCGCCTCGGAAACGTCCGAATCGTCCAGACTTCGCGGCTCGCCCAAGTCAGCCCCGTCGGAGAGCGGGGCGACGTGAATATGGAGTTGGCAGCTGGATTTCCCTATAGCCTCGCACATGCCTCGGCTCTGGCTCTTCAGTGGATTCGCTTGCTCTATCCGGCGAGTCCGATGAAGGGACTCATCACCGATCTCGATGAAACTATGTGGTCCGGCATCGTCGGCGAGATAGGCGCGTCATCGGTGAGTTGGAGTCTCGCGGAGCACGCCCAAGTTCATGGGCTCTATCAGCAACAACTCAGACAGCTCTCAGAAATGGGAGTGCTTCTAGCGGTCGCTTCGAAAAACGAGGCGAGTACCGTGCAAGAGGCGCTCGCACGCACGGATCTCTACGTCCCGCGCGATGCCCTCTTTCCGCTGATCGCGAATTGGAAACCCAAATCAGAGGCGGTCGCTGAGATCCTGCAAGTCTGGAACGTCGGCGCGGAAAGCGTGGTCTATGTGGACGATTCCCAGATGGAGATGGAAGAGGTACGTACTGCGTTTCCCTCCCTGACGTGCTTGCAATTCCCCACCGGCTCGCCGGCCAAGGTGATGAAACTGCTCGAACACCTTCGCGACCTGTTTGGCAAGCCCGCGTTAAGCGCCGACGACGCCTTGCGGCAGAGCAGCATTCGCGCGAACGCGCAATTCCAGGAAGCCGCCCGCCAGACTTCCACGAACGAGTTCATCAAAGGTCTTCAGGCCAAGCTGACGTTTGACATTCAAAAGGACGGTTCGAACCACCGTCTCCTCGAACTGATCAACAAGACGAATCAATTCAATCTGAATGGCGTTCGTATTTCGGCGGGAGAGTGGCTGCAGTTTCTCTCTGACCCGGCTGCCTTCGCACTTGGTGTCGCGTACGAGGATAAGTTCGGCCCGCTGGGAGTAATCGGTGTCGTGGCAGGACGGCAATCCGGCGGTCGATTGGACGTTCAGACGTGGGTGCTCAGTTGCCGCGCCTTCTCTCGGAGGATTGAGTTTCACATCCTGGATTACCTGTTTCGCTCTGGTAATGCGGAAAAAATCGCTCTCGCATTTACGGCCACCGAGCGAAACCAGCCCTTGCAGGAATTCCTCGCCTCCCTCGGCGTTTGCACTGCCCCCGGGGAAGAATGCATCGTGGAGCGGGAGGCGTTCCTGCAAGCCGGTTACGAAATGCCGCACGCACTGATTGTCACTGGCGAACGCAAGCCGATGGATGTTGTTCTCTGACGATCAAGAAATAGCTTTCCGGCGTGTCAGGTCCAGAATCGAGCGAAAAGAGGTGGCGCTCTCGAATTCCTCGAAGCCGATCTCCATACCGAACTCCTCCGCGACCAAACTGAGCAATGTTACGTGCGCCACCGAGTCCCACGCGGCGACGTTATCATGACGGGCGGCAGGAATATCGCCCGGGTTCAGATTCGTGAAGACCGTTTGGAAACAACTCACCAACCGCTCGAAGTGTGCGTCCTGCATCCTCGCCCTTGAGACTGATCTTCCAGTGTACCGGGTGCGCCGGACAGCTCTCTCGGAACTACGGGCGCGCCGCTGCTTCTTAGGATGCGGCGTCCGGTTGTTTCGACAGCCATTCCAGCACGGCGCGGCGGGGCCAAAGAATCACACCCTCGGTGGGTTTGTAGTCGCCGGACTCATAAAGTTTCTGGCGCTCGATGCTTCCAACCAGGAACCCTGCGTCTTCCGGACATCTCCCCAGGTCGGAAACGATGCCGCCGTTCTCTTCAAACATCCGCGTGGTCCACCTGAGATGAGGGCTGACGCGATGCGTTTCCGCGCTATAGAACCAGGATGCAGTCACGATCGCTTTGAGCTCCGGCCTAAGCGCGAGACAACGGGCAATCCGAAGATAAGAGGCGTTGACATCACTCTCCCGCAACGTCGCAAACGGAGTTTGCCGGAAGGCGAGATGCGTGAAGACCACCGGCTTGAAGCCCCCGATTTTGGTGGCGATGGCGCGGAGTACGCGAGGCAAATCCCGGCGCCGGATTTTTGGGATCCAGGAGCGCGGAATGCCTGAAATCTCCCAATCCAGCCGGCCGGCCGGGATTCGATCGAGCAGGCTCATTCCCGCGTACGCACGGTACGAGTACGACGACGAGTCGAATCGATGCCTCCAATCTTCGCCGGGATTAACGAAAAATTCGTATTGGTTGCACACGAGCGCCTGAGTGGCTAAATCGAGACGCGCGTCGGTCAACCGATCCAGCGATCCAAGCGCAGCCTCCAGCAGAAGCACTCTTTCGAACCCGAAGTCCGCTTTACCGGCCACCGCCCTGGCGGCCGTAATGGCTGCTTGAGCCTCTGCGGGAAAAGCCCCCCGGGTCCACAACGCGCGAAGCCACTCCAGACGCGCCTTGCCCGAAGGATCATATTCTCGAAGCTTCGTAGTGATCTCCATCAGACCCGGCGAGCGCAGCGCATCGCGGCAAACGGACTCGGTGCGCGCGACGAACTCGGCAGGCCTTCGAGATTCAAGCGGGAGCTCACGGTGTCTGGACGGCAAAAATGCGGATGCGCCGCAAAGCCAGCCCTCGAACTCGCTTTCCGCAAGAGAGGATACGTCGATGAGACGGGGAACGACCATGGCGGGCGTGGCGGCCGAAACGAGGCCGGGATCGCAGGTGGTCGCGGATTGAATGCGGCTCTCCCGCAACCATGGAACCAGAGCCTGACTATAGTACCCGCTTGGATAGCAAAAGTGAACCGACGAGCGGCCCGTCATTTTTTGAATTCGAAGGCGGTTCTCGTCAATTTCACGTAAAAACGCGGTTCGCTCCAGAGGGACGCGGTGGCGATGCGTATGCAGTTCAACGGATACGCCCCGCGAACTGGCGTCCGCCACTTCGTCCGCGGTCATTAGGCTGAATAGCCGATTCTCCTTGACGAAGTCCAGATCAAATGCAAGCTCGAATGCTAATCGCTCTCCGAAATGAACCTTGTCACGGGCACTGAGATTCTCCCGGCTTGCATAGCGCAGAATCGCCGCCTCCGCGGCCTGCCTTTGGCAAGCGTTCCCAAGATCGAAAGTTCCATCGTCGCCTGTCAGCGACTTTAGATCCAGTCTCCTTGAACGGCTTTTCCAAAGCACGTATGAACACAGGACATCGAACACGGGCTCTTGAAATTCCGAGTAGAAGGTTGTGAAGTACAACGTGGCCGGCAGGTTCAGGCGTTCGAGGATTGGCAACGCAACTTTATGAAAGCAGTACAGGCCGTCATCAAACGTAAGCGCAACGCTTGCCGGGGGCAGATTCCCGGCCGCCAAGCGGGCAAGTCCTTCATCCAACCCGATTACAAAGTATCCTCGCTCGCGAAGCAGCTCCATGCGCCGGGCAAATCTGCCGGGACTAAGAAAGAGCGCCGGCTCCCATAGGTGCTCGTCATACAACGAAACGCCGTGGTAGCCCAACACCAGTAACCGGGAAGTGCGCCATCGGCTGGCTTTAACGAGGTTGAATCCGCCAACCGCGCCAAAAGCGCTCAAGACGGAGCGTTTAACCCGCTTGGCGACGCTGCTTGGAAGCTCGGATTCTGAAACAGGCTGGGTGATCTCGGGAAGCGCTGAATGGGTTAAATCCGTGAGCTTGAGCATGTGGCCTAGGGAGGCCTACGCGCGCCGACACCTCCATAGGAAAACTATCACCAGCTAGTGTTTCCAACAATTCTCCAAATGGCGTAGCCGTAAGGGTTAGTGGAATAGTGGCAATTGTGGATCTCTCGGCCACAGTTCAGGCTCGTGCGGCGGACTGTGACGATCCAACCCGTAGCGCCGGCGCGCGGCGCGCACCCGTTCCTGAATTCGTTCCGGATAATCTCCTCGCAGGTAGGCGGAGCGGTCATAACGCTCCTTGTAGCGGCGCACGAGCAGGGGAAAATTCGCCTCCAGAAAAGGCATGAAAACCTCGCGTGAGCAGGGCTTCAGGAACAGTACATTTCCACCAAAGCCCATGGCTCCGGCTTCGGCGGCGGCACGGGCGAGCGCGTCGAAGGCGCTTTCACTGTCGTTAATGAGGGGCAGGACAGGCGCGCAGAAGACACTGGCTCGGATTCCGGCGTCCGTCAAAGATCGCACGGCGGCTAGTCTCAGGTCCGGCCGTGGCGCCAGCGGTTCGAGCAACTGCGCGAGGTCGCGGTCGACGGTGGTCACGGTAATGTGAATGCCGAGATAGTTGCACCTTGCTATCTCCCGCAGCACGTCGATGTCACGAGTGATCAGGTCCGATTTTGTGGTGATGCCGAAGCGGTGGCCTGCCTCGTTCGCAATGACGCTTAACATTGCCCGCGTGACCCCATAGCGGCGTTCGGCGGGTTGATACGGGTCCGTCGCGGTGCCGATGGCGATCGACTCACCCGGCGGGATCTTTTTCAATTCCTCACGAAAACCCTCCGGGTTGAATCGTTTCGCGAAGATCTTGCGCTCGAAATCGTAGGGATCGCGCAACTCCATGAACTCGTGAGCGTAGCGCGCATAGCAATATTTGCACCCGAATTCGCAGCCGCGGTAGGGATTAATGGTCCATTGGAACGGCACCCTCGGGCTATCGCAGCGGGTGATATAGCTCCGTGATGGCAACTCGAAATATTCGACCCGGCGCTTGGCTTCCAGGCTGGGGCTCTCGGCGGCCATGCGAGCGATGCCGATGAGCTTTTCCACAGCCCTAGTTTCGCTTTTTGTTCGCCTATAGTCAAGGACCGACGCGCGCCAAGACAAGCCGGCAGGACGCCGACGTGGCCGTCGGCCCCACAGGGCTCTGCGGCTGCACAACCAAGACTCACCCTGCGAAGGGACAGGGTATTTCAATCCAGCTCTGGTGAACACCATTACGCACAATTGCTTCTAGTGGCTCACCGTGGGGCCGCCAGTCTTGGCGGCGAGCCGGCTTTCATGCCGACTTGTCTTCAAGGTTAAATCACGATTCGCGAATCGCCGTCGCGACGCGTGATTCGTTCCCGGTCGAGGAATTCGAGCAACGGGATCGCGTACTTGCGTGAGACGCCAGTCCAATCCTTGAACTCTGGCACCCCGAAACGGACGCCTTTGCGGGCGGCGAGCATTTGACGCAGCGTCTCGATTGCCGAGACGTGATAAATCAAATCGTCGCTGATGCGGACCAGTTTCCGGTTGCGGAGCAGAATTTGTAACAGCGAACGCGCTCGCGCCGATTCCACGCCGGATTTCGCAAGCACTTCGGGAGTCGCCGGCACTGCCAAGCCGCCTTGTCGAAACAATTCTTCGATTTTTCCGACCGCTTCTTCCTCGTCTTGTTTAAGGGCGACTCGATGAGACGCGAGCCGGACGATCTCACCTTCGGCGGTGATGTCTTTGGCCTGGGTGAGGATCGCGTCCAGCAGAAAGGCAGGTGCGGCGGCAAGTTCCCGGCTGCGCAGTTCTTCCTTCCCCAAGCCCGGTTGCAGCGGGTTCCTGCGGTGAAAGTCCTTCAGCAGTTCACGAAACTTGCTGATTTTTTGCTCAACCCAGGCCCGGCTCACCAGCCAGTGATGAGGGTCCGGAAGATATAAGAAATCTGCGGATTGACCGACCGCGTGGATTTCGGAAGCGAGCAAACCGGTGCGCGCGACCAGCTCCGAAACGCCGACGCCGAACTTGGATTCCTTGACCAGAAGTGCAACGCGCTCGGCCGGTCCCGCTGCGTCCAGCTTCCCCAAACGCTGATCGAGGTCCGCCCTGCGCATCCTCGCAGGCGCTGCGATGTCGAGTACGATGCCGCCGCCAATGGTCACGACCGGAGAAAACATGCGCACGATGAAGCGGTCGCCGGGCAGCATGAGTAGTGGCTCACGCAGGATGAAGCGGACATGGGCACGGGATCCGGGTTGCATGGGCGTCAGCGATGCCAAGAGGCGCGCTTCGGCCTCCACCTCCGCGGTACCCGCATGGAAGTGCACCGGAGCGCGATGCTTCATGGGGTGCGCTTCAGGCACGAGATCGAAGACAGCATCCACTTGACGCGTCGCCTGGAACAGGCCGGGCCTCGACAGCACCATCCCTCGCCGCACGTCAGCCGACTCAATGCCCGCGAGGTTCACAGCGGTTCGCTCGCCGGCGCGCGCTCGAACGACGCCCCTGCCGTGAACCTGCAAGCCTCGAATCCGCGCGCGGGTCCCGGCGGGATACAGCTCCACTTCCTCCTGCAAAGCCAAGGTCCCCGCAATCAGAGTGCCGGTGACCACAGCGCCATGGCCGCGCATCGAAAAACTGCGGTCGATCGGGAGACGCGCGTGACGCGTGGCGTCCTTTCCTGGAATGGCCGAGGCGACCTTACCGAGCGCCGCGCGAAGATCGTCAATCCCCGCGCCGGTCGCGGCGCTTACCGGCACGATGGGAGCTCCTTCGAGGAAAGATCCCGCGACGAACTCTTCGACTTCCAGGCGCACCAAATCGACCAGATCCGGCTCGACCAGATCGGATTTGGTCAGAGCGACCAATCCATGACGGATGCCGAGCAGGCGGCAAATGTCGAAGTGTTCGCGCGTCTGGGGCATGATTGACTCGTCAGCACCGATCACCAGTAACACCAGGTCGATTCCCGCGACTCCGGCCAGCATGTTCTTGACGAATCTCTCATGGCCGGGGACGTCGACAAAACCGAGAAGCAGGTCAGGATTCAATTCGAGGTGCGCGAAACCCAGATCGATCGAAATTCCGCGGCGCTTCTCCTCTTCCAGACGATCCGTATCGATTCCGGTAAGACGCTTGACCAGCGAAGTCTTGCCATGATCGATGTGGCCGGCGGTTCCAACAATGATGTGTTGCAAAGCTCAGGCCGTGGCCGCACGCTTGCGGCTGTAGAAAAAGTAAATCACGAGGCCGATCGCCAGCCAGACGAAGAAACGAATCCAGGTGAGCAGCGGGAGCCCCATCATCAGCAGCAGACAGCACATGATCGACAAGATCGGAACCAGAGGCACGAGTGGGACTCGAAACGTGCGCGGCCGGTCCGGTTGCGTCCTTCGCAGAACGATAACGCCGGCCGACACGACGATAAACGCAAACAGCGTACCGATATTGGAAAGTTCGGCAAAGGTGTCGATGTCCCAGAGCCCGGCGGGAATCCCGACGACTAAACCGGCAATCCAGGTGCTGATATGCGGCGTCTGAAACGTGCGATGCACGGCCGAAAACATGCCGGGGAGCAGGCGGTCCCGCGACATGGCGAACCAGATCCGCGCCTGCCCGTATTGATACACGAGCAGAGACGAAAGCATCCCCATCAGTGCGCCCGCCGTCACGATCAGCCGGAGGCGGTCGTAGCCTAGTGTCTTCAGCGCCGCCGCGACGGGCGCGTCTGGATCCAGCGTTTTCCATGGGACGATGCCGGTGAGCACGATCGACACCGCGCAATAGAGGATGGTGCAAATGATCAGCGTCGCGATGATTCCGAAAGGAAGATCGCGCGCGGGACGGCGGCACTCCTCCGCCGCGGTGGAGACGGAATCGAAACCGATATAACTGAAAAATACGATCGATGCGCCGGTCAGCACACCCGGGAATCCATTGGGAGCGAAGGGACGCCAGTTGTCCGGATGAATGGAGCGCGCGGCGCCAAAGCAAAAGAACGCGATCGCCACGAGCTTGATCAAGACCATCCCGGTGTTCGTGTTCGCGCTCTCCTTGACGCCGCGCACCAGAACCACGGTGACGGCGAGCGTGATGAGCAAGGCCGGAAGATTGTAAATGCCGCTCGGCTGTCCTGGCGCTGCGAAGTACGGAAAAGCGAGCGCGGGGGGAAGATGGAATCCGAACAGGTTGTCGCTTAAATCCTGAAGATACGCCGAGAAGCCCACGGCGACCGACATGTTCGAGACCGCGTATTCGAGGATGAGGTCCCAGCCGATGATCCAGGCGACGAT
>JBEKBK010000308.1:0-9911 GCA_050015435.1 Bryobacteraceae bacterium
CGTATAACTCAATTTGGCCGTCGGCGACCTTCACCCCAGGAAGGTTCAATGGCAGCGATCCACGCGCCCAGATTTTCAGCCCGTAGCCGCTCGGCGAAACCTCCATGTACGTGTCGCTGAACCGTTCCACTATTCCGAATGCCCAAGGTTTTACGTTGCCGTCAACGTCGAGCGAGTCGTCAAGGTCGATCCCGCAAAACGGATCATCGAGTGAGAATACGAAACCTAGGCCCGCATATCGCCGCGGGTTTCGGCGCCACGCGTTCAGGGCTTCCGGGAATGGGCACCAAGTTAAAGGGTCGGTGCTTGATGCCCGTTGCCCGTTCAGGCCGTACGGGACTTTTGTCTCGCGTCCCTGCACGCTTTCGCGGCACCACAATAACCATTGATCCAGTTCCGCTAGATCGTCTGGCACGACGATATCGATCATGGGCGGGGAGACGGATGTTTCGCTCTGCCAGCTGGTGGTGGCCGTCATGCTGCGGCCCTCTTTTTAGCGCGAAAGACAATTATCGCTGCCACGTCTGTGGCGTAGCGAATCAGACCGGTTGCGACGATCGCGACAGATTCGAGGTTTTGTTCGCGGCATTGCTGAATGCGCGCCCAGAACGTGCCATCTTTCCGTGCCGGCCGAGCTTGATGCGGCACGGTCATTCTGCCTCCAGCAGATACCTGACCGCCTTGCCGAACCTTCGATAGATTGGGAAACCGGGCGCCGCTTCAGTCCTGCCGGCCAAGCGATCCCGGTAACGCCAGTTCGCCAACGTTTGACGGCTGATGGAGTGAATTTCTGAAAAGACTTGTTCGGTGACCCAGCGCCCCGCCGAAAGAGTCTGTCGTGTAGCTGTTTGTGCGATTACCTGCATCTCAACCGGTATAGACGCCGGCCGAAAGCCGCAACAACCGCAGAAACCAGGTTATTGCGGTTGTTGCGGTGGGTTTTTTTTCATAAGCTCGCCGGGCTTAAAGTTCGCATCCCGCTTTTTGAGATAAGCGACTATCTTGCGGAAAGTCTCACGGCTCGCGTCGCCGCGTTCCGCGCGCTGCAAGGTGTCGACGGAGATTTTGCCGCACTTACGAGCGAAGGACTTCTGTGTCATGGCGCCCCGAACTTGCCTCAACTTTTCGCCATCAATGGTATTCACATCCGGCGGCCGGCCTCCCATCATTCCAGCCTTCTTCAGAAGCAACCTTGAAGTGGGGCTGCCGCGGTCCCTATTTCGATCAAGAACTCTTACCTTTGGCTCGAGAATCTCAATAAGATCCCGGAAATTGCTGCGCCCAAAATCTTCGATCGGCAAATTCACACTGCGCCAAGCGGCCATCAATGTCGGCCAGCCCAGCTCCCCCTTGATGCCCAAACGCTCCAGCAGGCTTTTTAGGTGCTTAGCTTCGTCCGATAGTATCCGAATCAGGCGTCGAGCCACTTCATCTACTCGTGCCCGTTCTTCCGGCGGCAGTGCCTCGATATCGGCGTTGAACTGCGCGAACGTGTCTCGGTCAGAATCCGCTTCAGGCTGTTTCGCAACCGAACTGGCTGCGGTGCTGTCCGTGAGAGGCATCGGTCCCTCCGCGATTCCCAATTTGAAAAAAGAAGGCGACCACCGGGTAGGGGTTCCCAGTGTTCGTCCCGCCAAGGTAGGCGGCCACAAACTATTCTATCGTTAGGTTCAGAATCTGCATGTACTGTTTAGAGACCGCATTCGTGATTGGCCGCAATGATTCGACCACCAGCGAACTAGTGATATACCCGCGCGACACGTCGCCTCCCATGCTATGACCCATGAGCATCCGCGAGTGATCAGGCGAAGCGGCCAACTCAGCGAGCGTTGTCCTGAAGGTATGCCGTAAACGATGAGCGGGACCGACACCTTCGCGGATATTCTTCACGTCGACAATGTGCCCGCCTTCAATAATCGGCGACGGGAAAAGCCATTCCGATGGCGGAACGTCACCTGATCCGCGATATTGGACGAGCAGTTGGGCCAAGGCATCGCTCATGGGTATCTTATATGGTCTGTCTCCCTTGGTTACGCGGAAGTGAATGGTCTTCTTGTCCAAGTCCACATCCGTCCACCGCAGCGCTTCGATGCTGCCCTTCCTGGCGCCGGTGAACAGCGCGACCAACCACCACATCCGTTTGATTACGCCGAGAGTGCTGACACCCTTCTCTGCCGGCTTGCCCTTCTTGTCCTCTACCGGCTTGCCTTCTTTGTCCCTCTGGATGTGGCACCACCACGCCTTCAAGCCCTCCGGCGAGTAGGCCCAATCCCGCGGCTTAATCTTGTGTTTCTCGACAACGATCATCGGCGACTCTGGAAGATCCGTATTCACCTTCCTGCACCACCTATAAACTGCCGAAAGCAATTGGGCCGTTTGATTTGCGGTCGCTGGTCCGTGATTTGTGGTGATCCGCTGCTGCAACGCGCGAACGCCGGCGCGGTCCCTCCCAATATCCTCCATGCTGCGGCCTTTCCAGTCCATTAGGTAGCGATCGAGATTGTATTGCATGAGGCTCCGCGTTTTCGCCGCCAGCGGCTTGGCTTCCATGTACTGCACGACAGCCGCACCCAATGTGACCGTGCCCTCGGCGATCGGCTTTGGCTTCATGCTGGCCCAGGTTTTCATGGCCTTCTCTTTGGCCCGCTTCACCGAAAGCTCACCCAACGTCTCTTTTGCCAAGTGGCCGTTCACGCGCCGCTGCAGGTAGAACGACTTCGTTTTGGCTCGGCACCGGATGTAGAGCCCTGGCACTCCTTCCACGCGCCACGTGCCGCTATTCAGCGCAAGTGCGTCGACCGCCTTCTGGTTCGCCGGAATCGCCTTGCTGGGAGGTGCTGCGTTTGTTTTGCGGGGCATTTCGTAGAGTCTCCTACCATCTGGGCGGTATTGCGGGGCATACTTATTGCCCCGAAATAGCTGGGTAACTCCAAGTATAGCAATTGTCCTCAAGTTATTGACTATAGAACTGCTACAGTTAGGAGTGAGGAGAGCGGAATAGTTTTGATACGCTGGCTTCGAACCAGTAGGCCGGGGGTTCGAGTCCCTCCGGGCGCGCCACTAATCCCCGATACTTTGGTTGCTTACGACCAGAAACAATTGGCCCATCATAAGCCCTTGCTAGCCCGCAAAGGGCTGATCGCGGCCCTCAATCCCCGGATGCAATCGCTCGGGTGGTCTGCCGCGATCCGGCTTCGTTTTGCGGGCGATTACTTAGGAGCAGCGGCACTGTTGCTGGCGCTGGTCAAGAGCATCCAGTTTGCGATTGACTCTCAAGTTCTCTTCTACGACGATTCCGGCGCCTTCCTTTTGAATGCCTTGGGGTACGCATTCATACCGGAGCGATCCTTCGTGTACAGCGCTCTGATTCGAGTGTTTTCCGTATCGACCCATTCCTTGCGGGCTATTGTTGCGATGCAAATGGTCATGGGTGGAATAACGGCCTGGCTGCTGGCATTTATCCTGTTGCGGTTTTTCTCCGTGCGGCCGTGGATCGCCATTCTGGTCGCGCTCGCGTTCGCCTTCGACCCCGTACAGATCGTGCACGAGCATCTCATGCTGACGGAAACGACCGCCATGCTCGCCGTGGCGCTGTTTCTTGCGACGGCTGTTCAATATCTGCGGACGTTTTCTTCTGGTTGGCTGGTGACGGTTTCGGTTCTCGGCATTGTGCTGGTCAGTCTGCGATTGGTCTACGTGCCGGTGGTTCTCGCTTGCGCGGTGCTATTGCCGCTCGGCGCTTACTTCCGATCCTCCCGGAGGGAACCTCGGACCTTAGCCATAGCCCTGATGGTGAGTTGCAGTTCTACGCTGCTTCTTCAAATTGGATTTCGGGATCTAACAGGCAGACTCGCGGGGCGCGAACCTGCCTATCAATATCGAACAGGAGATTTCATGGTGACTCTGGTGGCTCCCCTGATCGAACCCGAGGACGCTAAAGAGGTTCGTGTTGCCGAAGCGGTTCGCGCACAGAACCAGGGCGGTCTTCCCCTTTCAGACGCCGATTTTCGGACCGCGCAGATGTGGACGACGGATGGATTCGTGACCCGGCTCCACACGGTCTTTCATGGCGATCAAAGGGCGGCGAACCGGGCTGAGGATCAGCTGGCACGCGCGGCGATCATGCGTGATCCATGGGGATTCGTGCGGCTCGGCTTCCATACCTATCTCGAATATTGGCGGGACATTCCCCAGCTGGATCGGATTTTGGCCAAAGAGCACGGAACGCCACCGACGCCCGTGGTTCCTGAGAACGGCGTTCGAATGATTTCCGCTTTGTTCGGTGTCGACGTTTCAAACCAGCACACCCTCTACACACTGAGCCGACGTTATCACACACTCGGCCGCTATTGGAACGTGTTTCTGCTGGCGTCGCCGTTACTGGCTGGCCTAACGCTGTGGCCCAAGCCGCTCATGACAGAAGGAGCAGCCCCGCTGTTCGTGTGGGGCCTGCTACTATTCGCCGCGACTTTTTGGGGCGCATCCGAAGCAGCTTATCGCTACTTGCATCCTTTTTCGTTCACCGGTTTGGCCGCAGCAGCAGCACTGGCGGACAAATGGCTTCCCAAATCACGCTAATCTCGTGGAATGACGTTTCTGAGAGGACAGGTGACGCTTGGGAGGGTCGCGGCCATGTTTCTCGCCGCTGCCGCCGCCGGCATGTTGGCTTGCAGGACGACCCCGTCATCACGTTCGGGTATCGACCTGGTGGGAATGGACAAGTCCGTAGCGCCCGGCGATGATTTCAATGCTTATACCAACGGAGGATGGATCAAAGCCACACCCATTCCCGCCGACAAATCGAGTTACGGAACCGGCGCCATTCTGGCTGACGAGACGAGGGAGCACTTGCGCGCGCTCATTGAAGAATCCGCCAAAGCAGGGTCTGCCGCAAGCGACGATGCGAGAAAAATAGGAGATTTTTACTCGACCTTCATGGATGAGGGGGCGATCGAGTCGAAGGGAATCGCGCCATTGAAACCCGAACTCGACTCGATCTCGGCTATAAAGGACCGCCACGCCCTCGCCCGTGCGCTGGGCTCGCAACTTCGCGCCGATGTCGACCCACTGAACGCCACCAACTTCGAGACTGGCAATCTGTTCGGAATCTTTATTGCGCAAGGCCTGACGGACCCGTCGCACAACTTCCCCTATTTACTCCAGGGGGGTCTCGAAATGCCGGACCGCGATTACTATATCTCTACAACTCCGCAAATGACTGAATTGCGGAAGCAGTACTTGGCGCATATCGCGGCAATGTTCAAGCTGGCGGGTTTCGACGATCCGTCTGCGCGTGCCAATCGCGTGTTCGGGCTCGAGACCAAAATGGCACGGGTGCATGCGACTCGCGTCGAGTCCGAGGACGTCAATACCGCGGTTTCATGGACGCGCGCCGAACTGGTTGCAAAGGCTCCGGGACTCGACTGGGCAACGCTACTCGAAGCCGCCGGGCTCAAGGACGCAACTGTCTTCGTGGTCTGGCATCCCAAGGCCATTCCAGGGCTCTCCGCTCTAACCGCATCAGAGCCTTTGGAGGCGTGGAGGGACTGGTTCGCGTTTCATGCCGTGGAGCGCGCGGCCAGCGTGCTTCCGAGGGCATTCACCGACGAGAGTTTCAGCTTCTATGGCAAGGCCCTCAGCGGCGTTCCGGAGTTGCGCCCGCGATGGCAGCGGGGAATGGATTACACGAGCGCGGCTTTGGGAGAAGCAGTCGGAAAGCTGTACGTGCAACGCTATTTTCCGGCTGCAACCAAAGCGAAGGTGCAGGCGATGGTTGGCGATCTGGTGGAGGCATTCGGGAAAAGGATCGACGCGCTGACGTGGATGTCGCCCGAGACCAAAACCAAAGCGAAACAGAAGCTGGCCACCTTGAAGGTTGGCGTCGGCTATCCGGACCGGTGGCGGGACTACTCGGGCCTCGAAATCGTCAAAGGGGACACGTTCGGCAACGCGGAGCGCGCCGACCTTTTCGAATATCGGCATCAGCTCGGCAAGCTGAGCCAGCCCGTCGACCGCGACGAATGGTGGATGACCCCTCAAACCGTGAACGCGGTCAATTTGCCCCTTCAGAACGCGTTGAATTTTCCGGCGGCGATACTTCAGCCGCCGTATTTCGATGCGGACGCCGACGCAGCCCACAACTACGGCGCAACGGGAGCGATCATCGGTCATGAGATCAGCCATAGCTTCGATGACCAAGGCAGCCAGTTCGACGCCCTTGGCCGCCTGGCCAACTGGTGGACCAAGGATGACTTCGCCCATTTCAAGGCCGCTGGTGAGGCACTGGCCGCACAGTACGACGGTTACAAACCTTTTCCCGATCTGGCGGTGAATGGTCATCAGACGCTGAGCGAGAACATCGCCGATGTGGCCGGCCTGCTCGCGGCTTACGACGCGTACCGGCTCTCGCTGCACGGGAGGCCGGATGTGGTTAAAGACGGCTTCAGCGGCGACCAGCGCTTCTTCATCAGCTTCGGCCAGAGCTGGCGTTCCAAGGTGCGCGATGAAGAATTGCGAAGAGAGATCGCCACGGACGGCCATGCTCCCGAGCAATATCGGGCCGACGCGCCGCGGAACCTGGACGCCTGGTACGAGTCTTTCGGGGTGCATGCTCCCCAGAAGCTATATCTGGCGCCGCCGAACCGCGTGCATGTGTGGTGAGTGAGTTGCGAACTGGGGGCCGCATTTGATGTGAGGAGAATCAGATTGGATGCGGGGCTCGCAGGTCACTTTTACGCTGGTGCAGGTGCGGCCAATCGCCGATAATGTCGAGGATGCTGCGCTTCTAAATGTCGGAAACCGATGAGCAGATTCGGGTCAACGCGAATACGTTTCAAGCGCCTCTGGCGCACCTCGCGGAGACGATGGTGCAGAAGGTCTTTCGAGAGGGAGTGTCGTACTGCGCATGGCCAGCCTGTGTGTCGGATGACGTTTCCATGATGCTCAGATATTCCGTGCCATTTACAATTTGCTGTTTTATGTAAATGCTGATGTGCGGCGCAGGGGCGATCCTGATTGGCACGTCCAATATGGCGTGCCGGCGATGTCTTTAGTCCGTTCGCTAATTGACTGCCTATACAACGTCACTGCGATTCTCGAAAGTCCTGCGGATGCAGGACCGGCATATCGCAAGAGCGGTATTAAGAAGATGCTGAAGGATCTCGAAGAAGATCATCAGAGGCCCGCCGGGCAGGCCAAATGGGAATCATACGTTGAAGAGTCGTCGCGCACTGGTCGACCGCCTGATTCGCATGAGCGGCTTCACGCTCGATGATGTCATGAAGCAGCGACCCTGGCCGACCTTGGGCGCTTATATTCTTCCAAAGCGACCTGGGGCCGTGCTGACAGAACACCAGGAATTTTTGAGAACGTTTACATATCTTGGATGGCGGCAGTATTCGGCGTTGTCTCACGGTGCTTATGAAGCTTTCTCCGGCACTCTTGGGCATGTTCCCGTGGGCGCGTACTACGTAACCGATTTTCTTCCCCACGAGACAAGACCAAAGGTGGAGGAGAGTTATGAACTTTTCGTTTCGACGCACATCGGAAGGGCGGCCACGGTACTTCTTTGTCTGATCACGGAATTGCAGGCGTATTGCCTTTTTGATGAGGCCAATATCAACGAGCGGATCTGCAACGTTTGGGAAGCGCTGTTACCACTCTTCGAAGCCAAGGAACTCTACGACGGGCGATACCGAAAGCTCATGGCTGATAAGGGAATACTGCCGCGAAAAGAGTAAGTTGATTACCCTATCCCCTTACCGTAAGGCATTCCGAGGCTCGACCGCGCCACCCGCAGATGGGCGACGAGGGTATAACGCCCGCCCTGATGGTCCTTCCGGCGTGGACGTCGGCCTTCCAGGTCGTCTCCATGGCAGCAATTTTAAACGACCGACGGTACGAGTCTACTAGTCCAGCCAGCGACTATTTCCAATTCACGTTCGGGCCGCTCTTTAATCACTTCCAGCGTACCCGCATAGACGGCGCCTTCGTTTCCGTCGAGCGATATTGCATCGCCTTCGTTCAGAATCCGCGCACCGATCCTGCAACAGCGGCTGGCCAGATCGATTTCGAGATCAGAGCAAGCCACGAGGCACACCTTTCCAAGTTGGCGGGCGACCACGGCGGCGTGCGAGGTGCGGGCCCCTCGGGCAGTTAGGATCCCTTCGGCGCTGCCCATCCCAGCGATGTCCGAGGTTAGTGTGTCCTGGCAAATCAGGATCGCCGGTATTCCAGCCCGGTGCATGCGTTCCGCGGCGTCCGAATCCAAGGCGATCGCGCCGGAGGCGACGCCGATGGATGCAACGGTTGCCCTCGCTAACGGCGGTCCTTCTGAATTCGCCACGCGCGTTCGACTCACGGAGCCGAGGTCAAGAGCAGACAGGCGGGACAACGCGTCCTCGGACTCGATCAATCCCTCGCTGACTAAATCCACGGCAATGCGCAAAGCCGCCCATGGTGTCCGCTTCGCCGTGCGCGATTGGAGAAGGAACAGCTTTCCGGAATGCAGTGTAAACTCGAAATCCTGGGCGTCGCGGAACAGCGATTCCAGCCTGCGTGCGACCTCTTGAAGCTGGGTCCAGGTTGGGGGAAGCGTGAGACGAAGCCGTTCAGAATCGTCCGTGGACTGACGTCCGGCGACCACGTCTTCTCCTTGCCCGTTGAACTGAAAATCCAGATACATATCCGGACTGCCCGTGGCCGGATCGCGAGTGAAACCCACGCCTGCGCCCGAGGCTCCGCCCGCGTTTCCAAATACCATCATCTGGACGGTCACTGCGGTTCCGCCGTCTTCGCCGATCCCGTTCGACTTCCGGTAGAGCTGGGCCTTGGGCGCGTCCCAAGAGCGGAATACGGCCTCGGCGCCGGCAGTAAGCTGCGCAAAAGGATCCTGGGGAAACGGAAACCCAGCCAGTTCCTCAAACAGACGCAGCATATCGCGCGCCAGTTGGCGAAGGCTGCGATGGTCCAGTTCCCGTTCGTGGTCTACAGCGGCCCCGGCGACCGCATTTTCCACCAGTTGATCGAAGGGCTGCACGGGCAACTGGCACACGACCTCGGCGTAGCCTTGCACCAGGCGCCGATAGCTGTCCCAGGCTAAGCGCGGGTTGCCGGTGAGGCGAATTAATCCATCCACAACCTCGCGGTTCAGGCCGATGTTCAACACTGTCTCCAGCATTCCCGGCATGGATACCGCGCCACCGGAGCGCACCGACACCAGCAGCGGCCGTCGAGGGGAACCGAAGCCGAGGCCGCTCACGGCCTCGATTTCGCGAATGCCTGAACTGAGTGTGTCTTTCAAACTCTTGTCATGACACCGCATCTTCCGGCACCACGAGGTGGGAAGCACGAAGCCGGACGGAACCGGCAGCCCGGCTCTCGCCATGCGCATCAGATTCCATGCTTTGTTGCCGACCTCTTCAGCCCCGCGCCGTGGAAGCGGAGCATCGGGCGCGATCAGATAAAAATCCTTCGCCATGTCTGCCTCAGCCGCCAAGCACTTTGCCGAGCACATAGTCCCGGGCGGTGAGGCTGGCCCATTTCAAGGCGTCGGATGCGGCCTCCAGGCTATGGGCCATCGCCGTGTAGAGATGCAGTTGACGGAAATCTCCCGCTTGTTGCACGGCCGCATGAGTGAGGGCTCGCTCCGCGTCGTCCGCCTGGTGTTCCAGTTCGAAAACTTGATCCACGGCGGTGAGAAAGTCGCTGGCGTCTTCGTGCGTTCCTGCGGTGCTTCCCGGATCAACGTGTACGGAATGACTCAAAGCCTTGATCCATTCCTGCGCGGCCTCGACCAGCAGATCCGCTAAGATTCCGAGCGCATCCCGCGCCTCGCCGTCCGGATGGCTGTTCATAAGGAGCTCCAGTAAGAACGCGACCTCCTCCAGTTCGTCAGCCGCATCGTCGGCGCG
>JBEKBK010000309.1:0-9894 GCA_050015435.1 Bryobacteraceae bacterium
GAGCGCGCCCGTGATTCGGGCGATCTCCATATCGGTGTAAACCGGCGCCGGCGAGTTCATCCGGAAACGGAGCGATTCGAGTTGCGCCTCGTGGTAGCCGTTTAACCGTTCGCCGTCCGGCTTCTTGATCTCGGCGACGTATTGGACGATCGTTTGTGCGAACCCGGCGATTTGCGAATCCGTGCTGTGATAGTACGACTCTTTGACGCGCGTAGCTGAGTTCTTTTCAGCCGCGGCGATCTGGTCCCAAGCGCTGCCGTATTTAGCCTTCAACTCAGGATTGCTCATCACCTTTTCCTTGAACGCGGCCTCATCCTTACGCTTCGTGTCCATGATCTGTACATTCAGCAGACCCTTGTGTTCACCGTCGATCGCCTTGACGGAATTTTCCAGGCCGAAGATCTGCGTTCCCGCTTGCAACGCATGCTCCGAGGTGGTGTCGGAGAATTTTTTCAGAACCTGGATCCGGTTACGCAACACCTTCAAGATGTTCGGCTCAAGGAAGTCGCGTTCCATTTCCAGTTGCGCGACGGTATCGAGCCGCTCCGTGGATCCCGGATTGCCCGTCACAAACACCAGATCCCCGTCGTCTGCGCCCTTCGGATTCCACTTCAAATAGTTCGGGCTGTCGATCGGCTTCCCGTTTTCATACACGCGGAACAACGCCAAATCCAGGTCGTAGCGGGGATATGTGAAGTTGTCCGGATCGCCTCCGAAAAATGCTGCCTGCTGTTCCGGCGCGAAAACCAAGCGCACGTCGGTGTATTTCTTGTAGCGATACAGCCAATATTCGCCGCCCTGATAGAGCGTGATCACATCCGACCGAAGACCCGTCTTTTGGAGACTCTCCTCCTCAATCGCCGCGATCGCTTTCTTTCGCGCCGCGAACTCCTGATCCGGATTTTTCGCGTTCTTGACTGCGTCCTGAACGCGCGCCGTGACGTCCTCCGTTGAGATCAGGACGTTGATCTCCAGATCCGGCGACTTCATTTCCTGCTCTGGCGTTGCGGCATAGAAGCCGTTGTTGATGTAATCGTGCTCGGGCGTCGAATTCTTTTGCAGTTGGCCACGCGCCACGTGATGATTGGTCAGCAACAGGCCGTGCGGACTGACAAAGGAGCCCGACCCACCGTCGTTCAACCGGACGCAGGAAAGCCGCACGTGGTCCAGCCAATCCTTGGTCAGAGTGAAGTTGTATTTCTCTTGAATTAGTTTGGTGGGCGGATTGTCGAAGGTCCACATCCCCTCGTCCGCGAGGCCCACGGTGGCTGCGCCAAAGGTTCCGCAGAGCGCGAGTGTCAACATAACGCGCAATATAACGCGCAATCTGCTTTCGGTCGATCTTCCTGTTACTGAAGTCATATGTTCTCCCAGGTTAGACGTATAGCTCGAGGCTTTCGCTCCGCCAGGCGACAAAAACATGATACAAAAGTAATTCCGGCTCTTGTGAAGGTTCGGGTACCGATTCTCATCATCGCCTTAGGCGCGGGCCTCGCCTCGGCTTCCAGCGCCCCGGTAACGTTTCACAAGGACGTCGAACCGATCCTTCAGAATCGCTGCCAGAGCTGTCATCGGCCGGGAGAGGCAGCGCCGATGTCGCTTCTCACCTACGAACAAACCCGGCCATGGGCCAAAGCGATTCGCGCCGCGGTGCTGACCGGCAAAATGCCGCCCTGGCATCCGAATCCTCAATTCGGAAAATTCTCGAACGACCTGTCGCTGGCGCCCGGTGAGCGGGAGGTCCTAGTGACCTGGATCGACTCCGGCGCGCGGGAGGGCGACCCCGCTCAGGCGCCACCGCCGCGCGAATTCTTGAACGGCTGGCAGATACCGGAGCCAGAAATGGTCTTCGAGATGCCTGCGCCCTTCGATGTGCCGGCATCTGGCGTAATCGACTACCAATACCTTTCAGTTGCCACGCACTTCATGGAAGACAAGTGGGTGCAGATGGCGGAAGTCCGCCCCGGCGAGCGTTCGGTGGTGCATCACGCGATCGTCGTCGTGGATGCACACGACGGTTCGGAACAGCAATATCTGGCCGGTTACGCGCCGGGCATGACG
Source organism: Bryobacteraceae bacterium (assembly GCA_050015435.1). Lineage (GTDB taxonomy): Bacteria > Acidobacteriota > Terriglobia > Bryobacterales > Bryobacteraceae > Palsa-187. The sequence continues at coordinate 2,062 of JBEKBK010000309.1, forward strand.
CCCCAGATCTGGAAGCCGGGTCAGGCACGGCTGATCAAGGCCGGCTCCACTCTGATTTTCCAGATGCACTACACCACCAACGGAAAACGCACGCGGGATCGCACCCGGATCGGTTTGATTTTTGCAAAACAGCCGACCACGGAAGCGATTATCGGCCTGCAGGCCGCCGCGCCCACGCTGGCTATTCCCGCCGGCGACGCCAACTATCAGGTCCGATCCTCAGCGACCATCCACCAGACCGCATACTTGGTGGGCATGCGCGCGCATATGCATCTTCGCGGGAAGTCTTTCATCTTTCGAGCCGTATATCCCACCGGAGAAACGGAAACGCTGCTCGACCTCCCACATTACGATTTCGAGTGGCAGCCTTATTATTACCTGGAGACGCCTAAGCTGCTGCCGCGCGGCACACGCATCGAGTGCACCGCAGTGTTCGATAATTCTGCCAACAACCCGTTCAATCCCAATCCCGCGGCTACGGTCTTGTGGGGTCCGCAAACGTGGGACGAAATGATGATAGGCTGGCTAGATCTGGCCGTGCCAGTCTCGTCTCACTCCGGCACACCCTAGACCCCGTCGGCCCGTTCTTAAACCTTAGCCTTAGTTTGCTATGCTACCTGCTAACTGCTATGAGCCTTTTTGTTACTAAATCGTTGGCCCTGCTCACCGAGGACGCCGAACAAGGGTCGCTGAAGCGTGCGCTCGGCGCGGGTCAGCTGATTGCCCTGGGCATCGGCGCGATCATCGGAGCCGGCATCTTCACCTTGGCCGGCGTCGCGGCGGGCACCTATGCCGGACCTGCGGTAACCCTCTCGTTCGTCGCCGCCGCCCTCGGCTGCGTGTTCGCCGGCTTGTGCTACAGCGAGTTTTCGACCATGATTCCCGTGGCCGGCAGCGCGTACACCTACGCCTACGCCACAATGGGGGAATTGATCGCCTGGATCATCGGCTGGGACCTGGTCCTAGAATATGCGGTGGGAGCGGCCACGGTTTCCATAGGTTGGTCGAGTTATCTGGTCAGCATTCTCCATGACTTTCATATAACTCTTCCGGCCGCGCTCATTGCCTCACCCTGGCAACCGGTGACGCTCCCGGGCGGAGAAGTAGTTTACGGAATCATCAATTTGCCTGCGGTCTTTATCACGATTGCAATTAGCGTCTTGCTGATCATCGGCATTCAGGAGTCCGCCACTGCTAACGCGTTCATCGTCGTCTGCAAAGTCGCTGTTGTCGTCACCTTCATCGTCCTCGGGTGGAGTTTCATCAATCGCGCCAATTACACCCCTTACATTCCTCCGAGCACTGGAGGCGGCCATTTCGGCTATAGCGGAATCCTGACCGCTGCGGGCGTTATTTTCTTCGCCTACATCGGATTCGATGCGGTCTCCACCGCCGCCCAGGAAGCCAGGAACCCCCAGCGCGACATGCCGATCGGTATCATCGGATCTTTGGTGGTCTGCACCATCCTTTACATTCTTTATGCGCATGTGTTGACCGGCATCGTGAACTACAAAGAACTGAACGTGGCCGCGCCGCTGGCGGTCGCCGTGGACCACATTCCTTATCCGGTGGTCGGCGAAATGATGAAGATCGGGTCGCTGATGGGCCTCACCTCTGTGATGCTGGTCATGCTACTCGGACAAAGCCGCGTGTTCTTTTCCATGTCGAAGGATGGCTTGCTTCCGCCGCTTTACTCCAAGGTTCACCCCAAGTTCCGCACCCCTTATCTGTCGAACGCCATCCTGATGGTTTTCGTGAGCATATTTGCAGGCTTCGCGCCGATCGGCGTGGTGGGCGAGATGACCTCCATCGGAACGCTGCTCGCCTTCGTGATCGTCTGCGCGGGCATCATCGTCATGCGCCGGACCCGTCCGGATTTGCCACGGCCGTTCCGGACGCCCTGGGTGCCTGTGGTCCCCATTTTGGGAATTTTAGTGAACTTCGCGCTTATGGCAGGACTCGGGCTGAGCAACTGGTTGCGGCTGGTGATCTGGCTGGCGATTGGCCTGGTGATCTATTTCAGCTACAGCCGGAGCCGCAGCCACGCCCGGAACGGAAGTCCACGTGTGTTATGATGCATAAAGGTCGTCGAACGGCGGCCAACGTCCCCAGGACATTTTATGCCAAAGTTGAAGACCCATAAGGGTGCGGCCAAACGCTTCAAGAAGACGGGTACCGGCAAAATCGTGCGCCATCATGCCTTCGCCCGCCATATCCTGACGTCGAAGTCGCGCTCCCGGAAGCGCCGGCTCGGTCAAAGTGCGGTGGCTGACCCCGCCAACTCGCCGGAAATTTCCCGGATGCTTCCGTATTGAGACGCTTCCGTATTAAGACGATTCCCTCGTCTTGAGCCTACTTCGTGTGGACAGAGCGCCAGCACGTGCCTGATCCGCCGTTATCCCGAAGGAGAAAAACGTGCCGAGAGTAAAACGTGGTACCAAGCGTCGCGCCAGCCGCAAGAAGACGCTCGCCCTGGCCAAGGGCTTCTTTCTCACCAAGAGTAAGCTGCATCGCTCCGCCCAGGAAGCCGTGGAGAAGTCTCTGCGCTACGGCTATGTGGGTCGTCGCCTGAAGAAGCGCGATTTCCGCTCGCTCTGGATTGTCCGAATTGGAGCGGCCTGCCGTCAGGCCGAGATTTCCTACAGCCGATTCATCAACGGTCTCAAAAAGGCCGGTATTGAATTGAATCGCAAAATTCTCGCCGACTTGGCGATGCAGGATCCGGCGGCCTTCAGCGCGCTGGTGAACCAGGCCAAAGCGGCGCTCGAGAGCGCATAACATGGCTACCCCAATATCCGCTGGCCCGCTTCGCGAAGAAGACTCCCTCGCGGGGCTTGAAGAACGCATTCGCCGGACTCTGGATCTGGTGAGCGCTTTGCGCGCCGAGCGGGACGCCGCTCGCCAAGCCGCAGGGACTGCTCTGTCTGAAATGAAAAAGCTCCGCGACGAAATTGAGGAGTTGCGCAGCGAGCGCAAACAGGTGCGCACGCGGGTCGAAAAGCTGCTAGGGCAGATGGATTTGCTGGCTGGATCGTAGGATCGAATGGACTCCGCGGCGGAACGCAAGAGCGTACGCGTCACCATCTTCAACCAGAATTATTCTCTTCTCGCCACCGATGAGGGCGGCGAGGTCGAGGCGTTAGCTCACTCCGTCGACGAGTTGATGACGGAAATCGCGCAACGCGCGGGCAATGTCGACGGCAACCGCGTGGCCGTGCTCGCCTGCCTCCATTTGGCGGATCGCTTGCGATCTATGGAGCGGGAGCTCTCTGAACTCAAGTCTCGCGTTGATGTGAAGGCCCGGCAGTTCCAAATTATGTTGGACAAAGTCATCGAGTGAGACCGTAAAACCAACGTCGCCGCGAGCTGTGTTGGCCCGCTTCTCAGGGCCAGAGCAGCATGAACATGGATTTCCTGATCTCGCCAATCCTTGAAGATTTGAAATGGCTCGAGCATGGGTTCGGCACTCGCCAATCCGCAGTCTTTCCGGATCAATTGGCGACTCTGAGGCAAGTCCATTCAGCGATGCCGCTGGTCGCGGATGAGCCGGGGTGTGCCGGGGAAGGCGACGCACTGATGACGAATCGGCGCGGGTTGGCTGTTTCGGTTCGGACGGCCGATTGTCTTCCCATTCTTATCGCTGACCCACAAGCGCGTGTTGTCGCCGCGATTCATGCTGGATGGCGCGGAACGGCCGCGGGAATTGTTCGACGAACTGTCGAAGAAATGACGGGAAAATTCGGCACCGATCCGTCTGGCCTACGCGCGGCCATTGGACCTGGGATTGGTGTGTGCTGCTACCAGGTAGGCGACGAAGTGGCTCGGCAGTTTGGGCTTTCTGGCCCAATCTTACTCGACCTGGCCGCCGAAAATCGCAGACAACTCGTGGAAGCCGGCCTCGCCGGAGCGCATATCGATCTGCTTAACCGGTGCACCTTCTGCGACCCGGCGCGCTTCCACTCTTATCGGCGCGACAAGGACCGCGCTGGACGAATGATTTCCTACGTCCTGATCCGCTAGTCCACAGGCACATCGTCTCTAGACACGAGGGGCGCGGGATTCGTCGCTGCGAGGTTCACGGAACTCTCGCAACTGTCGCCGCCCGCGCCCCGTGAGAGACGGATTAGGCTGCGTTCACTAGGAGCTCATCCAGGCTTTCAGTTCCATCGGCCTGATTGCGGTCGGCGATTTCCTGGCACTGGATGCAGAATGCGGTCCACGGCACCGCTGCCAGCCGCTTCGGGCTGATGTCCTCTTCGCAATGCAGGCAGACCCCGAAGGTGCCTTCGTCGATCCGCCGCAGCGCTGCGCGCACGTTTCGAAGCAGGTTCGATTCGCGATCCAGATTGCGGATGGCCAATTCGCGCTCCGCTGCGTGTTGCACTTCGTCGAGTGCATCCGGACTCTTCTCGATGGCGATTCCCTCGCGGTTTCTCACGAACTGCGCCAGCTCTGCCTGTTTTGCCTCCAGGATATTTTTGAACTTGGTTAACTCACTTTTCGTCATGGCTGCCTTCTCCTAATCTCGTCTCTTCTTTTTCTTTCTTATCGTTTTCTGTCTTTTCGTCTCTAGGGCGTCAACTTGTCCACTTCGTCACATCGGATTAGACGCGAAGCGAAGCAAAAAGGTTCAGTGATCGATTTCGATTTGAAAACGCTACGACCACACCGAACCTGCCGCGCGCCGTCCGCCGAAGCAGCTCCCATGTCTGCCATTCGGCTACGTCTCTCCAAAAGTTCTTCGCACAGCATAGCATATGGTCCGCGTCTTCACAAGCAATTGCAATGCCAATTCGTTCCGGTTCGTACTAGCCTCCGGTACTAACTCCTCTGACACATGAAAGTTCTTATCGGCGCTCCCCTCGAAAAGCATTACGCTGATTCGTCAGGTGCTGGATTCCGGGCCGAATCCGGCGGTTCCCGTTCAAGCGGGTCCAAGCCTCCCGTCAGACCCTGACAAACCTCGCTAAGTTTCAGAAGTTACTGCCGTATACTGTTTCGAGACCGGCGATATTTTCTCCGGTAAAAATTCTTCAACGCGGGCCGTTTTCGTGACAGATCTTACCACACGCTTGACAGTAATCGGGTTCTGCTGCCTGTTTATCCTCCTGGGGGCGGCGCTGATTCCCTACGCCGGGATCCAAAACGACGAAGCGCTCTTCGCCACTCCCATTTACTCTTTTAATCCAAATCACTTACGGGTCCCTCTCATGGTGATGTCTTATGTCGGAACGCTTAAGACCGTGCTGTACCTACCGATCTTCGCCGTGGCTGGAACGAGTGTGTGGTCGGTCCGCCTCCTGATGGTCCTTTCAGGAGCGCTAACCATTTGGTTTTTCTATTGCTTAGCTGTTAGGGTCACAAGCCGGAATGTGGCTCTCCTGGCGTGTGCGCTACTGGCCACCGACCCCGCCTTTCTCCTTCCTGACACTTTCGACTGGGGACCAGTTGCACTGCAACAACTTTTGCTTGTGACTGCCTGTCTCATCCTGGTTCGTTCCGTGGAACCCGCGGTTTCCAATTCGGCACTCTATCTCGGGTTCGGCTTCTTCTTTCTGGGCCTAGCGCTTTGGAACAAAGCTGTCTTCCTGTGGACACTGGCGGGTCTATTTTTCGGCACGCTCGCCATCTGGTCGACCGAGATTCGGCATTTGCTCCGACCGCGGAACGTCACCTTTGTCGCGGCCGGGTTCCTCCTCGGCGCCTCGCCAATTATCATTTACAACCTCCAAAATCCGAACATCACGATTGAATCCAGCGGCCACTTCGAAGCCTCCAGACTCGCGGGAAAATTGCGCATGGAATACAACACGCTCAACGGCTCGGGCGTGCTCGGCTTCATTCCCGCCGAAGAATGGCGGGATCACCCCAAAGAACCCTCGTCGAGACGCGGACGGGCCGCTTTGTGGATCCGCAATCATTTCGGCGAGCATCGCACGGACGGATTGGCGTATGCCTTCATCCTCGGCGTGCTGGCTGTGCCGCTCTGGTGGCACTCCCGTGCCGCGCGATTCTCCTTGGTGTTCCTGATCACGGCGTGGTTCGCGATGGCGCTCACGCGCGGCGCGGGCGGGGCCGTGCATCACTCCGTCCTGCTCTGGCCGTTCCCGCATCTGTTCATCGCCATTGTGCTCAGCTCCGTGCCTTGGAGCCGGGTTGGCGTGTTCGCGTGCGTCGTGTTGGTGGCTTTTAACCTGTTGGTGGTAAATCAGCACATTCTGCAACTGGAACGCGACGGTGCAGAGGGCAACTTCACGGACGCACTGTTTTCCCTATCAAACGCAGTCGCGGATCCAACGGGTGCCGCTCCCGATCAGCCGATTTACGTCCTGGACTGGGGCATGCTGAACACGCTGGAGCTCTTCCACCACGGCCGTCTTCTGCTGCGGCCCGCCGACGGTCCCTTCATGACCGATACGCCCTCGGACATCGACCTTCGAACGATCCAACTGATGCTTTCGGATCCGAATGCTCTCTTTATCAACCACGTTCCAGCCCGGGAAGAGATGCCGGGAGTGATCGGGCGATTCGAGCGGACCATCGAAAAAAACGGCTATGAGAAGCGGTCGATCCGCATCATTCCCGATTCGAACGGCCACCCAGTGTTTGAAATCTTCCAGCTAAGGAAGATCGGTACTGCGTAAGCCTACGTCTGAATATACCGATCTAGTTGGTGTGCAATGTGCTTTTCTGTCTCAAGAGCGTGTCCAAGGTCAACAGGATTCTAAGGCCGGTCGCGGATAAGTCTCGCGTCATCAATCACTGCCGTTAGGTCAGGGACGTGCTTTCGAGAAGATTCCGGGATTATGCGGACTCTGTCTCTATTGGTCGCGGTCGCAGCCACGCTAGGCACGGCGTGTGCGTCCACACTCCAGCAGTTGACCATGGACGAGATGATCCGGCAATCGACTGCGATCGTGCGAGCGAAGGTCTTAGGTTCGCATGCCGAGGCTCGCGGACGCGATATCTATACGTACTATAAGTTACGGGTCACGGAGAACCTGAAGTCGGCAGGTTCCCAGCAGCTTGACCTGGCGGTACCCGGAGGCACGGCGGCGGGGCTTCGGCAGCGTGTAGGTGGCGCTCCGGAGCTCAACGCCGGCGGGGACTACGTTTTCTTCCTGTGGACCAGCCGAACCGGCGTGACCCAGATCATCGGCCTTTCCCAAGGGTTGTTCAGTGTCATGCGGAACCACGCCGGAGATGCGGTTCTGGTCCGGCCGGCAGCTACCGAAACGATGGTCGATAAGTCCGGCCGCGTGGTCACGGATCAGGCCGTCACCTTGAGCCTGAGCGAGCTGAAATCGCGGATTCAACCTTTAGCGGACGGGAAGCAACACAAATGAGGCTGAAGCCGACTCTTATCCATTGTCTTGTCGTGGCTGCGGGCCTGCTTTGCTGTTCCTCCGTCGCTTCGGCGTATTACCACTGGGTCTATTTTTCGGGCGACAGTGCCCCCTTCAATCCGGTGCCGGCAAAATTCGATCTCACTGTGCCGCCGGATGGCCATACGATCAACTATTTCATCTCTGACCAGGGCCCTGGCCCGTTGCTGCCAGGCGACAGTTTTCAGGCGCTGGTGAGCCAGATTCGCCTGGCGGCCGACCAATGGAACGGCGTGGCCAGCTCAAACTTGAAGCTCGCCTTCGGCGGATTCGCAGACGCGGCAACGCAGCATTCCGCTCCAGGGATCGAATTGGTGTTCGATAACAATTTGACTCCGGGCTTACTCGCCTTGACGTCCATAACCGTACCGAGCAATGTGAGCTCTGTCGCGGGCGGTGCGTCCTTCGTGCCGATTTTGTGGTCCAAAATGGAGTTCTGGAAGGACCT
>JBEKBK010000310.1:0-9863 GCA_050015435.1 Bryobacteraceae bacterium
TTACCTCCTGCTGAAAGCACGGCGCATAGCCGTGACCAACACCGAATACGTCGCTTTTCAGAAAGCCAGGAAAGCCGCGTAGAATGCCACTTGTTACGAATTCCTGCGGAGAGCCCAAAAATGATTCCATCCCGATGAAGGGAGTACGTAACCGGGCGTTGGAGAATATCACCTTTCCGTAGATGGGATAGTCTGAGTTCACCTTGTCCCGAAGGTGTAGATACCGTCCGACCAAGGTCACCAAGGCCACGAGCCACTGATCCATGTTCAGAATCGAGCGATATGCCTTAAGTTGGTTTCCCATCGCTGCCGCAAAACGCTTGTACAGGGTATCTTGAATGAGGCTGTGTTGTGAACTCTGAATGTAGTTGATCGGAATTGTCAACCTCACGTTTCCGGTATGCCACCAACGTAGGCTTGTCAGTTCATAAAGGGGGTCGTTGTTGAACATAAGGTGACGGGCGATGAAGCCGTCTTGAGTCGTGTAGATGTTGTCCAAGGTGATTGACATCGAAGGGTCTGGAGTTTCGGTCTTGATCGCTTCCTGAAAGCCGGCGAAGTTCAATTGATACTCAGGCAGTGAGAACGTCAAATCTTCCATGAAGTAGACGTAGCAATACGTGTTCTGTGTTCGTGGGTCCTCAGTCGGTTCAAAGATGAAGTGTCTCAGGCGGCCTCGCAAGTTCTCCGACTTGCGCCACATTCCATCGAGAACCGCACGATCTGTTTCTGCCTTTGGCTCCGATGAATCGGCGATTCGTCGATAAATTCGTCCACTGGAATGAACGAACGGTGGGTTAGGGCCTTCGCCTACTGCAACGACGATGATGGATCTTCCGGCTTCGAGCCCGATGGTGTCGATGGGGCCATCAATAACTCGATGCTCGAAGTAAACGGGCGGGGAAACGTGCACCGAAACTCCTTCCCGGATACGCAAAAGCGCAGCGGGCACCTCAGAGGACGGAATACCGGGGAAGGACTCGGCCTTGAGGTTCTTGTTCGGTCCTTCAGAAATGCCAACAAACAGCCATCCGCCGAATTGGTTCGCAAAAGCAGAGAGATGCTTGCCGAAGTCCCTTGGCGATAAGGGTTGCGACTTGTAATCAACGAACCAACCTTCGCTGACATCACGCAGGACGGCCAACTCCTCTGGTGGGAATTCGAGCAATGGCTTACTGAACGGATTGTATCGATGGCCCATCATCGTTCCAACGTTCATTGCATTGCCTCAAACGTGGCCAGCAAGAACGCCGCCACACTACCGGCCAGATTGCCAGCAGATAATATATGTTGCCGCCTCACTTGCCGCAAATTTTATCAAGAAACGGACCTGCGATCTTGCAGATTCTCACGAGGTGGGCCGCATAGTACTCGACCGCTTCCTCTTTTTTCCAGAGGGTAACCAGCATGTCTTCGTTGTCCCAGTCCCGATAATGATCATCGACATACTTCCACCACAGAGTATCACCACCAGATGGGGGCGAATAGTGATTTCCATGCGAGAAACGTTTGTCTAAAGATTGCTTCAAATCTGTGATGGCTAACAACTTGTGCTTGCTCGCTCGCCAAACAAAGTACAGCAGGAAACTCGGCCCGGTTCTTTCACACGTCAATCCAATGCTGGCTTTATCCAGCCACGGCTTCTTTGCTAAACCTATCTGGCAATCCGCTCGTAGTGGACGTTCGGTCCAACTGTTCTCTATTCCCCATTGCTTGCCAAGCCGTGATCCCAGTTCGAGAGCGAGAGTCTGAACGAACTCTCGGACGATCCGCTCCTTGACCTTTGGAAACGCCAATCCCAGCTTGGCTGTGATCCTGAGATTGCTTTCGCTCTCGAAAACATGATCGGCAATTACGTCAGCTTCTTCACTTGGTTTCATGGATCGGTTCCTCGTAGTCTTCCGCAAGCTCGAAAGTTTTCACGTATTCTGCGAACTCTTCCAAGAACCATCGCACCTTCTCGGCCTTGCACTCTTGAACGCAGCGTTCAAGCCAATGGCAGAGGCCCGTTGGGTAGGCGAGATTCTTGAACTGATTGTTTTTCCGAAGCAATCCAAGATCGGCTTGATCTATACTGTCAGGCCGACTGCCATCGCCCGAAAGATATACGAGCATGAACCGCTGTCCGTATTTTTGACGCAGATGAAGGCTGTAGTCCTTCAGTTGATCCTCCGCTTCATAATGGAACGGCTTGTTCTCAATTCCGATGCCAAAACCGGCGACTTCAAGGGTGATGTCAATGCGCCTTTCAGGACTGGCGCAATATAATGTGCAATCCTCTCGCTTGACTCGGAAAGGCAGGCGAACCGACTCGTGCTGCACGCCGATGGCTTCCAAGAGCAAGTCCTGGAAGACCCTTCCTTGCCCATGCTTCCCGGACGGATCAAGAAGATCGTAGATGACATCAGACAGGCAGTTCTCGTTGGGATCGATGTAGTCGAATACCGTGAACCCAGTAGCTTCATAGAGATCTGCCGCCCTACTCTCTTCCTGGAACTGTTCGATTCGGGTCGCAACGCTTCCATAGAACTCGTCGAGAGCGGCGATGAGCGCCTTCCGGTCCTTGAACATACCTATCAGCCAAAGATTGTACGCCTATTCGACAACACCGATTCGCAATCCTCCCAAATCCGGGAGCCATCGTTCACGTTCCTCGGAGGCGTTCCAGAATCCTTACCATTGCTAGAGTATCCTGTCGGCAGTATGCCAACAGCGCATCCTTCAGCCGTTGCCGCTCAGTCGGATCAAGTTCGCCTCGGATCATCTCGTCCCAGGCGAGACCGGCTTGCCCTCCTTCGGAGACTTCCATCCCTTCGTAAGTCATGTCGGGCACCAATGCGGGCAAAACCGACTTGATCGAGAACGACCCGTGGAAATTCGGGTGATACACATGCGCCTTCACGAACGGCAATAGGTCCCACAGGCGCTCCCGAATGTTCTGGATGCGCTCCTTATAGACCGGAAGCCAGTCAGTCAGTTCGCTAAGACGCTGCGACTCAAAGGCGGCGTTGTAGACGACGATGTGTCCACGCTTTCCCACGACTCCGCAAAGCGACTCAATAAACTTCAGGCGTGGATCACTTTCGTTGTCTGCAAGAAACTCGAAGTGTTCGAGTTCTGAATGAGGCGTTAATTGCCGATGCACAGACCATTGAAAAGGAATCTGGGAGTAGGGCCACATCCCAGCAAATCGAGGGATTGCTGGATAGACGGACTCGAAGTCCATGAAGCACAGCGGATACTTCAGTTCCAATAGCTCCGTCAAAAGCGTCTCGCTGACCCAAGTGTGGCCAGTTGTGACGGAGGCGCAAATGCGAGCCTGAAGTTCTGTGAGCGGGAAATCTTCTGGGATGTCAGGAATAAGGCTAACGCCTAACTCTGCGAGGGCCTGCTGTTTCTTGACGCTCAGCCGTGGGAGAAACGAGATGTGGTGCTCCGGTGGTTCCGTATTGCAGTGCCCGAAGAACTCACACGGATACGGGTCTGTGCATTGAGGACCCGGCGAGATGTCGGGTGGGGTCGCTTGGGCCAGAGTTTTCCGTTGGGCCTTCAGAAGTCTTGGCAGGTCGGCATCCAGTTTCTTGATCCGCTTCGTCTGGTCCCGGATCGTGAAGAGCATCCGCAGGTCGTGCTGTTTCCCATCGTAGCGGTAGTTCCGGTTCAGGTGCATGAGACCGGCTGATGAAATATAAAGACCGCAGGCACTCAGGACGTGATATTGAATGGCAAGATCGTACAAGTAATGCGGCTTCACCTCGACTGACGACTTCACCTCTATCAATCGCCAGCGGCCTTTGGGACGACGCTGTAGAATGTCCACACGCACGAGCAAATTGGAGTGTTGGAAGGTCGCTTCGAAGATGGTAGGGACGGACGAATCGTCCATCAGCGCCGCCGTGTTCGCCAGGGCATCGTCAATCCCGTTTTCAAAACCAACAAGGACGCCGCCTGGAAACCTACTGTGTGCAAGCAGCCCGACTTCCTCTCCCTGTTCAAGTCGAGCCTCCTGTCCCTCGTCCGCTTCTTCAGCGAGTTCTGGCCGGTGAACCTGGAAATAAAGTCGTTTCAAGCACTGGATGCCAGCGACGAACTTTGATTTGGATATGCGAATGGGAGCCGGTGCTGGCATAGACGGAATGATCATAACGCAGACGATTCGCCGCTTCATCGAGCGTCAGCGATTGCAGGTAAGAGTACGGATGCCGCTTCGAAGCGCCCTTGACTTCTCCCTCTTCATTTCATCAACAGAGCCAAATCCCGGACCTGTGGAAGTACGCTTTCAGATGGAACGCTCTTTTGCAGTCCTCGCAACCATTGGAGCGATATTGAACGCTGCCCATTTTTCTGCGGCTTGCCAGCGATTGCCCAGGCAATTGCAGCGGGACCGTTGTACACTTCAACAACTTCTGTGCGCCATACGAGTTGAAGGACGATTAGGTGGTCGGGTTCGCCGTAAACGCTAACCATCCTCTTTCCACTCGTCAGCTTAACCTGGACGTTTCGCCCATCCTTGCTCTTTGCATCGTGACTTTCCGAACCCCAAGGCAGCAATTCCAAATCGTAGATGAAAGCGGCGATGACTTCTCCGATGCTTCCGACCATGTGGCCGTCCGGGGGGAAAGGCCGTTCGAACACGAACTCAAGCTCATCAACGATCCGAAAAAGGTCTCGGAGCAGTTCTGGAAGCCGCTGAAATGCCTCTTCCTTCGAGGGGCGCTTTCTCTGAGGCTCGGGGGCAGCCGGGGCTTCCGACGCTTTCTTGCGTCTCTCGGGGTAGACCTGCTCGATAATATGAACGAACAATTTGCCAACCATCTGGAGACTGCATTCCTTCGAAATGAAGTTGCAAAAGTCCGACGCTTTACGAGGGCCGATGTGGGTGGCGGCCACGCAAACACCTTGGAGAGGATCTTCGATTGCCGAGATGTCGATACCCTCGACTCGCCCCTTCATACCACCGAATTCAGACGGGACGAAACCCAGACTCTTAAAGATCGTTTTCCAATCGTGAGTTATAAGCAATTCGTTTTGTTCATTCATTTGTTTTCTGGGCTTAAATCTCAAGTCATGCCCAACGCCTTCATCGCCGCTGTCATCGGATCGGAAAAGAACACGGGGTCAACCCGTTCCACGATGTCACCGGAGACTTCGAGAAAGTTGCGTTTGTTTTCCAGCGGGATCAGTGCCTTGCGTGCGCCGTTGTCCATTGCAACCTGCAATGGCTCGGCCAGGGACCGCATCGCCTTGATGTTCCCTTGGATGCTGAGGTCGCCAAGGATGACGAGACCCGCCTGAACCGAAACTCGCTTCAGCGCCGAGTAGATGGCGACGACCAAGGCAATTCCGGCTTCGCACGAGACTTGATTGCTCAGAAGATCGATGGCTTCAACGTGGAAATCGGTTGTATCGACCTGCTGTCCGATACCCATCTTGACCTTCTGACCCATGAGATATGCGAACGCCCGGTTGATGGATTCTCGCATCACTCCCTCAACCCCACCAGCGATCTTGAGCTTGCCCGTACCGGGCGAGCAGCCAACTTCGAGTCTGTACAAGCCGACTTTGGCGTGATCGTCCACTGATGACGTGTACACCGATCCAGGGGCAAGCGGGTCCAGAGAGATCATGTCCCTTCCGCCCTGTTCGGGAACACCGACGAACTTCTCTTCTCGTGTTTCGTTGTCGATCAGCGAAAAGGACGTTTGATGGAACTCGAACGAACCCATCTTCTTGAGTTGTTCCTTCACCCGGCGACGGCCTTCGAGCGACAACTCGACCAGTTCGCCTACTTCGTCCTTGGAAAGTTCACCGTTCGGGTAGATCAACTTGACCAAACCAGAAACGGTCTTCCGCACCGCTTTAACATCACGTGATTTTAAGTGCGATCCCAGCGAGAAGTTGCGATCCAGGACTTCGGTGAACGAGTGCTTCCTTAGCTCTCTCAGCGCCTCAGCCAGATAATCCACAACGAAGCCGTAGTGATTGGTGAAGAAGTCCACCTTCATCTTCGGCATCTCCCAGCCGGGGATGTAGAAGTGAATTCGATCCAGGAACGCCATGTCCTCTCGTATCACGTCGGGCATTGGAATGAACAAGTGTGACGACCGCACCATCACTTCGACGGGCTGGTTCGTGTTCCCGAACATGGCAATCGAAGCGGAGCCGGATAGTGAATCCTTCCCTCGTGCGAAGGTTCCCGATTCGCAGTAGGTCTTGAGGGTCGTCACGACCTCTTTCGGCATCTTTTGGAGATCGGCCACTTCATCAAAGCCGATGGCGTCCCAGATTCCAACGAGGCCCATTTTCCCGGTAGCCATGTTGAAAAACAGATTGGCGACAGTCGTTGGTCCGGTGAGCAGGATTGTGTAGGGCGACAACTCCTGATACCCGTAACTCTTGCCCGTCTCACGTGGGCCGAGTTCGACCAAGTTGTAGTTGGCCTCGGCTAGCGGAATCAGGCGCACTAAGTAGTGCAACTTCTGGCGACGATTGAAGTAGGAGGGTTCAAGGCCAACCGTGCGAATCAACAGGTCAATCCATTCGTCAGTCGTGAATTGATTGCGGCCCGTCCGGTATTCTTCGATGTCGAATGTCGCAAGCTGAATCGGTTTCAGGCTGTCGATCCAGAATGGACTCCGCTTGCCCTTCTGCTCTTCGTCGAATTGATGCCGAATATCCACTTGCGCCCAAATCCCGCCCATCAGCAGGCGGTCGTATTCCCGCAGGAAGTGTTCGGGGATGTGGACGTATTTGTGACCGAAGTTCTTCAGTTCGGCCCAATGCTTGTCATCGTCAGAAACGTAGCGCACCTGCACTTTGTCGATGAGGGTGTGCTTCCCTTTGTCCTTGATCATCGACTGCGCTTTGTTGGCTTCATCGGGACGGACGAAGTTCGAGGACAACGTGTTGTTGACCACCTTCAGCCCGGCGTCGATGGCCACGGGGTCATCAGTGGCGCAATACTTTCCGAGCAGGTACTCAAGGACGAAGACTGGGACGTTGGCCCCAACCTTTACCTTGCGAACCAAGTCTTTGCGAACGACCTTGCCCGCAAACACGGAAGCCGCTTTTCGATCTAATTCAGGCATAGTTTATCTTCACATCGAAATGGCGACATCGACCGTCAGCGGAGCCGTCAATTCTGCACCCGTAACGGCATCGAGCAGATAGACTCCCACGGTCTTTTGGGAAAGTTCCTCTGGCTCTGGAAGCATGACGGTCACGGTATTCGGTTCGATTCGTTCGTTGTCGCTCGCTGCAATTTTCAACTTCACTTCACCGGTCGCATCCTCGAATCCGTACGAGGCGCTTACGGGCGTCGAAACACACTTCTTGTTGGCTCGTAGTTCGATCCGCACTTTGGGCGGTTCAAATCCGAACAGACTCGACTGACTTCCGGTAATTTGCACAGAGAAAAACCTTGTGGTCAGCTTCGCCGTGCCAGGGGTCAATAGCCACTGAATTCCCGTCGATTGCGGTATTGCCTTAGCAGCCGGGTGCATCACGACCACCGGAACGATCAACTCTTGAGGCGACAATCCGCCGTGGAAATAGGCTCGCCCGCCACCCCTCGATTTGAAGCAGGCGAAGGTCCACGGGGTCGCAATGTCGAATTCGCTGTCCACTCCTAACGAGGCCAATGACGTCCGCAGATAAGACAGTTCCGAAGTTCCACCGACGCCTACCCACACTCGGCGATGCAAATCTTCAACCTTGCCGCCTGGGGCCTCGATCTTCATGTCCTCTCCGATCTCGTCGGCGAACAGATGGCCGTGGTCGGCTACCAGCACGATGGCCTTGACACCTTGATCCGCCAGCACTCTGACGCCTCGTCGCAATTGACCTAATACACCGTCGATCTGAAGACGGGCTTGGGCCACGTTGTCGGCCTCGCCCAGTTCGTCAATTTCCTGCGACGTAATCAGGATCAACTGCGAGTTCTGAATGCCATCCTTCACCTTCTTGGTTGGTTTGGGTAGCAAATCTTCGAGCTTCGCATCAAAGACCAATACCCCAGCGTTGTCTTTTAGGAATGCCACTCGGTCCTTGCGATCCTTGATGACCTTGCCTTCGATTTCCAGAGCCAGTTTGCCACCGCCCACGGCCACCACCTTTGCCGATTCGCTGGCCTTGGGCAGCAGGGCCGCCATGCCAATTTCGGTGATCGTAGGGATCGTACCGATGGCGGGCTGAATTTCCAATTTGAAGTCGTCCTTTAGTAGTCGGGACAGCTCACGAGCCATCTCGAATCGAAGAGCATCGACCCACACGTATGCGACCTTGCCTTCGCTGAGAAGCGGCTTCACCTGCTTGTCGAAAATATCCCGCTGCTGGGCCAGCCCTTTGATCGGATGCTTGGCCTTCTGGAACGTCGTAATGAAGTGCTTGGCCAACTCCGAGCCGACTTCGGTGTAGCGTTGTTCGGCTTTCGTTATGAGCTTGTCCAGCCCGTGATGATCGTCACCCGCTCCGAACTCAAAATTGTATTTGCGGCTCTCCATATTCCGATGGTGCGTATCAAGCAAGCACCACGGATCATCATCGTCGGCGTACGCTTTGACCAAAGCCAGCACCGTCGTCGGAGCCCTCTTGATCGCCTTGCCCACCCGGTCGGCCTCGATCAGAACCTCGGCGGCAGAAGAAATCAGCGCCCATCGAGCCTGGATCGGCGGAATCACGTCAGCCCAGAATCGAGAAAGGCGAGCCTTGGCAAGTTGCAGTAGAGCCGAGGTCGCAGAGTTCAACAGGGTGCTCTCCACATGTACCATCAAGGCCCGTTCGATACACAGGAACGTTTCGTTTTCCTTGAGCGACTCCACGGGTAGTGCCATCTGGCCGAGGCGAAGTTCCTGCTCCACTTTGTTGGCTACCGCCACGTAACTGTCCCGCACATCCCGGCTGTTCCGCCAAGTTCGAGCCAGTCGCACGCAGGCGTCGATGCAGCCTGTGCTGGTCGCCACGGGCACCGACGAGAGCGAAGCTGGCACCTGTTTCTTGAGAGCGGCGAACAACTCCGTCAACAACACATGACGGCCCAACCGAACCCGCCAATTCGAGAGAGTCTCGGTGGTGAGGAGTTCAATCTGAAAACTGATTTGCAGCAGGTGACGCAGTTCCTTCTGGCATTCTTTCTTGCCGATCTCCCCGTCGCAGTCGTCGCTGTGCAGGAACGCCAAGCCGACCTCTTGCGGATTGGCTGATCCGAAGACCAGGGCCACAACTCCCGTCGAAATATCTTTGCCCTTGTCGGCCAAGGCGTCGAGATCGGCCAGCGACAACTTGCCTGACTCCACTTGCCGCTCAATCTCGGCGACTTGATCTTCGCCCAAGATCGGCTTTAGGGCGTTGCGGGCCACGACTGACAGCCGGGTATTGCAGGCAGGCGGCTGTTGCCGAGGCTGCATAACCACCCCGGCGTAATCGAGTTCGATCAAGGCGCTGTTGGTCTCGGTTCGTTCGATTGGCACGTACACGACCACCCGAGGCGGTTGCTGGTCGTTGAGCAGGTGATCAATCTGCTTTCGCAAGCAAAAGAAGCTGCCGTCGTAGCGTGCCACAGTCGTGTTCGGAATGGAAAGCTCCTTTGCCGTTGTGCCGTAGTCTTCGTCCGGGTCGTACCAGACCACCAGCCTTTTCTCATCGACCTGCCTTGCGATCAGTTGAACGAGAGATTCAGTGACGACGGGCATTACTTCACTAATCCCTTCTGGCGAAGTTGCTTACCGATAGAGGACCATTCGTACTTTCCTTGGAGGAGATCATCCCAGTAGTTTCTTGCCTCTTTCCAGGGAACAAGTTCGTAGAGTGGGGCGATGTTAAGCACGACACCATCGTTCAAATCCGGCTCCAGATGTAGATTCGCT
>JBEKBK010000311.1:0-10238 GCA_050015435.1 Bryobacteraceae bacterium
GGGCGCAAGTCCGCACGGATTGATTTTGTGGGAATTGGAAAAACTATGCGCCCTGCAATGCACCGACGAAGACCTGGCTGTGTTTCTCGGTGTTACCGTACGGACGATCGAGCGGCGGCGCCAGAATCCGAGAAATTGTGGTGAAGTCATAGATACGTCATACATAGCATGTCAATGTTTCGCTGGTTTACGCCGATGACACTTATAGAGGTTTGATTATGGAAAAACTTATGCACGGTGGAAAACGAGATGGAGCGGGCCGCAAGTCCGCACGGATTGATTTGGGGGAGCTGGAAAAACTATGCGCCCTGCAATGCACCGACGAAGACCTGGGTGCGTTCTTCGGTGTGACCGTACGGACGATCGAGCGGCGGCGCCAGAAGCATGCTTTCGCCGCAGTGATGGAGCGGGGTCGAGCCAAGGGGCGACTTTCTGTACGGCGTTTGCTGTTTACGCAAGCGAACAATGGCAATACGGCAGCTTCCATCTTCCTGGCTAAGAACCTGCTGGGCTACCGGGATGTCCGCAGTAACCAACACAGCGGGCCGGATGGAGGTCCCATCCCCATCCACAACGAACTGGACTTTACGCGGCTTTCGACCGAGGACCTCGATCTGTTGCAGACCCTGAGGGAGAAGGCGGAACGTCGCGAAGGAGAGAACCAATGAATACAAGAGCGTCTGAGATAGAACGGATGAAGCAGTTGCTTGATCGGAAATCGATTGACTTGGAGCGCGAAAGACGGCAGTCCCCCTTCCTGACGATGTTTCCGGACGAAGGGCCCTGCCGGCGCGAGCTGTACCCCAAACAAATCGAGTTCTTCCGTGCGGGCCTGCTATTCAAAGAACGGCTGTTCATGGCCGCTAATCGGGTGGGCAAGACCGTAGCCGGCGCGTTCGAAGCGACTTGCCATTTGACCGGCCGCTATCCGGACTGGTGGGAGGGCCGGCGCTTTGAACATGCGTCCGACGGATGGGCCTGCGGCACCACCAGCCAGACCACCCGCGACGTAGTGCAGAGTGTGCTGTTGGGAAAGTCGACGGGCCAGGGGCTGATTCCCGCCGAATTAGTCGTCGATACCGTGGCTGGCCGCAGTGTTCCCGGTTCGGTGGAGACGGTCTGGGTGCGGCATCTCTCCGGGAAACAATCCAAGCTCAGCTTTAAGAGCTACGAACAGGGGCGGCGTTCGTTTGAGGGTGAAGCCAAGGACTTCATCTGGTGTGACGAAGAGCCGCCCCATGATGTATACGTCGAAATGCTGGTGCGGTTGATGACCACCAAAGGCCTGGCCTTTACGACGTTCACGCCTCTGCTGGGCATGAGCGAGGTGGTTTCGAGCTTCCTAGAGGAGGAACGGGAGGAAGCCTCCCGGTTTGTGATTCAGGCCGGCTGGAAAGATGTTCCCCACCTGGACCAAGAAGAACAACGAATGCTGAGCGCCAGCACGCCGCCCTACCAGCTCCAAGCTCGCAGCGAAGGAGAACCGGCGCTCGGTTCGGGCGCCATCTACCCCATCAGCGAATCGGACATCGTGGTGCCGTATCGCGTGATCCCGGACGAGTGGCCGCGTGCCTATGGCATGGATGTGGGCTGGAATAGCACGGCGGTGGTGTGGGGCGCGAGCGATCCGGGCAGCGGCGTGATCTATCTGTATAGCGAACACTATCAAGGTCAAGGTGAGCCCGCTTCGCACGCGCAGGCCATTCGTGGCCGCGGGGAGTGGATTCGCGGAGTGATCGACCCGGCCTGCCTGGGCAGCTCCCAGATCGACGGACGGAGGTTGATAGATCTTTACGGGGAACTGGGGCTGCTGCTTTGCCCGGCGGAGAATGCGGTGGAAGCAGGCATTAAAGAAGTATGGAACTTGCTCGTTTCAGGCCGCCTGAAAGTGATGGAGGACTTAGGAAACTGGTTGCGGGAGTTTCGCAAGTATCACCGCGACGACAAAGGTGCGGGCAAAATCGTCAAGCGTTACGACCACCTGATGGACGCCACGCGGTACCTGATGGTCAGTGGGCGACCCTACATGGATACGAAACCCAAACCCCGGCCACCGCCGACGCGCCACCGCGGGACTCTCTGGACGTGAAAACGTCAGGGATTAGAACGATTCGACCCGGCATTGGGCATCGCGAAAGGACTTTATGAAAAACGAAAAGTTTGAGAAACAAGGCATCGTAATGCCGACCGAGGTGTCCATGGAAATCCAAATCTGGCCCATCGACAAATTGGTATTTTACGCCCGCAACCCCCGTAAAAACGATGCGGCCGTCGATCGCATGTGCGGCAGTATTCGTGAATTTGGGTTCAAGATTCCGTGTCTGGTGCGGAGTGACGGCGAGGTGGTTGACGGCCATCTGCGTCTTAAAGCCGCCCGCAAACTGGGTATTACAGAGATCCCGGTCATCCTGTGCGACGAATGGACACCGGCCCAGGTCAAGGCTTTCCGGTTGATGGTGAACCGGTCGGCAACGTGGGCCGACTGGGATGATGAACTCCTGAAGCTGGAGTTGCTGGATCTCAAGACGTCGGACTACGATCTCGCGTTGACGTAATGTCCGAAAACTCAAACGGGTTCTCGGGACGGAGAGCCTCTAACGTGGCAAGGTGTTGAACCTTGAGGAAAGCTCCAGCTACAAATTTGACTACACCCGACTATTTTGACTGTAGAGGATGGCTATACAAAGCCTTTAGAATGTGCGGCCTATGTATGTGCAAACCCTGTGCATTCCGATGTCTTGGGCACAGTGGACCGGTTTAGACAACCGGCGCACATTCAACCAATTTACAAATCTCAAGCTGTTGAAAGTAGTGGATTTGACAGCTACAGAGCATCTACAAGACCCTCCGCCTTTGCGACAGGTGCGCGGGTAAGCCATCCTGTGAAATCGCCCCGAAATCCAGCATAATCCTCTTTCGATGCGTCGCCAAAGTGGTAGCGAGCGGTTACAAATCTTGCTACATCGACAAGACCGCCGCTGATGATGGTCCCGTCAGGTGGTTCATTCCATTGATGAAAGGCTCTGACGCCGGAAAGCGACCCCCTGCCCTGATTACAGGTGCGCGTCCGATCATTCACAGCGGGTACCGACCCGCGAACAAACAACTTGCCAGGAGGAGGGCCGGTCTAGAAGAACGAGCACCGCCGCTCATTGTAGCGCCACTCACGCAAACCGGCCGCGATCTCGCATAAATTCGAACGCGGAGGTACGTGTGCGATAAGGTTCACATCTGTGTCCATACGCTCACACGTCGCAGATGTGCAAGTGCCGTTACCGCAATGATGTTCGCGATGGCATCCGAGTTGCCCACCCCGGATGCCAAATGTTCCGCTGGCTGCAACAGACTGGGTGTAATTGCCTAGTGGCGTGCCCCTCGGCGCGGGAAAGTGTAGGGTCGCGTCAAGCACTGCCAGAGCCGGGCGGGAATGCAAAGTGTCCACTGCAGGAAACCCTGCGCAGTAGCAATGAACGCAGAACGTAACAAGCACGCATCTCGTCCTGCACCGCCTGGCCCCGGCCGAGCCGCCGAATACGTCCGCATGTCCACGGAGCACCAGCAGTACTCGACGGAAAACCAACATGCCGCGATCCAGGATATGCGAACGAGCACGGCATGGTGATCGTATGCACCTACGGGGATGCCGGGAAAAGTGGGCTGCGGCTCTCCGGCCGCGACGCCCTCCAACAACTCCTGACAGCCGTCCAAGGCGGCCAGGCCGACTTCGACACCATTCTCGTGTACGACATCAGCCGCTGGGGGCGGTTCCAAGATGCCGACGAAAGTGCGTATTACGAGTACATCTGCAAGCGCAATCACATCCAAGTGCACTATTGCGCAGAAGCTTTCGCGAACGACAACACCCCGACCGCAACCATAATTAAAAGCGTCAAACGCGCGATGGCGGGCGAATATAGCAGGGAGCTCAGCGTCAAAGTGTTCGCGGGACAATGTCGGCTCATCGAACTCGGCTATCGTCAAGGCGGCACGGCAGGATACGGTCTACGTCGCATGCTCCAAGACCAACATGGAGAGCACAAAGGAGTGCTCAATCCCGGCGAGCACAAGAGCATCCAGACGGACCGCGTCATCCTCGTGCCCGGACCACCCGAAGAGGTCGCATGCGTGCAACGCATCTACCAGCTGTTTATCCAGGACCGCAAAAAAGAAGAAGCAATTGCCGCCATCCTCAATCAAGAAGGGATCAGAACGGACTTGGGACGACAATGGACCAACGCCACGATTCACCAGGTTCTCACCAACCCCAAGTACCAGGGAGAAAACGTCTACAACCGCGTCAGCTTCAAGCTCAAGCAGAAGCGCGTACGCAACCCTCCCGAGATGTGGATTCGCCACGAGCATGCGTTCGCGCCGATTATCGACGAAAGCGCGTTTGCGGAGGCGAAAGCGATCATCCAAGCGCGGCACCAGCACCTCACCGCTGACGAACTCCTTGCCCGACTGCAGCTCCTCTTGCACGAGCGCGGCTCCCTCTCCAGCATCATCATTGATGAAACGCCAAGTATGCCAAGCACCAGTACCTACCGATCACGATTCACCACGCTCGTGCGCGCCTACACCCTCATCGGGTACGCCCCAGGACGGGACTACGCGTACATCACGATTAATCAACGACTGCGCGAACGCCACCGAGCACTCCAGGACGAACTCATTCTGCGCATCCGTGACGCGGGCGCCGTCGTCAATGACCAACACCGCGTGCTGCAGATCAACAACGAATTTACGCTCTCCATGCTCGTGAGCCGGTGCCATACGACGACCGCGGGATCGTTGCGCTGGACCATCCACCTCGATGCGACGAGCATGCCGGACCTCACAATCGCGGCTCGCATGCAACCGGATAATGCAACCCCGCTTGATTACTACGTCTTGCCCAGCATTGATATGCGGCTACCGCAGCTTCGCCTCAAAGCAGAAAACCGCATTACGCTGGACGTCTACCGGTGTGACAATCTCTCATATTTCTACCAACTCGTCCGTCGCGGCAAACTCACGGAGGTCGCATGAACACCATCCATCTTATCCGGATCAACGCAATCCACATCCTGAACCCTCGTTCCCGCAAAAAGGTGCTCTTCGATAGCATCATCGCTAACATTGGCACCCTGGGTCTGAAAAAGCCGATTATCGTCACCCGCCAGAGGGAACCACTCGGGGAGAAAGAGTACGACCTTGTCTGCGGCCAAGGACGGTTGGAGGCATACCAAGCGCTTGGTCACGAAGAGATCCCGGCAATTATCGTCGAGAAAACGAGGGACGAAGCGTATCTGATGAGCCTGGTGGAGAATATCGCTCGACGACACCACACACCCCTTGAGTTGCTCAAGGAAATCACGACCCTCAAAGGCAAAGGGCTCACGACGGAAAAGATCGCCACCAAACTAGGCCTCGAGCGCACGTACGTTTACGCAATCATGCACCTCCTGGAACACGGCGAGGACGTTCTCGTCAAGGAAGTCGAGCGCGGAAGGATTCCCGTAAGCCTCGCCGTCAAAATCAGCACGGCAGCAGACCACGATGTGCAGGCCGCGCTGCGAGAAGCGTACGCCAGCGGCGAGTTGCGCCGCGCACAACTGCTCGCGACCAAGCGCTTCCTCGCGCAACGCAAACGCCCCGCCGAAGGAACCAACAAAAAGCGACTCTCGGCACAAGCAGCAGTACGCGCGTACAAACAATTCACCGTCGAGCACAAGGCATTCGTAAAGCGTGCACGGCAGACGGAGGAACGTCTCTTACTCATCGTCAGCGTCATCAAAACGCTGATCGCTGACGAACACTTCGTGACGCTGTTACGAGCGGAAAACCTCGACACACTCCCGAGTTTCCTACTCGACCGCCTCAAGAAAGGATGACGACAGCGTGCCAGCAGGCCCAGCATTCAAGCCAGAGACTATCGACTTGCGCCCGGATCAACTCGTGCCCCGCAAACATCTCAGCCCGATGCTCAAACACAGCGCGAAGTACCGACAGATCAAAGCCAGCTTGCGCAATGTCGGGCTCATCGAGCCGCTCGTCGTCTTCCCAATCAGCGCCGACCGGTACATGATCCTGGACGGCCACGTGCGTGCCGCCATTCTCACCGACCAACAAACCCCGACCATAAAGTGCCTCATCGCGACGGAGGAAGAAGCATACACCTACAACAGGCGCGTCAATCCCCTGAGTCCCATCCAGGAACACCAGATGATCCTCAAGGCCCTTCGCGATGGGCTGAGTGAGGAACGCATCGCGGCGGCACTGGACGTTAATGTCCGCGAGATTCGCCAAAAACGCGACCTCCTCAACGGCATCTGTCCAGAGGCTGCCGAACTCCTCAAGAATAAGAACGTCACTGCGGAAGCATTCAAGATTCTCAAGAAAATGACAGCATACCGGCAAGTCGAAGCCGCAGATCTGATGATTGCCGCTAATAGCTTCAGTGTGAGTTTTGCAACGGCCATCTTCACCGTATCTAAACCGGAGGACCTACTGACGCCCCCGAAGAAACATGTGAATGGGCTTGCACGCGAACAAAACGCCAACATGGAACACGAGATGACGACCCTACAGCACGACTTGGCGAGCGTCAAAGACACCTACGCGAACAACACCCTCACCTTAAGCATTACGGTTAAGTACTTGGCGGGCTTACTCGCCAATAAGAAAGTCGACCAATACTTGGCCAAGCATCACACAGACCTACTGCGCGAACTGCAAGACGCCACAAAGCAACCCAGCGAATAGTGCAACACACGACCGGACCCCGCCCCAGACGAAAACTACACTTCATGGTTGAAATGTTTGTATCCCCGAATACGAGTGCCACCTTGGCTGGCTGTCATTCAACGCGGAAGAGGATGACGGATTCGCGCGGATTCGCGAGGGATACCAAATCTGGCCGATCTCAGTTAGAATGAGGCGTCATGATCCAGCAGGTCGAAGCGGTTTACGAAAATGGGGTACTGCGTCCCTTGGCACCCCTCGCCTTGAACGAGTCTCAGCGGGTAAGTATAACGATTGTTGGTCCTGACGCTGGTCAGGAGTTGCTCGATGTGGAGCTTCTCGAGCGGGCACGAGCCGAAGTCTCCGCCATGACGGACTTCCCCACGATCGAGGAGGTGAGAGCGCTTCTCGCGACAATTCCCGGGTCCGTTGCGGACGCCGTCGTTGCTGAACGTGGGGAGTATTGATTGGCGCAGTACTTCTTTGACGACAGCGCGTTCGTCAAGTACTACCATACTGAGCTCGGGTCGCAAACAGTGACTACGATTTTCGCCGAGCCAAACCGGCTGATTCGAGTATCGAGTCTGGGGGTTCTTGAGACTCAGTCAGTCTTTGCAATGAAGGTTCGAGCTGGAGAGCTTGACCGGAAAGCGGCGGGCACACAGCGCGCTATGATGATGCTGGACATTGCTGCAGGGTCTATTGCGGTACATGCTCTACGTCCCGATCACCTAACTGCCGCAGAACGGCTCATTGGCCGCTACGGCTTCTTACGGCCGCTGAAGACTCTGGACGCCCTGCAACTCGCCATCGCTCTGGAACTATCGCACAACGGCTTGCTCGATGCCTTCATCGTGGCGGATAAGCGGCTTTCCGAAGTTGCCTCGGTCGAGGGGTTAACGATCCTGAACCCCGAATCGCAATAACGCCCTCAGGGCGATGCCCCCTGCCATGAGCAGCAATCGAGACTGGGAGACCCAGCTGCGAGGCGCTTGCGAATTGCCAGCAGCTTCCAGCAGGAAATTCGCATCCTGAAGGAGTTGCTTGCTCGGAACGGTATGGCATCATAGATGTGGCCTTCATCCAGAGCCTGCGGCCGAAGGGCGAAGTTACGGATTTCGTCGCCGACTATGGGCACGTCATCGTGGACGAGTGCCCATCACCTCGCAGCGTTCGAACTGCGTGCTTACTCACCGTCGGCTTTGCCGGGGGAGAACGTAAGTCGGCGGCTTTGGGTGCCCGATTGAATTGGCGGAACGCGCTTGGTTGAAATGGTCCGACTCTCTAATTGTACGGTCATCTGCTTCAAGCATGCGCGCCTTCAATTCGGCGCAGCGCGCCTCTAAAGTGTCTCGATCCATTCTGCGAGGTACCGCTCAAGAGCATTGTGGGCTGTTGATCTGTGAGAGTATCAGCAGCTACGAAATTGACTACACACCCCAATCTTGGCTGTAGACGATGGCAATGTAACCGATTGAATATACATAGCTTACTAAGTTCCGCCAACCCCACGCTTCGATGGCTTGGGCGCAGGGGGTCGGGCGTTCAAATCGCCCCGCCCCGACCAATAGAATCAATGAGATAGTCTTTTTCCGGGGTGGCCCGAACGTCCGCTGTAGACCAGATTGTAGCCGTGACTTCGCTCAGCCTGGGACCGCGCCTTGGGGCGCTGTCCAGTGACTACTGAAACTTTGTGTAAGCGGTCAGCCGCGTGTCACATTCGGTAGTGACCGGGTGGGCAAGCTATGGTCGAGATTACCTTGGTGCCTTTGTGCCCGCCGCTCAGCATGACTTCGGTATTGGCGATCCAGTGATTGGTGGCGAGCCGTCCTTGAAAAAGGCCGGAACCGACCCCGTTGGAGAGTTTGTGTAAGATCGTCTACCGAGCCTGCCCGGTCAATTCAATGGCAAGGAGAGTGTGACATGGCAAACCGGAAGCAATCTACTTTCGAGCGCTTGAGCAGTGGCCGCCTCAATCGCCAACAACGCAAGGAACTGGCAAGAAAACTCACCGCCGAACACCCTGGACTGGAAATCGTAAATAGGAATGTGGCTGGCATTGACGTAGGTAATGAGAGCCATTATGTGGCAGTGGCGCCGGACTGCGATCCGCAACCAGTTCGGGAGTTCGGCAGTTGGACTGCGGATTTGGAGCGGATGGCCGAGTGGCTCAAAGCGTGCGGTGTTGAGATGGTAGTCATGCAGTCCACAGGCGTGTACTGGATGGCACTCTATGACATCCTGGAAGCGCGCAAGTTTAAGGTCTGCCTGACTAACGCGCGCCACACCAAGAACCTGCCCGGACGCAAGAGCGATGTGCAGGAAAGCCAATGGCTGTTGAAGTTGCACACCTATGGCTTGTTGCGGGATTCATTTCACCCACCAGAAGAAATCCGCGCGCTCCGTAGTTTGTGGCGCCTACGTGATCGCCATGTGAAGGACGCTGGGCGCGCTGTATTGCACATGCAGAAAACGATGACTGTGATGAACGTGCAGTTGTCGAATGCGATCAGCGATATCAGTGGTGCGACCGGGCAGGCGATTATCCGTGCGATCCTGGCTGGAGAACGGGACCCGTGGAAGCTGGCAAAACTTCGCGATCGGCGCATCAGGGCTACCGAAGAGGAGATTGCGCGCAGTCTCGAAGGAAACTGGCGGGCTGACATGCTCTTTGAGCTCAAACAGGCAGTCGACGCTTATGACTTCATACAGAATCAGATTGCCGAGTGTGACCAACGTCTCCAAACGCTGTTGGCAGCACTCCCGCAACGTGAGGTGAAGAGAACCGAAGTCCAGGCCGAAGCTCCCCTCAGAGAATCGGTGAAACGGAAGCAGAAGCGGAAGAAATCCCGCGCCGACGGGAACGCGCCGAGATTCGACTTGCAGGTTGAGTTGAAGCGCATCTGCGGAGTGAACCTGACCAGCATCGATGGCATCGACATCATGACGGCACAGACCATTGTGGCGGAACTTGGAACAGACTTTAGCCGCTGGAAGAACGAATCCCATTTCACCTCGTGGCTGGGGCTGACTCCGAGCCGCGACATCAGCGGAGGCAAAATCGTGAAACAGGAGTCACGTAAAATCAAGAGCCCGGTAGCCATGATGCTGCGAATGGCAGCGAGTTCACTAACAATCAAGGCCATGGCCCGATATCTTGCATGCCTCGTGTACCGGATGTTCACCCATGGCCAGGATTGGGTAGACCGCGGAACCAAAGAGTTTGAAAGTAAACGAACCCAGCGCGAACTATCATCTCTGCAACGCAGGGCCGCCAACTTTGGATACACAATCGTTCCTCAACCCGCTTCAGCCTAGCGTCGGAACAGAAGGAAGTTTCTGGAGAGCCTGGGACCGCGCCTTGGGGCGCTGTCCAGTGACTACTGAAACTTTGTGTAAGTTGACTTATGCACAGCGGTTGAACCGCATCGCCCCGCCTGACTGAGAACCCCATTTGGGGACCCCGAAAAACCTGCGATAAAACAGAAGAGCCGCGAAGGGCGAACTTCGCGAGC
>JBEKBK010000312.1:0-9853 GCA_050015435.1 Bryobacteraceae bacterium
AATCCGCGCGGTTATCTGGAATTTGAACCAGTGAAGAATTTACTAAGGGATTCCAAGTGGCTCTGCGACGCACGGGGAAGGGTGATCAAGATTGTCGCCCCCCTGCTGACGGCTTTGCCACCGGGTCTGGCTTGCCGCGTGATCCTCTGCGAGCGCGATCTCGAGGAGGTGCTCGATTCGCAGCAGCGCATGCTGGTACGCCGTAATCGGCCGCTGGCCACAACGCCGGAACGTCGGCGAATGTTGAAAGACGAATACGCACGAACGCTTGCCCGCGTTGAAGCCACGCTGGTCCGCCGCCCCTGTACGCAGTTACTCGTGATAGAACACAGCCGTGCGGTTTCCGATCCGCTCGGCACGGCTAAGAAAGTGAACAAATTTCTAGGCGGCGGACTTGACGTGGCAAAGATGGCGTCGGCGATCGACCCCGCTCTTCATCGCAACCGTGCGGGTACTTAAATCAAGCTCGCACGTATTTGTTGAACCAGCCAATCGTGCGCTGCCAGGCCAGGTCGGCCGCGGCTTTGTTGTAGCGTTCCGGCGTCGCATCACAGTTGAAGCCGTGAACCGCGCCGGGGTAGATATAGCCTTCGTGCGGAACGTTGATTTCGCTCAACGCCTTGTCGTACGCCGGCCAGGTCGCCGCCAGTCGCGTGTCGAGTTCTCCGTGATGGACCAGAATCCCGGCCTTGATCTTCGGAATGTCTTCTTTGGCGGGAACTCCGCCGTAAAAAGGTACTGCGGCCGCAATGTCGGGTCCCAGGCGAACGGCCAGCGTGTTGGAGACGCCCCCTCCGTAACAGAAGCCGGTAACGCCGATCTTGCCTGTGCAATCCGGGCGCGACTTAAGCCACATCGCGGCGGCCACGAAATCCTCGGCCATCTTCTTGCCGTCTACCTTGCTGAACATCAGACCGCCGTTGTAGTCGTCACCGGGAAAGCCGCCCAGAGAGGTGAGTCCGTCCGGTGCAAACGCCATGAAGTTAACCAGGGCAAGCCGCCGCGCGATGTCCTCGATATGAGGATTCAGCCCTCGATTTTCGTGGACGACAATAATGCCCGGCAATTTCGCTGGCGTCTTGTCTCGAGTGTCGGCACTGACAGGCCGGACCAGATATCCTTTGATGCTTCCGTTTCCGTTCGGCGAAGGAACGGTCTCGTAGGTGGCTTTGATCCGGTCATCGTTCTTGGACACCTGCTGTCCCAGAGCGTAGTCCGGCATCAGCGCCTCGATAATCGCTGACGCCGCCAGACCGCCAACGGCAAATTTCTGCACGCCGTCCATAAAAGAACGGCGGCTGATCACGCCGTGAATGAAGAGGTTATAGAGTTCTACAGCCTTGCTCGGCAGTTTAGGTCTCGTTGGCTCCATGGGCTTACTCCTTTTCAAGGAGAATATCATGACTTCGGGGTCCTCATGAACCAAGGCCCGGATCTCAGTGTTCGATAATAATGTCGGGGGTATTCGCCGCCTATGATTCTCGAAGCCGCCACGCCGCCGGCAATGCAAGACGAACTGAATCCTCGTGAATCCGCCGAAGCGCGCTTCGATGAGGCCGCCGGCCGGTTGGGCCTGGATGAAGGTGTGCAGAAGGTTCTGCGAACCCCGTCGCGGGAAATTATTGTCCATATTCCGGTGCAGCTTGACGACGGGCGGCTGGAGGTGTTCACGGGCTACCGCGTGCAACACTCCCTGGCGCGAGGGCCGGCCAAAGGCGGGATTCGCTATGCTCCCGACGTCACGCTGGACGAAGTTCGCGCGCTCGCTTCGTGGATGACGTGGAAGTGTGCGGTCACGAACCTGCCCTTCGGCGGCGGGAAGGGCGGCGTCATCTGCGATCCGAATCTGCTTTCGCCCGCCGAGCTCGAACGCATCACGCGGCGTTACACCGCTGAAATCTTCGATTTTATCGGGCCGGAGATCGACGTTCCGGCGCCCGATATGAACACCAACGAGCAGACCATGGCTTGGATCATGGACACCTATTCGATGCACGCACGCCACACTACCACCGCCGTGGTGACTGGCAAGCCGATCGACCTGGGAGGGTCCAGGGGACGGGCGGAAGCCACCGGACGCGGGTGCATGATCGTAACCGAACAGGCCCTGCGCCAGCTCGGACTCGAACGAAACGCCACCAGGGTTGTGATTCAAGGTTTCGGCAATGTCGGTGGAATGGCGGCCAGGCTCATGGCCCGCGCCGGGTTCAAAATCATCTGCATCGTTGAGTGGGACGGCGCCGTGTACAATCCGGGTGGGCTCGACATCATGGCGCTGGCCAAACACCGCAAGGAGACCGGATCCATCACTGGATTCGCGGGCGGGGAAGATATGGACCGCGATGAGGCGATGTTCCTGGAGACCGACGTTCTTTTACCCGCCGCCAAGGAGAACGTGATCACGTCTCAAAACGCCCATCGGTTAAGGACGAAGATTCTGTGCGAAGGCGCTAACGGCCCCACCACGCATATCGCCGACGCGGTTCTCGCGGAGAAAGGCATCTTCGTCGTTCCCGATATTCTCGCGAACGCCGGCGGCGTCACAGTGTCCTACTTCGAATGGGTTCAAGACCGCCAGGGCTATTTCTGGAACGAGCAACTGGTCAACGATCGCCTGGAAGAGATTATGGTCAACAGCTTCCGGGATGTGGTCGCCTACGCTGCGAAACACAATGTCAACAATCGCATCGCTGCGTACATGCTGGCTCTCGACCGGGTCGCGTTTGCGATTCGCCTCCGTGGGATCTACGCCTAGTGGACGGCCCAAGTGATTCGATTAGCTTCGAGCCCGCTCGGGCCGACATCCATGTCGGCGAGCCGGCCTGCATGCCCGCTTGTCTTCGTGCGGCCAAAAGCCGGTCGGAAGACCAGCTAGCCAGCAGAACCGCACCCGTCTCTGCAAGATTCCTGGGCTGTCCATGGTTTAGCGCTCGGCTCCGACATTGGGCTGCGGCTAGGCCGGGGCGGTCGCCGGTTCCGAAATGGCTGTGACAGTCTACTAGTCGCGCCATAATGAAACTTCCTGATGACAGAAGAGCCCTCCACGCCGCTCATGCGGCAGTACCACGGGATCAAGCAGCAGGTGCCCAATACGCTGCTGCTTTTTCGTCTCGGCGATTTCTATGAGCTCTTCTACGATGACGCTGTAACCGCCGCCCGCGAACTTGAAATTACGCTGACCGCGCGGAACAAGGAAAAGGGCCAGCCGATTCCGATGTGCGGCGTCCCGTATCACGCCGCCGAAAACTATATTTCCCGCCTGATTCAGAAAGGTTATCGCGTCGCCATCTGCGACCAGACGGAAGATCCGCGTTTTGCCAAAAAGCTGGTCAAGCGGGAAGTGACTCGCATCGTCACTCCGGGAACTGTCATGAACGGAGCCATGCTCCGCTCGCATGAAAACAACTATCTTGCTGCGGCGATGGCCGATGGAACGCGTGCCGGCCTCGGACACGTGGATTTAACCACCGGTGAGTTCCGTGCGACTGAGCTCGACCTCGCCGAACTTCCAGCCGCAATCGAGACCCTCAACACGCGGGAGGTTCTCGCGCCCACCGGCGCGTCGATCAAGGTTCCGTGTTTGCGGACCGACATCGAACCCTGGGTCTTCGGCGCGGATTACGCGGGGCGGAGCCTATGCGATCACTTCCATCTACTGGCGCTCGACGGCTGCGGGCTCGCCGGCCGCCCGCTGGCCGTGGGAGCCGCGGCTGCGCTGCTTCATTATTTGCGCGATACGCAGCGTGCCACGCTTGACCACCTAGAGCGACCAGCATTCTACGATCGCGCCGATGCGCTAGTGCTGGACGCGTCCACGGTTCGCAATCTCGAACTAGTCGAACCGCTCTTCGCAGGTGAAAGCAAGGAATCGACGCTCCTCCACGTTCTGGACCAGACGCGAACCGGTATGGGCGGCCGTCTGCTGCGCCGTCGTCTGCTCGCGCCGTCACTCGATACTGCGGAAATCGAGGCTCGGCTGGACGCGCTCGCAGAATTACAGACGGGAGCGATCCTCCGCGCGGAGCTCGCCAAAGACCTTGCTCCGATCCTCGATCTGGAGCGGCTCCTCTCTAAGGTGACACTCGCGAGCGCGGGCCCCCGCGACTTGGCGGGGCTCGCCCGTTCGCTGGCCGTGGTCCCGTTGCTCAAGCAGCGTCTGGTTTCTAGCCGATCTGACCGCCTTTTGGACGTTTACGGGCGCCTCGACGAGGTAGTCGAGGTTCGCGACCAGGTCCTGTCCGCACTGGCCGATGAGCCGCCAGTGAATCTCTCCGATGGCGGCGTCATTCGCGACGGCTACCATCCGCCGCTCGACGAGTTGCGAGACCTGAGCCGAAACAGCCGCACCTATCTCGCGCAAATCGAGGTCCGCGAGCGTGCGCGCACCGGCATCGCATCGCTCAAGGTTAGGTTCAACAACGTCTTCGGATACTACATCGAAATCTCGAAGGCGAATATGCATCTTGCTCCGGCCGATTACGACCGCAAGCAAACCCTGGTGAACGCCGAACGCTTCACCACGCCGGAGTTGAAGGAACTGGAGAGCAAGATTCTGGACGCCGAAGAGAAAATGCTCGCCATCGAGCGCGAGCTCTTTGAACAGTTGCGGATCCTTACAGTCACCCATGCCGCACGAATCAAATCCACCGCCGCCGCCGTGGCCGAGCTCGACGTGACGCTGGCTCTTTCAGACGTCGCCGCTGAGCGCCGTTACACGCGCCCCAAATTCTCGGCCACCGGCGAGATGAAGGTGATCGCCGGTCGCCATCCCGTGATCGAAAAACTAGCAGAGCGGGACGCGCAGCGATTCATCCCCAACGATCTCTACTTCTATCCGGAGACCGAGTTCATCGCCGTCATCACCGGACCCAACATGGGTGGCAAGTCCACCTATCTTCGTCAAGCGGCTCTGCTTGTAATTCTGGCGCAGATGGGATCGTTTGTGCCGGCCGATGAGGCTCTGGTCCCGATCGTCGACCGCGTCTTCACACGCATCGGCGCGGCTGACAATCTGGCGCGCGGACGTTCCACGTTCATGGTCGAGATGACGGAAACGGCGGTCATTCTCAATACAGCCACTTCGCGGAGTCTCATTGTGCTCGACGAAATCGGACGCGGCACGGCAACCTACGACGGGCTCGCCCTTGCGTGGGCCGTGGTCGAACATATCCACAGCAATATCCGGGCCATGACGCTGTTCGCGACCCACTATCATGAACTGACCGAACTCGCCGGTCAATTGGCAGGCGTGCGCAACCTTCGAGTGTCGGTGAAGGAATCCGGCGATCAGATCCTCTTCTTGCGGAAAGTCGAGCCCGGGGCAGCCGACAAGAGCTATGGCATCGAGGTAGCGCGCCTGGCCGCGTTGCCCATGAGCGTGATCGAGCGTGCGCGTCAGATCCTGGCACGGCATGAATCCGCCGAGCATACCGTCACCGAGGAATTGTCGCCACGGCCAGGCCCGATGCAGATCCAACTTTTCGAGCCGGTGAATTATCAGATTGCCGAGCGCATCCGCAAACTCAACCTGGATGAATTGCGTCCCATCGAGGCGCTTCAGCTTTTGAGCGAACTCCAGAAAGAGCTGAAGCGGACGTGAGAGTTGCCGGGATCATGAGCGGCACTTCGGTGGATGGAATCGACGTCGCCATAGTCGACATCACCGAAAAATCGGCAGCGTTACGCGTCGAGACCGTAGCCTTCCACAGCACTCCGTATCCGAAGCTGGTGCGCGAGGCGATTCTGGCGGTTTCGAATTCGATGACCCACACCGCGACGATAGCGCGCTTGAGTTTTTTGCTCGGCGAGCTGTATTCAGCCGCGGTTCATGAAACCTGCCGGCGCAAGGGCGTCCGACTGGATTCCATCACCCTGCTCGGAATGCACGGGCAAACCATTTTTCATGAGAGCGAATCGGTCGAGTACCTGGGCCATCGCGTCGCGAGTACGCTTCAGATCGGCGAGGCGGCCGTGGTCTCGGAGCGTACCGGGCTCTGGACCATTTCTAATTTCCGGGAGCGTGACATCGCTGCCGGAGGCAAAGGCGCTCCGCTGGTCTCGATCGTTGATTACCTGCTGTTCCGCCACCGCCGCATCGGGCGAGTGGCGCTCAATATAGGCGGGATCGCGAACATCACGATCATTCCTCCCGGGGCCGAACGCTTCCAGGTTCTCGCGTTCGATACCGGCCCCGGCAATATGGTGATCGATGCGCTGGTCACGCACATGACCGGCGGAAAGAAGCATTACGATCAGGACGGGAAGATTGCCCGGCGCGGCAAAATCCATCCTCGCTTGCTCGAATCAATGCTGAGCGATCCTTATTTTGCGTTCGGTCCCCCGAAGACCGCCGGGCGCGAACAATTCGGCCAGGATTTTGCGAACGGCTTGATTGCCTCCGGTCTCCCACTGCCCGACCTGATTGCGACGGCCACGGAGTTGACCGCCCGGTCGATCGCGCAGGCGATCACTTCCTCGATTTCAGCCGAGGATCGC
Source organism: Bryobacteraceae bacterium (assembly GCA_050015435.1). GTDB lineage: Bacteria > Acidobacteriota > Terriglobia > Bryobacterales > Bryobacteraceae > Palsa-187. Next base: position 6,496 of record JBEKBK010000312.1, read on the forward strand.
GTCAAGGAAGTGATCGTCTCCGGCGGCGGCGTCCACAACGGTCAAATCATGCGGCGTCTAGGTGAGCTGCTTCCTCAACTCTCGGTCGAGCCCAGTTCGGCGCATGGCATCGATCCCGACGCGAAGGAAGCCATCGCCTTTGCCGTTCTCGCCTACGAATTCATTCAGGGCCGGCCCGGCAACTTGCCGTCCGCCACCGGCGCGCGCCATGCAGCGCTCCTCGGCAAGAGCTCCCCGGTGTCCTAACTAAAGTCAGCTTATTCGCCTTCCTGCTCCAGTTCACTTTCCTGGGCCTGAAAATCCAATTGGCGGACGCGCTCCAACGGATTTTTGGAGAGTTCCTGATTATCGAGATCATCGGGCAGCGTGGCCTCTGGCGTCGGACCCAGATCGGTGGTGGCAGGCCCCGTCGATGGAGGCGGAATTGTCGGAACGAAATCCTTGTCTTTCTTGCGCTGAAGATCGTCAATCATGTCCCGGATGTACTTTTTCATGCCTCATCGTGGGGATATGTCTGGCGGAAATCGCAAGCGTGCGAGGCCAAACCGTTGAAGGTCTTGCGGAAAACTCTACGCCGAGAATGTGATTAGGCGAGCGTGTTCACTGAGCCGACTCGCTGCGCCTCAAACGCCGCGATCGCTGCTTCTTGCTTTAGGATGTAACCCAACTCATCCACGCCTTCGAGTAAGCAGTGCTTGGAAAACTCGTCAATTGGGAACTCGATTTTCCGCCCGTCTTCCAACGTCAAGGTTTGCAAAGCGAGATCGATTTTGACCGTAGCGCCGGGCGACGCAAGCAGCGTCGCGTGAACATCCGCTGGAACCACGATCGGCAGCAACCCGTTCTTCAAGGAATTCTGGCGGAAGATGTCCGCGAAGGACGTGCTCACCACGGCTCGAAAACCAAACTGGAGCAGCGCCCAGGGCGCATGCTCGCGCGAGCTCCCGCAGCCGAAATTGTCACCAGCCACAAGAACCTGAGCGCCCTTGGACTCCGGTTTGTTCAGAACAAAATCAGGCTTGTCTTGCCCCGAGGAATCGTAGCGCCAATCGTAAAAGAGCTGCGCCCCCAAGCCTTCTTTCGAAATGGTTTTTAAGAACCGCGCCGGGATGATCTGGTCGGTATCGATGTTGTCGACCGGAAACACCACGGTCCGGGAACTGAAGGTTTCGAATTTCACAGTAAGGTCCTCACGTCGGTAATCACGCCCGTAATCGCGCTCGCGGCAGCCGTCAACGGACTGGCCAGGAACGTTCGTCCGCCCTTGCCTTGCCTGCCTTCAAAATTGCGATTGCTGGTGGAAACGCTATACTCGCCCGGCTGAAGCTGGTCGCCGTTCATCGCGATGCACATCGAGCAGCCGGCCTCGCGGAAATCCGCGCCGCTCTCGCGGAAAATCACATCCAGCCCCTCCGCCTGCGCCTGCGCCTTCACTTGCTGCGATCCTGGCACCACCATCACGCGTACGTTCGGACTTACTTTCCGGCCTTTCAGCAGCCCTGCCGCCGAGCGCAGATCTGAAATCCGGGAATTCGTGCAGCTCCCGATGAACACCACGTTCACCGGATGCCCCACAAGAGGCTTTCCCGCGGGCAGATCCATGTAGCGAAGCGCTTTGGCGAGCGTTTCCCGCTCCTGCGGATCGCCCACGTCGGACGGATTGGGCACCAGCCCGTTAATCGAAATTCCCATGCCCGGATTCGTGCCGAAAGTAATCATCGGTTCGAGTGCGCTGGCGTCAATCACGGTGTCACGGTCATATGTGGCGCCGTCATCGGTCGGCAGCGTTCGCCACCGCGCAACGGCCGCATCCCAGTCAGCGCCCTTCGGCGCGAACGGGCGCCCCGCGACGTACTGATACGTGGAATCGTCGGGCGCGATTAAACCGGCCCGAGCCCCGCCTTCGATGGACATATTGCACACCGTCATGCGCTCTTCCACTGAGAGCGCGCGAATGGCGGAGCCGCAATATTCAAACACGGAACCCGTTCCGCCGCCGATGCCGATCCTGGCGATCAGCGCCAGGATGATGTCCTTTGCCGTGACGCCCGGCTTCAGCGTCCCGTCCACCCGCACCGCGAAAGTCTTCGACGGTCTCTGCAGCAGGCACTGCGTGGCCAGCACATGTTCTACTTCACTCGTACCGATGCCGAAGGCGAGCGCGCCGAACGCCCCATGAGTCGCCGTGTGGCTATCCCCGCAGACTACCGTCATGCCGGGCTGCGTGAGCCCCTGTTCCGGCCCCATCACGTGTACAATCCCCTGCTGTTTCTTATCCAGGCCAAAGCACTGGATGCCGAAATCCTTGCAGTTCTTTTCGAGCTGATCCACTTGCGCCGCTGCGACCTTATCCAGGATCGGAAACCCGCGCGGCGTAGTGGGCGTCGAATGGTCCGTCGTGGCGATGGTTAGATCCGGCCGGCGGACCTTCAAACCTCGCCGCCGAAGTCCGTCGAACGCCTGGGGCGACGTCACCTCATGGACGAGATGCAAATCGACATATATGAGGGCGGGCGCGTTCGCGCTCTGCGCCACTACGTGGCTATCCCAGATTTTCTCGATGATGGTACGGGGTTTCATAATGCTGCACTAACTGCCCGGCCGACCTCCTCGGTCGTTGCCGGTGTTCCTTTCGGTTTCAAATCGGCAGTGACGCGGCCGGATTCGAGCACTCGCCCGATCGCGGCATTCACCGCATTCGCCTCGAGCACCAGCCCGAAACTATACTCGAGCATGGCCGCCACGGAGCCAATCGCGCCCAGCGGATTCGCTTTGTTCTGGCCCGCGATGTCAGGGGCCGAACCATGCACTGGCTCATACAGGCCCTTGTTTTCGCCGAGCGACGCCGATGGCAGCATCCCGATGGATCCCGCTAATACGGCTCCTTCATCGCTCAAAATATCGCCGAACATATTCTCGGTGACGATCACGTCGAACCGCCGGGGATTCAGCACCAGTTGCATGGCGCAGTTATCCACCAGCAGATGGTCCAGCTCTACATCTGGGAATTCGCGCGCGACATCGATCACGACGCGCCGCCAGAGCTGCGAATTCTCGATCACGTTCGATTTGTCGACGCTCGTCAGTTTCTTCCTTCGATTCCGCGCGAGCTGAAAAGCCTTTCGCGCGACCCGTTCGATTTCGGCGCGCGTGTAGACCATTGTATTCACCGCGCGATCGTTCTCGATTCCGCGCGGCTCGCCATAATACAAGCCGCCCGTGAGCTCGCGCACGATCACCATGTCGGTGCCTTCCACCAGATGATTCTTCAGCGGCGAAGATTCCACCAGCGACGGCCACGTCCGCACCGGTCGCAGGTTTGCGTATACGCCTAGCACCTGGCGCAATTTCAGCAGCC
>JBEKBK010000313.1:0-9840 GCA_050015435.1 Bryobacteraceae bacterium
CTCGAAAATCTGTATTCAAAAGTATCGCCCGGAGGGTACGTCATTGTGGACGACTACGGTGTTTATGAAAGTTGTAAAGCAGCGATACACGATTTCAGAAATAAATATCACATCGAAGACGAAATTAAAACGATCGATTGGTCCGGCGTGTATTGGAGACATTCACGCTGAAATAAGGAGGTTCTTAAACCCATGCCGAGAATAGCAGCCCGCGCCGAACGGCGCTTGTCGATGACCTTCCTGCTGGGGCCCACCGGCCCGGTGCGAACCGCCGGCGCCCAATGCGCCCTGGAATACGCGCAGCGTTTTCAGGAGAGAGGCCATGAGGTATCCCTCACCACGTGGCCGAAATTTCTCTGGCAGGGAGAAGAACCGTTCCCGGGCTTGGGCTTCCGGCTCCCGATTTACTTCTGCAAAGCCGATCCGGAAGACCTGCCAGTTGAACTGCTGGACCAATCGCCTCGCGATTATATGGGCGAGCTCCAATATTTTTCGGCGTTCCTCAATCTGCTAACCCCAGCGATTCCCAAGGCGGATTTGATTATTGCCGCCGGGTGGGAAGGGGTTCTGCCGGCGTGGCAATCCGGACGGGGAAAACCGGTGCATTTTTTGCAACGCTATGACGAAGCTTGTTTCACACCCGAAGAAAGCCGGTCGGCGGGACTGCGTGGGAATCCCTTAATCAAGATGCTGTGCCGGAACGCGCTGCAAATGCCGGTGTATCGCATCGCGAATTCTTCGTGGCTAGCAGCAGAGTTCCGGCGGCGCTTTGGCGATAACGTGGCCCTCGCGAAAGACGGCATCGATACCGCCCGGTTTCAGCCTCGCCCCAAGCTGAGCGCCTCGGATGGAATCATCCGGGTGGTGACCTACTGCCGGCCCGAGAAGTGGAAAGGATTTCAGGACGCAGTTCCGGCCATGCATGAGCTGATGCGCCGGTATCCGAAAAAAATCGAGTGGCATGTCTACGGGTTCCCTCACCCGGAGTTGGGGCCGGACAATCCACTGGCCCGGTATCAGTTTCACGGCACGCTCGATCATGACGCGCTAAGCCGGCTGTATGCCGAAAGCGACATTGTGCTTTGCCCCGCCTGGTATGAAAGCTTCCCGCGGGCACCACTGGAGGCGATGGCGTGCGGCACCGCGGTAATCACTACCGGTTACGGCACCGAGGAATTCGCGATTGACGGTCACACCGCGATCGTTGCCCGGCCGCGCGTGGTTAGCGATCTGTTCATTGCGCTCGACGGCCTGGTCCGGCTGCCGGAGCTTCGCGAACGGCTTGCCCGCAACGGCCGTGCGATGGCGGAGAGCCTCACCTGGGACGCCGCTGTCAACGGACGCGAAGCACTGCTGTGGCGGATCCATCAGAATCAAATGCCGAGTCACGGCTTGCATGGTCTGGATCATGGAATAGCCGATGCATTCGGAATTTCCTTTGAACGGCTCGCGGCCGAGGTCGGCGCGAGCGATGGGGAGTTGCTCAAAGGGGACGATGGGGAGCATTATCTGGTCGAGTCCGGCCGCCTGCGGCGGGTAGCCGATCCTTCCTCCATCGGAATCGATCCAGCCCGCGCGCGAACGCTCGACCAGCTCAGCCTGCTTCGGAACGAAAAAGGACCCTGCATTACCTCGCCGGCGAACTACTACGGCATCCACGCGTTTAGTGAGTGCGTGGCGGGTTGACCAAGCATATTGATGAACACAGGAGGATAGTCCATGAGACCGCTCAGAATCGCGAACCTGCATAGAACTAAAGGAAGCAGCTATCGGCTGCGCTGCCAGGCGCCCTTAACGTGGCTGCACGAGCAAGGGGCCATCGAACTGCTTTCACCCTTCCAGGCCTGGGAGGCAGACATCGTACTGCTCCACGAGCAATGGCAGGCTGGCGCCATGAGCATCGTCCGGTCGTTGCAGCGGCACGGAATCGTGGTGGCCGTGGATATCGACGAGGACTTGATCTCGATTCCGGACGAGCATCCCTTTGCGCCCATTTTGGGCTCCTGGCAAGGACCCGCCCTGGAGGTCATTAAGGCAGCGGACGCGGTTTTTGTGCCAAACGATTCTCTGGCATCCGGACTTTCTCGTTTCAACTCCAGGATTCAGATTACGCCCAACGGATTGGACTTGAATCCATGGCGCAAAGCGGCTAGACCGGCTGAGCGGGACCGCGTACGCACCGTGGGGTTTGCGGCAACCCCGGCGGAGTGGCCCAGTCTTGAAAGACTGCGCCCAGTGCTGGCGAAGTTATCGTACAAATTCAAAGAGCAAGGAATCCGCTTCGTCAGCTTTGGCTTTCGACCCACGTGGCTGACCGATATTATTCCCGACGCGGAAGTTGTTTATGCTCCTGACGCGGCGGATTATGCAACGCGCTTTGCCGGCATGGGCCTCGATATCGCCCTTGCTCCCGCGTGGTGCCGGGGATTCACGGAGAGCCGCTCCGCACTCGCATTTTGGGAGTACTCGGCAGCGGGCGCGGTCACGATTGCAAGCGAAGTTGAGCCGTACGCATCCGCGATTCGCGATGGCTGCGATGGCCTGCTGGTCGATCATGATCCGAAGTCATGGACCGATGCGATTTGGAAGCTGGTTCGCGATGGCGATTTGCGCCGGCGGTTGGCCGCAGCATCACGCCAGTCGGTGGAGGAACACGATATCAGCCGTACAGCCCCGCGCGTACTGGAGGCTCTCGAAGCCACCTCGCCGAATCGCGATCGAACCCTCTTCTCGATGGCCCGGACGCAAGCCGAAGAGACTGCAGATATCGATATCGTGATTCCCATCTGCAACGCTGCAGAGCTTGCGCGAGAAGCGATCGAGGCAACACTTCCTGAATTGAACTCTTCTCACCGGTTAGTTTTGGTGGACGACGCTTCCGACGACTCCGGCGTCGCTGCGTTGCTCGAAGAATGCGCCGGCCGTCCATGGATTACGGTTCATCGCAACGAGGTGGGCCACGGCTTCGTAGGAACTTGCAATCTTGCGGCGACGAAATTAACCCGGCCTGAAGCGGACATGATCCTCATGAAACAGGAAGTCCGGCCGATGCCGGGCTTCGTGCGCCGCCTGGCTCAGACGGCCGGGGCTAATCGTAGGATTGGGACTGTCACCGCGGTCTCGAACAACGGCTCCATCGCGTCAGTTCCCGACGTCAGCGATGCGATACGCCTCAGTCTCGAACTGGACCGCGATCCGTTGATCGCCCCGACCGGAGTCGACCACCTCATGTACATCAAGCGCGAGGTGATCACGAAGTACGGCTTCTTCGACCCGGCATTTTCACCCCGGGGCGGAGAAGAGGTCGACTTCAGCCTGCGCATCTCGGCGGAGTATGCAAATGTGATCGACACCGGCTGCTGGTGCCGGCACACCCCGCCGCCCGCGCGCATCACCAAGGAGACGGCGTTGCGCGAGATGTTTATCCAGCAGCGCTTTCCGCACTACACGTTCGAGGTGAGCGCGTATCTCGCTAAGGATCCGCTTCGCAGCCACCGCGTCAATATGCTTTCCGCTACGCGCGATCCGCGTCCACGCGTATTGCATGTTCTGCACAGCCCGGAAGGGGGCGGCACTGAAAAGCACGTCCAGGACTTGACGGCCTCGCTTTCCAGCCAGTTCCTTAGTTTCAGGGCCGCGCCGTGGGAGACGCTCAAATTGTGTTGCGGGGACGTCACTATCGGCGAATGGAGCTACACGCCGGCAGATTGGCCTTTGAGTGCATCTAACCTTCCGGAAAACGATGCCGCGTGGCTGGCGATTCTGGATCAGATCAAGCCTGATCTCATCCATTTCCATCATCTGTTGAGGCATCCGCTGAGTCTGCTCGCGAAGCTCACAGCCACGGGTATTCCGGTCATCACCTCCATCCATGATTACTATTTCCTGTGCCCGGACTACACGCTGCAATTCTGCCCCGGCATCCATTCATGCGAGACATGCTTCCCGAAGCAGTTCAAAGGGCCGGCGGAATACCAGGTCGCCCGGCGGGCGCTGCTCGGCGGAAGTTTGCGTCAAGCCTCGGCGCTGGTCGCTCCCAGCCAGTTCACTGCCGACCTGGTGCGTGAGGTATATCCGGACTTGAATATTCGCGTTATTCCGCACGGAATCCGCGAGATTCAGCGTCTGCCGCAAGTGCCGTCCTCGAAACTTCGCTTTGGCATGGTCGGCACGGTTTCGTTAGTCAAAGGCATCGAGTTAATTACTCAAGTGTGGCCTCTGGTGGCCCACGGCGGCGCGGCGGAATTGCACGTCTACGGGGACTCGGACCCCAAGTTCATCCAGCTCTGCGAAAAAGCGGGTATTCATTTCCATGGTCCGTATCGCGAGGCGGATCTTCCCGGGATTCTCGCTCAGATCGATATTGGCGTGCTGCCTTCGCAGGCGCCGGAAACTTTCTGTTACGCACTGTCTGAGTTTTTCGCCGGGGGCGTGCCGGTAGTCGGATCCGACTACGGAGCTCTCGCCGATAGAATTTACAACGGCGTGAATGGGCTGAAGGTCCCGCGAGACAATCCGCAGGCGTGGGTGGACGCATTGTCCCGGCTGGTGCAAGACAGTGCGTTGCGAGAAAAGATCGCGCGAGGCGTGAGAGCGCCGAATCTTCTGGACCAGATGGCAGCGCGATATTCGGCGCTTTACCATGAGGTGCTCACGAAACAGCGGACGCTTATCACGACGCAAGACAAGACTCGTTCTGAGCAGCCTGTTCCGGTTGGCGCGTAAGAAGCGCAAAGGGTGCGGCGCGCACCTCTAAGTCGGTTAAGGAACCGATCGCACCCGCACTCCGTTTTGCGCGTGTTCCTAAGAAGCGCAAAGGGTGCGGCGCGCACCTCCAACTCGGACCAGGAACCGATCGCGCCGCATTCCGTTTTGCGCGTGTTCCTCAAAAGTGGTTCTATACTAGGCGGGATGACGATAGCGCTGCCGGATCTTTCACCGAGGCCGTTTCGACTCGACGCCGAGCGCGCGATGATCGCGCCGTCCGACGCGCTCTTTCGCGCTTGGACGGAGCTGTTCGATCGCTGGTTCGCCGCGCCATGGACAGTGTTGATGAAAGCGGACCTCAACGCCGCGTTTTATTTCGAAACGCTCTTCGAGGGGATGCGCCATCCGCACTACGGACGGTTCCTGAGGCTCGAACGGGACCGGCTGGTTGAAATGACGTGGGTTACCCCGCGACCAAGGGGGCCGAGACTGTCGTGACGGTCGAGTTCGCGCCTCACGGCAGCGGGACGCAGCTACGGCTTGAGCACGCAGGTTTTCCGGACGAAGAATCCAGAAACCGCCACGACGAAGCGTGGCCGCAGGTACTTGAGCATCTCGACCAGCGGATGTCAGCCACTGACTGATTCATCTTCCCGGGCGCGACAGCTCTTAAGGGCTCTCTTGTGAATTTTCCATAATGCCGATAGTTATGTCGTGAATCCCGCAGTAGCCGTGGCGTCGTTCTGGCCGGTGATCTCAGTCGAAATACTGGTCGGGCTGGTAACCTTGTTCCTGGCCTATAAATCCTGGGCCTGGCGAAAGCTTCGTCTCGAAGAGCACGGAAAAGACTTGGCGGTTGCGGTGGAGCAGCGCACCCGCGAGTTGGCAGCCGAAAAAGAGCGCGCCGAGGCAGCCAATCGCCTCAAAAGCCAGTTTCTTGCCAATATCAGTCACGAAATACGGACCCCTATGAACGGGGTGCTGGGCACACTCGAACTCGCTCTGATGACCGATCCGACGCGGGAACAGCGTGAATACATGGAGCTTTCGAAGAGCTCGGCGGAAGCTTTGCTGGCGCTGCTTGACGACATCCTGGACTTCTCGACGATCGAGGCGGAAAAACTGCAAATCAACCCCGTCGAATTTTCCCTCGGCCAATGTCTCCGGAGTGTAGTAACCGCATTGACGAGGCGCGCGGCGGAAAAGGGTCTTGAGCTTCGCACGGAAATCGCCGCGGGTGTTCCGGACCGTCTGTATGGCGATCCGGACCACCTACGTCCCGTCCTTTTAAAGATCGTCGAGAATGCCATCAAGTTCTCCTCGGCGGGGAGCATCGTCATCGCCGTCAAACTGGACGATCAGTCGCCGGAGCACAAATACGCATCCAGCGGAGGTCTTTCACTTTTGTTCTCCGTGCAGGACAGCGGCATTGGAATCTCAAAGAACCAACAAGGGATGATCTTCGAACCGTTTCAGCAGGTGGACGGGTCGGCCACACGCAAGTATGGGGGCACAGGGCTTGGGCTCGCGATTTGCGGCCGCCTGGTAAGACTGATGCACGGCCGAATCTGGCTGGACAGCGACGCAGGGCGTGGAAGCAAGTTCTTTTTCACTGCCCGGTTCGGGCTGCCGCAACAGACGGTGGGGCCTGCGTCGGCCACACAACCCGCCGCGCCGAAGAAAACCCCGGTCCCGACGCCAAAGAATACCGGCGGTCAGGTGAGTGTCTTGCTTGCCGAAGATAACCGGATCAATCAGATTGTCACGGCTCGCCTGCTCGAAAAGCGAGGGTTCCGTACGGTACTGGCGAAGAATGGGCGCGAAGCATTCGAGATGCTGGATCGTGAATCCGTGGATCTGGTTTTAATGGACGTCCAGATGCCGGAGATGGACGGATTTGAAGCCACCCGCCGCATTCGCGAACGGGAAAAGAAGACGGGTGGACACCTCCCGATCGTCGCGATGACGGCCCATGTTCTAGACGGGGATCGCGAGAAATGTCTTGACGCGGGCATGGACGCGTATCTCGCGAAACCGGTTGAAAGCGGCCAGCTCTACAAGATGATAGAGGAAATGCTCGCGCCCGCGATTGTAGGTGGGACTTAGTACCACTTAGGGTGTTCGCTCCACCCTTGACATGAGTGATAGACTGATCCTAGTTATGACCGGGGTTTCATCCCCGTCTTTTCCCGCGCCCTTCCAATTTCCAGGTTTATTCATTCTAATGAGATACGTCTTTTTTCTGACAAGCTTCGCGTTCACGGCTGTTCTTTCCGCGCAACCGGGTATCTGTGCGACCAGTGCGACTCCTTCGATCGTGCGAGTCGAGGGCCTAGCCGAGCGCGTTGGCGACATTGTGTACAGTTGCACTGGAGCGCCTAATTCGAATGTAACCGTTAACTTCTCTATATCGCTGAATACGAATATCAGCAATCGTATTTCGAGTGGGAATACACTGACGGGATTAATCTTCACGGTCGATAATGGATCGGGGCCGCAACCGATTCTGGTTTCGCCTCTTTTGGCCAGCCAGAACACGCTGGTGTACAACGGCGTTTCTCTCACCTTTTCCCCGCAGGGCTCACTCATTTTGCATCTGGCCGGCATTCGAGCCAACGCGAACGGAAACCTGGCGAATAACCAGATCGTTGCCTCTCTGAGTGGCGGTCTCCTGCTGAACTCAACTCAGCTCGTTGTCGGTGCGCCCGAGCGGGGACTTTATGTTTCCTATTCCACCGACATCGTCTGCGCGCAGAACGGCTCGCCTTTGCCGAATACGATCAACTTCACGAATCTGATCCTCGAAAACACTTCTTTCGCCAGCACCCGCATCACGGAAGGTTTTGCCGGCGCGTTCGCTCCCAAGTCTGCGCCGGCCAATTTGAATGCCGACACCGGCGAACGCTTCATCATCCAGTATTCCGGGTTTCCTTCGGACGCCAGCTTATTAGTTCCGGACGTGGTGGCCGGTTCCGATGCAGTCCAACCGACGGCCGGCGGCGATTTCGGTCCACCCGCGTCCGGCGGGGCTTACGCTCCGAGCCTCAGTGGTTCACTGCTGCTCGCGCGCGTTCAGGGAGCGGATGCAAACGGCGGTGGAGGTACGCCTGTATACATTCCGGGCGCGATTGGCTCAGGAACGGTCACCTTTAATACCGTCTCACCGCTGCAGTTCGTGAACGGGGCGACTTACGTCGTCTACGAAGTGGTAGATGCCAATCCAAGCGCGGTGGAGAGTGCCCAATATCCAACATTCCTGGGCTTGCCGTTCGATGGATCACGCAATACAACTGAAACATCGTCAGACGTATTCTTCGCTCCACAATCAACCGTCGTGGATGCCTCCGCCATTTCACCGATCCCACGCTTCGCGGCAGTTACCCCGCCAACTGATTGCAGCATCATTGGCGATTGTGCGACATACCTTCCTCATCTGACGGTTGATGTGTCCTCTTTTCAGTTCACCGCGACAGCGGGAGCCGCGACCCAACAGGGTACCTTCCTGGTAATCAACACCGGAGGAGGCATGATGCCATGGACGGCTTCAATAACTTATGGGAACGGGTCCGGTTGGTTAAGCCTCGACACTAACTCAGCGGACAACAGTGCGACCGTCCGTATCTACGCAGTGCCGGGTAGCTTGACGCCGGGAAAATACACCGCGACAGTGACGATTAATGCGGGCCAAACCGCTGGGACGCTGCAGATTCCGGTGACGTTCATGATTACGCCGGCTCCGCCCCCCGCAGTGCCGACGCCGATGATTACCTCAGTCCTGAATTCCGCCAGTCTGAATCCAGTCCCTGTTGTTCCGGGCTCCATGACCACGATCATGGGCTCGGCATTCAACGGGTCGAACCTGACGGTCACTTTCAATAACTTGGCAGCGACGATCGTATTCAACAACGACAGTCAGATCAACCTTGTGGTTCCGGCCGGGTTGGCGGGCCAGACGACGGCGCAGTTAGTAGTTAGTGCGGGCGGCGTCAGTAGCGTCCCGAGCACGGTATCGGTAGCTCCCTTTGAACCGGCAATTTTCAATGGGGCGATTCTCAACCAGGACGGCACGGTGAATGGTCCCACTCTGGGCGCCTCTGCCGGAAGTATCATCGCGATCTGGGCCACCGGGTTATCGGGGGCTGGAACGATTACCGGGAATATAGACAATATCGGCATCAGCTCGCCGGCGTATGCCGGTCCTGCGCCGGGAATCGCCGGGGTTCAGCAGATCAACCTGATGATTCCGGCGAACCTTCAGCCGATGACCACGCAGGTGTACGTCTGTGGAACCAGTTTCGCTGACGCTTCAATAACGTGTAGTATCCCGGTGCCGCTCACGATACAGTGAGTTCGCGGCAGGGACAACGTGTGACCGGGCCATGCGGGGTCGACGATCATGTCGGCGAGCTCCTCGCGCGAATACAAGCCGGCTGGAAAACCGGCTCGCCGACATGATTGTCGGCCCCACCCGGATTCACTGCAACAGACCACTGGTCTCCTCAGCTCAGTGGCAAACCGTCCCGTTGACATAGAACGCGGTTGGCGCAGGATTGCTTCCGCCATAGCTCCCGTTGAAGCCCACACCGGTCACGGTCTTACCTGGCGCGATGCTCCCGTTGTAGCTCAAGTTGGTCAGAGTGACGTTCGCCCCGCTTTGGGTATAGTTGGCATTCCAGGATTGTGTCAGTTCCTGATTCCCCGGCCAGGTCCATGTCAGAGTCCACGAATTCATCTTGGTCGTGCCCGTGTTTTGGATGGTGATTCCATCCGTGAACCCGTTGTTCCACTGATCCGAAACGCTGTAGACAACGTGGCATGACGTCACACCGGAAGTCTCCGCGCTGGCCTGATTTGTAGCTGCCGACTCTCCCGCGGCGTTTACCGCCGTAACGCGGAAGTAGTACGTGGTTGAAGCGCTCAGTCCCGTCGCCGAATATGCGGTTGACGAGACCGCAGTGGCGATTCGATTCGCCGCGGAAGGCGTAAATCCGGCAGAAGTGCTCCCGTAGATGTTATACCTGAATTATGCGCAGAACGATCCTCGAAGCGCGTGGTTCGTATGATCTGAGCGTGCGGCGAGCGCGATCGATGTCTCGTTTTGATTCTTTCTGTATCTGACCCGGTTTCCTCCAC
>JBEKBK010000314.1:0-9830 GCA_050015435.1 Bryobacteraceae bacterium
TGGTCTGGACGCTGACCACGCACGGGAAAACCGTGAAGGCATACGGCACGCTGAAGCCCGACTATTTCGTGGACGATATGGTCCGGATGTCTGAAACCGGGGCGCTGGGCGCAGGCGTCAGCAGCCCGGAAATTCGCAGAAACAAGCCGCCCGTTGTGGAGGCCGTGGGAGACAGCGTTCGGCTGGTGAAGGTCGGCGAAGCACTGACGCTGTACGCTCATGTTTCAGACGACGGCATTCCCAAAGCGCGCCAACGGGACGCGGGAGCCTTCGCGCGGCGCGGGGGAGCAGCGGAGACACCTACTGATCTTCGGTTGCGTCCACCACGTCAGATTACGGTGGGCAGTGCCACGGGGCTGTGGGCTTCCTTACTCCTGTACCGGGGCAATGGGAATGCGGTCAAGTTCAGCTCCGACCAAATCAAAGCGTGGGAAGATACGCGCGCTGGCGCTAATTCCCAGTGGGCGCCGTACTGGACGCCTCCACCAGCGCCGCCGGATGGCAAGTGGGAAGCACAGGTCACTTTCAGCGAGCCCGGCGAATATGTGCTGCGGTGGCACGCTTCCGATGGCGGGTTGACGGCGGATCAGGATATAAAAGTCAAGGTAACGCCCTGACGTCGTTTTGTTGGCGGACGCCGTGAGGCGATTGATATCGCTGCCCAAAATGTCCCGAAGAACCAGAGCCTTTTTATCACGAGCCACGGCGTTGAAGTCCACCGGTTCCCCGGTAAAATCGCGATACAGCTCGTTCAGCGGAGCCTCTCCGCGGGGATCGATAAAGAGCCCACCCGCCAGATTCAGAAAGTCGTATCCAGTCGTGCCGGCGATGTTGCACTATTCAGACTTGGGTGCTTCTTGATCGGGTATCGGCACCCGAACTGCACGGCAACTGTTGTGCTAAAGTCAGAAAACCCAAATGACGCGCCCCCCACCGTTCTTGGTCCTTGCTGCCGGGTTTCTCGCGGCCTGCAGCGCGCCACCCGCGCCGCAGAACGCCGCCACGGTGCCCTACCTCGATTCTTCCGGCCGTGACGACGTCCTGACTGGCGGCGTCAAGATGATCCCCATTCAGACGCCCAAAGGCACGTTCCGCGTCTGGACCAAACGCGTGGGCAATAATCCCAAGATCAAGGTGCTCCTGCTGCACGGCGGACCCGGCGCCACCCACGAATACTTCGAAGCCTTCGACAGCTACTTCCCTAACGCCGGCATCGAGTATTACTATTACGACCAGCTCGGATCCACTGTTGGCCGTGAAACCATGGTTTCCAACCACCTCTCCAGCATCTTAGACAGAAGGAAAGACCGCAAATGAATGGAAGTGACAGAAAATAAAGAGGGTGGCAGAAGCTGGCATTCCTCCAACTGAATTACTCCCGCTCAGCCAGCACCATAAATATGGTACGGACAATCGTTTGTCCGCGACACCAAAATCGCAGAATGGATTGAATATACGTGCGGTCGGATCAATCGTCCAAGTGGCTTGCGTAATTTCTTCGGCAGGTCGGTTGATCACGGTGGTCGGTGCAGCGACGGCCTGTTCGACCTGCAACTCGATTCCGCTCGAAACTCGGCTTCGCGAACGGGCTGTGTGTAGAGGCGCAGGGTTTGGGGGTGACACCTCTAAAATTTCGCATCGGCGCCTCTTTGCTGCTTCTAATCTACTGATAAGAAACTGCAACGTTATGGCTACCCAATTGCCCCTCCTTCTGTGGAAGCGCTTATGACGACACCTTCCGAAGTTCTCGAAGGCGTAGATCTGAAAAGTCTGCGTCCGGGCTCGTTGGTCGATGTAGAGACCAAGAGCCGTCACTACCGCATAGAATGCCTCGGCGGGGATGCGATCCGCATTTCTGGTCATCCTGAGTACTGCCCTCGTCCTGTGCCGGCGCACCTACAGGGCTCCATAAACAAAGAAGGTGCGTTGGAGGTGGGCCTTATCGAGCCCGGAATGCGCTTGATGTTTTTTCTGAACGACGACCGACCTGTCACAACTTCTAGGGTTGTCAGTGTTCATGTGGACCAACCGAAAGTCGTTCAGCTCAAGTCATCCCAGAGCATTCACTAAGGATCTGCCATCCGATCCCGCCCCGCTTATTCGTAAGCCGTGAGACTTGAACGGCAGACTCCGATCGTTACGCACTCACCGAGCGAATCCGGCTAATTGTTTCCTTGAATTGGGCTGTGTCCGTGTACATCTGGCATTTGGCAACCTTGCCGTCCTTGAATTGAAACACCTGCGCAAACTGGGCATTGATCGGCGCCCCGTTGGCTTTGAACGTTCCCCGGAAACGCCCCCTCGCAATCACAATCTCGCCGCCGCCCAAAATCTCTCCGGGACTCATCGCAAAGTCATCCCAATCGACGAGGAGCCTCCCGAAGAGCAGCTTGAGCACGGCGTCTACGCCAACATAGGGACTTTGGTCCGCGTAGAGGAAGTTCTCCGCCGAGGTCCACTCTATTTGCGGATCGAGCAACTCGGTCAAGAGTTGAGCATCTCGCCGCGCGAACGCGTGGTAGAAAGACCGGACTGTTTGGGTATCATCTTGCGGCATTTCCTTGCTCCTTCGTTGCAGCCTATCACGCGCCGCCGCACTTCGCGATCCGTTTCACGATGCCTTCGGGCTCGCTCAGAACCTGCGAGATCCCCCTGCGCCCTCGATTTGTATAATAAGGTTCTCTTTTATTGACAGAGAAGGCCCCATCATGACGCATCCATCGCGCCAAGTCGGCAATATCACGAGTGTGGATCTCAGTGGCAGGATCACGGCTGGAGAGGGCGCTGGAGCGCTCCGGGATACCATCCACAAACTGGCGGCCGCCGGCCACGTCCACTTCCTTCTGAATCTTGCGGATCTAACTTATATGGACAGCGCCCTCATGGGTGAGATGGTGGCGGCGTGCACGACGGTGCGGAAACTCGGTGGCGACATCAAGCTCGTCAACCCTCAGCCACGTATCACCCAGCTCCTGGAGATGACCAAGCTCACTGCGGTGTTCGCTATTTTTGCGAACGAGGACACGGCGTCGCATAGTTTCCCCGGACCTTCAGCCCCAGTGTAAAAGCACGCAGGCCGAAGGGGGTCAGACGCCGCCGGCTGGGGAACCCTCGGCGCGGAGCGTAGCCAAGCCTGATGCTACGTCTGGCGCCGAGGGAATGATCGTGCCAAGCCGCGTCAGACGGAATACTTCGTGCACTCGTGGCTGCAGGCCCACCAGCACGAATTGTCCGGAGTTCCTCGCGACCGACGTGAAAATGCCCACGATAAAACCGATACCGGTGGAACCGATATAGGGCATCTCGCGAAGGTCAACCAGAACTTTTCCGCGGTTGAGCCGCTTTAGCTCGTCCAGTCTGGCGCTGAGGTACTCCGTATCCGCGCCGGTGACGAAACGCCCTTCGACGCGCAGAACGCAAATGTCGTCTTGCTGTACGACCTCGATAACCATCTGGCACTGAAGTATGCCGCACAGATGTGCGATGCTCTCGATGCCGCGCACAAGAAGGGCATCACTCATCGCGACTTGAAGCCCGCGAACATTCTCGTCACCAAAGCCGGCATCAAGCTGCTGGACTTCGGCCTGGCGAAATTGAGCACGGCAGCACAAGCGGCTAAGCCGCCGGATGAAGCCACGCTCACCATGGCGCTCACTGGAAAGAACGAGATCGTGGGCACGCTGTACTACATGTCGCCCGAGCAGTTGCAGGCGCAAGCCACCGGACAGGAGATCGACTCTCGCAGCGACATTTTCTCGTTTGGCTTGGTGCTGTATGAAATGCTCACCGGCAAGCGCGCCTTTGAGGGCTCGTCTCCGGCCAGTGTGATTGCGGCGATCATGGAACGCCCGGCGCCTTCCGTGGCGGACATTGCGCCTCCGGCGCTGGACCACGCGCTGAAGACCTGCCTTGCAAAGGACCCTGAGGAACGCTGGCAATCGGCCCGTGACCTGAAGCGGGAACTGGAGTGGATCGCCAGCGCGCCCGGCGAAGCGATCGCAGGCTCCGCTCCTTCGCGGTCGCGGCTCGGAAGATTGTCGTGGATCGCCGCGGCCCTGCTCCTTGCAACTACTCTGATGTTGGCGGCCGCCTACTACCGGCGTGCTCCAACCCCGATTCGCGTTCTCAAATTCTCGATCGCGCCTCCCGACAAAACGACCATCGAATTGACGAGCCCCGTACTAACCAGTCTGCCCGCAATTTCACCCGACGGACGCCGTCTGGTCTTCGCCGCCACGCGCGACGGAAAGAGGCGCGCTCCCGAGCTTGGAGCAGATCTACCGACGCATCCCAGGCCTGCTGGAAGTCCGCTCCACTTACACCATTGAAATGCGCGATCGCTTTCCGATAGGATTCTGCGGCAGCGGCGTATCGATCCGCGAGTGCATCGCGTTCCTTGCAAGCCATGCTGAGATTATAAGGATCGACAATGATCGGAGTAAACTGTACGCGGAGAATTGGTGGGCGTATTTCCCCACCTATGCGGGCCGCAGAAATCGCGCCAGGAACCGGCTTGGGTCGCCGACACCCAGGGGATACGAGGTGGAAATTCCTTCGGTACGGTCCAGCCCAACTTCAACCCCGAGCTCCAGACAGACTTGTTGAGTGGCTAGAAATCCGTCGCCGGATTGAAGGTATTGGTTGGGAACGTGGCCGGAACCGCCGGAGGATTGATCACGGGATTCGACCGGCCGGCTTGAGTGGGATCAAATACAACGAATCCCACACCGGGCGACCCCTTGGGCAGCGAGTAATCGTCCGCCGGATAAGCCGGATTATTGAACCCGGGATTCTGGCCACACTTTGAACGTCTTCACCCAGCGCCCGCCAGCCGGCGATATTGTAATACGTCCATAGTTTTTGATTACCGCAATTACCACTCGCATCGAGGCTCTGTTGCACATGAAATGCCTGCGGATCGGTACCAAACGCGCCATCGGTCCGCCAATAGAGGTTGCTGGTCCACTGCTGGTACGCCGTGTAGGCCTCGCCGGCGTATGTACAGCCTCCCTGGACGTAAAACGATTCTGCGCCGTTGCGGTCGAAGTAGAACAAGTTATTGGAGGCCGTAAAGAACATCGGGAGGGGCGGTACGGCGTTGAAAGAGTAGGGATCGTAGGCGTTCAACAAAGTGGTTCTGAAGGAAGACCTGATGAAGACCGTCTGGCCGGACACCTTCGTCGAAGAGTCCAACCTCACGCAGAACATCTTTGTGTTGCGTAAGGCCCTGGGAGAGACGCCCGGTGACCGTCGTTACGTTGTCCGGCTGGGGCTACCACTTTGCAGAGGAGGGCGGGACGGTTCCTGCGGCGGAGGCGACGTCCGGCGAAGGAGCAGCAACCAGGCTCTCTAAATCCCAGTGGGTCTCTCTCCGCGTGCTCACAATGATGAGCGTCTCGATAGGCGCTCTCGGTTATAAGAGCAGACAAGATTCACGGCGATTCAGAGGGTATGATAATGAATTCAAGACGCTCATGACCCCTGAACGTTTTCAGCGGATAGAGAGCTTGTTTCATCGTGCGATCGAGCTGCCTACGGATCAACGGGCCGGATTTCTCGCCTCTGCCTGTGGCGACGATCGGGATCTTCGGCGTGAGGTCGAGAATCTGTTAACACCAAGCTACAACTTGCAGGGTCTTGGCACCCTTTAAAAAAGCAAGCCAAGGTGTCAGATTTTCTAACCAAACCCTCCGAATGATTCAAGTGATCGCCAGGATCATTTCCTTGATCACGTTGATGACTTCCCGGGTCGTTGCCGGCCGACGCTCCGATCGCGGGTAAAACCGCGCCGGGCGCGCGAAGAGGCGCCGCATGGGCGCAGTCCGAGCCGTTCGGAAATCACATGTTTTCCGAACCGCAAATGTGCGTGCCTAAGTGGCTGTGTTTGCAATGTTGGTGTCGCCAGCTCTTGAGAGGGTTTTCCGAACGGCCGGCACGCGTTCGTTGCGTGGGCAATGGTTCGTTTGGGCCTTCCCTTTGGAAATCTTGCCCGCCTGGGACTTGAACTCTTAGGCTCACGCGATCAATGCTGTGTGACATGACGGCTATCGGCTACGTTCGAGTGTCCACTGATCGACAGGCAGAGCAGGGCGTTTGGCTCGAAGCGCAAGAAGCCAAGATTCGTGCGATGGCCACTGTGCAGGGAGCGGAACTACTTGAAGTCATCGTGGACGGCGGCGAATCCGCGAAGTCTCTGAACCGCCCCGGCCTGCAACGTCTGCTTGGTCTGGTGAATGCCGGGAAAATCGAGTCCGTGATCGTCGCTAAACTAGACCGGCTCACCCGCAGTGTAAAGGACCTGTGCAGGCTGCTGGAGTTGTTCGAGAAGCGCAAGGTCGCGCTAATCTCGGTAGCCGAGTCGCTGGACACCGGCTCGGCGGCGGGGCGCTTGATGATCACCATCATGGGAGCGGTGTCCCAATGGGAGCGCGAGGCGATCGGCGAGCGGACACGCGACGCCCTGCGGCACCAAGCGCGGCAAGGGTGAGCGGGTTGGCAACACCGAGTTTGGATACAGACTGGGTGCCGACGGTTTGCATCTGGAGAAAGATCCGGCCGAGCAGGCGGCGTTGGGGGAAATCCGGCGGATGCGCGCCGCGGGCCATAGCTTCCGCGCCATCGCGGTCGCGCTCAACAAGAGTGGCCACCGCACGCGGCGGAGTACTCTTTGCCGACTGGAGTCCGTGGTCCGGGTAGTCAAGCTGGATGCAGCGAGACGAGAGAGATGCGTGGCATAGACTTCGGTGGCGTTTCGAATACCTGATCAATGCCGCATTCGCATAGCCGAATGGAAGGCACGAAGAGAATCGCCTCTTGCAAACGTGCCCCCGCATTGTGTTTTTCCCCAAGCAAACGAAAATATCATGATCCCCTTTTCCGGCGGCCTGCGCTTTATAAGGTGAAGCCAGTTAAACAACAACTGGCGATCTTAAACCAAAGGAGATTGATTACCATGTTTACTTTTCTGTTTGTGTTGCTGGTCGCGCTGGGTTGGACTTCGGAGCCGTCGGCCATGAACTCCACCGCCACCAACACCTGCTATTGTCAAACCATGCCCATGAAGGACTGGGGTAAGTGATGCGCCAGCGCTCGACAGGAGCGCACAAGGCCCCCCGCCGCTCAGATTCATTGCCAGCGAGGTCGCGCCTCGGATCACGTTGTCGTTGCTCGGGTCCAACTCCCGCGCCCGCTTAAAGGAAACACCCGCACCGGCCCAATCTCTGTCGTGGGTCACTGGAGGTATCCCATCGCCGCATGGGCCGCTGCCCGGTCTACATCGATCCCCAGCGCCCGAACTACCTTTTCCGGCGCTTTGCGGTAGGTTTCCACCGCCGGTACGCAGGTGCCCCCCTTTGTGTTTTTCCCATCGGCACACGATGCGATCCGCTCTGTCCAACGATGGCTGTTTCTCCGTAAATGACGGCCAATCCGCCATTAGTTTTGTTTATGGACGCGTAGCCGACCATCCTTCCGCTATCCAACCAACGCTTTCCCAGTCAGACCGTTATCTCAGCTTGCCGCTCGCGCGAAGGGGCTGAGCTTTAGGCACTTCCGAAAGCTCGAAGCCAGCGTCCGCGACCCCTCGAACGTGAGTTTGCCGGCTCGCATCGCTGCGTCCATCGACTGACGCCCCGTCCAGACATCGACCATCGCTCTCAGTTCGGCCGATAAACGCAAGCTCACCTCATATCCGGGATCTTTCATGCAAAGGTCCACCTCGCCCGCGTCGACGACCAGCCACCACCGCCGCACGGCTGGTTCGGCCCCGTGAAGGTTGATCTCGATCACCGTACGCTGCCCTTCGGGCAAACGCTGAACGTCGAGGTTGCGGCGTATGTCCCACATCAACAGGCTTGGGTCGTAGTCCTCGTTGGTGAGTCGGCTGCGCATCCAGCGCGCGCCCCAGAACCCCAGCGCCTCAATGATCGGCCGCAGTTCCTGGCCCGCCTCGGTCAGGTGATACTCCGCGTTCTTGCGCGCGCCTGAACGGTGCTCGACGATGCCAGCGTACTCGAGTTCCTTGAGCCGTTGAGAGAGCAGCGCCGAGGACATCAGCGGCAATCCTCGACGCAACTCGTTGAAACGCTGGCTGCCGACAATCAGTTCGCGCAGCACCAGGGGCGTCCACCGTTCCGCGAAGATCTCGGCGGCCTTCGCTACCGGACAGAATTGTCCATATCCTTTGCGTGCAGCCATGTTCCCTCCATTCTACCGACGCTTCAGATTATGAACTATCTGGGCGGATCGGAATCCGGCACACTTCTCCTTAGAACTCAACAACCGTTGGAAGGAGGAGGAACATGACAACCGCCCTTGACCTTGACTGGAAACAAACCCTTGCGGATCTCGGCCCGGCATTCGCCGAGCGGGCCGCTGCGTATGACCGCTCCGATGGTTTCGTCGCCGAAAACTACGCGGAGATGCGCGATGCGAGGCTCTTTTCCGCACTTGTGCCTAAGGAACTCGGTGGCGGCGGCCTTTCCTATAGCGAGGTTTGTAGCCTGATCCGCGGCTTGGGCCGGTGCTGCGGCTCGACGGCGCTCACGTTCTCGATGCACCAGCACCTGATCGCCGCCGCGCTATGGAACTACCGCCACGGCAAACCTGGCGAGAAACTCTTGCGCGCAGTTGCCGACGGCGAGAAGATTCTCATAACCACCGGTGCCACGGATTGGCTGGCCTCCAACGGCATCCTTGAGCCTTGCGAGGGAGGTTACCGGTTTACGGCTAAGAAGGTTTTCGCAAGCGGCTGCCTAGCTGGCGATCTGCTGGTGACCAGCGGTCAATATGACGACCCGATTGCGGGGCGCCAGGTTCTGCATTTCCCTGTTTCGATGGCCGCCGAGGGGGTTCGCATCGACCGAGTTTGGGAAACGATGGGGATGCGCGGCACCGGGTCTCATACGGTCGCTCTCGATCATGTCTTCGTCCCCGAGCAGGCGATTGTGCTGCGGCGGCCTTGCGGCGAGTACCACCCTGTGTGGAATGTAATTCTCACAGTCGCCCTGCCGTTGATCTGCGCGGCATACGTCGGCGTGGCCGAGGCCGCCGCCGAAAAGGCTCGTGCCAGCGCGGCACGCAACGGCGATGACGGAGTAAGCGCACTCCTGATTGGCGAGATGAAGAACGAGCTGACCACTGCGCAGATCGCACTTGAAAGTATGATTTCGAACGTGAATGATCTGGATGTCGAGATCACCGTCGAGCACGCCAACCGCTCTCTGATCCGCAAGACGATTGTGGGGGACGCGGTCAAACGCACGGCCGACAAGGCGCTTGAGGCGACGGGTGGCAGCGGCTACTTCCGCGCTTCGGGACTCGATAGAATGCTGCGCGATGCGCAGGCCGCGCTGTTCCACCCAATGCAGCCGAAGAAGCAACACCGTTTCACCGGCCGCCTCGCCATGGGCTTGGATCCGGTGGCGAACTAGGCGCGAAGGATCATCTCTCGTGAGAGTGACAGGCTTCGAGGCGCTTTCGCCCTGGCAACCACGACGCACCCCCGGCGGATAGCTCCCGTATCACGGCCATAACCGGCCAATAACTTGCTTACTGGCCAGGTGGTGTCCGGTGCAGAGCAGGCGTGAGGCTGGTCCGGGCTTTTGTACGGAACTTGAGAACCTGGTTGGCTCTGTTAAGGGAAAAGGCTCAAGCGGCCGAACCGCGAGGCTGAAAGTACCGATGGGCCAAGCAGGGGCGGACTGCTCCGTAGTGTGCGCTGAGCAGCGCGTCGCTCAGGAGGGTTGAAGTCCCTCTGGCGCCCGAATGAGGAGCGCTATATCCGAACGCGGGGGTAACGCCTCGCGGGCCGGGGAAGGTGGGAGGTATGG
>JBEKBK010000315.1:0-9808 GCA_050015435.1 Bryobacteraceae bacterium
CACCTGCTCTACGTCGTCCCGATAAAGCCCCGCCTCCTGTGCCATGCCGTCGGGCCTCCCGCCCTTGGCACACCCTATCAGCTGGCTCAATCGTAGTCACGCACGCTTACCGGAAACTCACGATTGGCAACATTGTCGGTGTTCGAAAAGTTTCACTTGGCAATGTCCAACTGCCCAGACCGGGTTCGGGGTTTTCCACCATTCCGTATGCCCAGTGTCGGACATCTCTGTTCGTCACTTTGCGCAGCGCATCGTTGATCCCGCGATGTAGACGCGCCGCCCGATGCGCGGCGACTCGGCATGTGTAATCCATGGTCTGCCTGACATAGCACAAATGACACGCCGGCATGCGCGGGAACGCATCAAAGGGTTCATGGGTGCATGGAGGCGTACGTTTGCAGTATCTTGTTGGTATCGAAAGTACCATCATGCCCGCCGTGTTCTCCCAAATCGGCAGTTGGCCGCCCGCCCCTTCGCAAATCGTCGGTCGCGACGAGGATCTCGGAAAACTCAAGGCTCTGCTCACAAAGAACGTCGAAAAACTAAGACCCGGCGTCGTCCGTCTGTATGGTTCGCGATTAAAGGAAGCTCGGGGACTCCTTACCAAGAAGGACGGAATTCCGGCAACCGTTGAAGACCTTGCCGCGGGCGCGAATTTGGGAGTGGACGTTATCCGGAAGGCGGAACGCGGTGAGCCAATTTGGCTAGGTACGGCTGCTCGAATAGCGAAGGCTCTGGGCAAGTCTCTGGAGGACCTGACCGCGCCAGCAGGCGAGTCGATCGCGCTACAGACGCTGGTCACTGTCCACGGATTGCCGGGGGTCGGGAAGACGACGACGGCGGCGCGGCTGGCTCACGATCCCGAGTTGAGGCGCAGCTTTGAAGGCTGTCTCTGGGTATCTTTAGGTCAGTCGCCAGATTCGCTGGCGGAGCTAAAGGCTTGGGGGCGCACGCTTGGCCTGGACATCGATCGGGAGAAAGATGCGAAGTATGCGCGCGCGAGGCTGACCGCTTTTCTCGGTCAGCAACGGCTGCTGATCATCATTGACGATGTGTGGACGCCTGAGCCAGCCTTCGACCTGATGGTCGGCGGCGCGTGCTGCGCGACTCTGGTGACGACGCGGGTCCCCGAAGTCGCCAATGCAATTGCACCCAGCGAACAGGACATTTACCATCTCAAGGTGCTTAGCGAGGACAATTCAGTGGCGCTTCTCAAAGAACTCGCCTTGAGCGTTGTCGCTCTGCACCCCGTTGAATCACAAGAATTGGCCAAGGAGCTGGAATGTCTTCCGCTGGCGCTACAAGTAGCCGGACGGCTCCTCCGGGAGGAACAACGAAAAGGGCCGGACGGATTGGGAGTAACACAACTACTCAGACACCTGCGAGATCCGGCGAATCTTCTCGACAAGGATGCTCCCGGCGGTCCCAAGATAGGTGCACTCTTGAAGAAGAGCATCAATGTCCTGGATCCGAAGGCTCAAATGTGCTTCGCCTTCCTGGCACCATGTGTCGAAAAGCCGGCCACGTTCAATCAACAGGCGCTCAACGCGCTGTGGCTCGGAATCGCGAACGATCCCAAGCAGATGACGAACCTGTTCATCTCGCGGGGTCTACTCGAACCCGTAGGCGCTGGGCGCTTTTGGCTGCATGCGCTGTTGGTGGCGTACGCAAGATCCCTGAACGCGGATCGCGGCTCGAAATCCAAAATCAGTTAGCGAGGTCCGTGACTTTATGCCACGACCGGGTCCATTTGGTCGTGGATACCAATGCATCCGGAAGATGACAAAGTCCGGAAATAGTTTGCACGGCACCCTAGAGCGTTGTGTCCACCGAGGTCGTCGTGGGATCGGGAGAAAGCAATACTCCCCTACATCGAGCAGAAACAAAATCCCAAGCCCTCTATTTGGACGGCCGAACGCAAACCTGGTCCCCGGTGAGGTTCAGCCGCCTGGTGAACCTATTCCTAACTGAGTGCGCTAGCCCGGCGTTGACAGAAGCCAGTGTTATCTTTTCAGACTCGCCACGGAGGGCAGCTTCGAAGCGCATCATCTCCTATCGCGCCGCGACTATTTGGTCGTCCTTTCTCGATCGCCTTGCTCGGCGGATGCGTGGGTGTCGCATCCCATAAAGTTATCCACATTTCCACTGAGACCACTATCAGTGATATCTCAGAAGAAACAAGATCTCAGCCGTTCCAAAACACAGCGTTATCAATGCCTTCTGTAACTTCTGGTCGGAAACTATCACGGGATTGGTCGGGAAGTATCACACTGGTCCGTCGAAGCAGCTGGTCGGGAAGTATCACACGAAAAAGGGCTGATTCACAAGGTACTCCACAGGCGCCCCGGAGGAGCCTCAGCCGGGATCAGATCCGGCGACCGGTACAGCATGAAGTAGTCCTCTTTGAACTCGACTCGTCCTTCGGGATAGAACTCATGGGCGGCCACGACGGCTTTGTGGAATTCGACCTTGAAATGCTTCAGAAGTTTGATGCTCGCCCCGAAAACCGGGTGCAGGGCGGCATAGGGTATCTTGACCGGGAATGTGACGGATCTCATCCGATATACCAGCCAGCAAAATACGTCCATGGCCCGCGGATTGGCTTGAAGCCTCAGAAGGGCGGGAAAGTAGACGGGCACGCGGTGCAGATCGAGGGCCTGGAAGTATTCCGGTGCAAGGTGCATCTCCGGCTGCCATAGTGTGGGCTGATGAGGGTTTCGATCGATCCAAAAATCGATTCCGGCCACAATTCGGGCCTGCCGTGTGCTCACTTTGCGCTCACCCCAGACCCCTAGAAGAATGCGGGACGCTGCGATGTTCTTTAGTTGTTTGGTCAGTTCACGGCCGTTTGGCCCTCCAATCGGCATCCTGTTCTTTTCCATGAAGGCCCGGAGACTTCGCCCAAGGTCAATGGTCGGCGTGTTGTGCCGGATGGCGAAGTCATTAATGTATGCGAATAGCAACCGTGCCTTGGGGCCGGCGGGCACTTCCTGGTTCTCCCAATGGCCTGGTCTTCGTGGATCCGCCAGACGCCCGGCTTCAATCGCCATGCTTGCACTACCGTGGGTCACCTCCCAGTGCTGATTCCGCGACTTCGGAAGGGCCCGCATCGGAAGGAAGCACTGCACAAAGATCGAGTGAGTGAAGGCCAGATCGTTTCGGGTAACAACGGGACGTCCGATAACGTGATCAAACTCATCCGGCAGCAATTCGCGGACGTGTCTGAACCCTTCCGATGTGGTTTCCTGCGGCTCTATCTCGCTAACCTTTCTGGCCCGAATCGGTTTCCGAGAATGATTCGACGGACTGGCAGTCCTGAACGCGGTAGGATTTTGCGAATCCGATCTTGGCTCGGTATCGCCCTGGTTCCGACGGCGTGACCGCGAGGACAGTAAACAATATTTTGAAGAGTCAGTCTATGGGTTTTCACGAAAAAGTGCTCGCCTCCGCCTCTGGCGGCGATGCTCTCGTTTAGGGCGAAACAGGGAAGTAAGTCAGAAGCGCAAAGGGTGCGGCGCGCACCGCAAAACGGGTCAGGAACTGTTTCGCGCCGTGCTCCGTTTGCGCGAAGTTCTCAAAAAGACTCGATCATCCATGGGGGATACTCACGTGTTGACGGCGATAAGACAAGGCAACCGGAACAGCCGCGCCCAGGCAAAAAGAGCCGCACGCTGAACGGCGGGGATTGGCGTTCGGCTGGCCCAGTAATCGTTTGCGACACCGACCAAAACGGTCGGATGCTCCAAGCTCAGGCTGAGGACAGGCCAGGTGAGGAGCAGCTCGTAGCAGATCAGTGCGCCCGCGCGCTGACCCGCAATCGGGACTGTCCCGGCGTCGCCGAGTCGTAACGGGTAGCCGGATTCACCCAGTGGCTGCCACATCGAAATTGGCACCGGAATACGCTGAACAATAGCGGCGGGTCCATTCGCACCTCTAATGACGACGGTGTTGAGCCGTTGGGGACTCCCGGCAACAGGAACAGTCGTGCCCAAAACGATGGTTTTGCCCTCGATCGCTAAGGCAGCGAGCGCGGATTGCCAAAACGCCTCGGTCGCGTCGTTCCAACGCGACACCGCCGCCTCCGGAAATACGATGACGTGGGCGTTCGAATTCAGCGCTTGCTCTTGAATCCATTCAGCATGCCGAAACTCGCGGATCGGGTCTGAAAGCTCTAAGTTGCTCGGCCCAAAGGTTGTATTCGCTGCCTCCCAACCCTTTGGAAGTGGCGGTTGGCCTGGAGACAGTATGTTCGCGACGGCAATACACGCCGCAGTCACCACCAGGCCCACACGTGGGCGACGAAGAACGACCGCCGGCAAGAAAAGTACCGCGGTGATTCCAAGCCAACCTGTGCCTGGGAACAGCATCCCTGCGCTGGTGATCGGAGAGGCCCATCCGATGAGGCCTAGAGGCGGCAGCGTGGTGGCTGCCAGCGCGACCGGAACCGAACAAAAGCGGGCCGGCCAGGCTTCGAAAAAGAACAGCCCCCAGGGTATGGCCACGAGAAGACTTGCCGTGAGCCACAACGCCACCCCCTGCCAAGGATTGGAATTCGGTCCAAAGAACGTGTTCGCGCCCGGTATGAGCGGCCAACTGGAAGCCGCGTAGTAGGCAAGAGCAACCATGTAGGCTGCCGAGCGACGGGCTTGCACCAGGAACGCGAGCAAGAAACAGAAACTGAACGCGAGCGCGGAGGCATGCCCGCTCCAGGCGATGGCGCCGGCAACGGCCGCGGCCAGGGTTCCTGCTATTGTTCGATGGTGGATGAGCCAACTACCCATAGGGGCCTCAGTCGATGCCAGATTCGGTGAATGGAGATGGGCCCGAAGTACCGGCTGTCAAAACTGCTGGGGTGGTAGGTCGAAGCGACCCAGACGTCGGTGGGGTCAACCACATAGGTGCCTCGCGGCCAGGCTGTCAGGGGTCTTCCGATGCTGTCGACGCGCCGGGGCGAAGTGTTGGGTAACAGTCTTCCGTTCACGCATATGCCGGCCTCCGAAATAACGACTGTATCGCCTGAGCGCGCGATCACCGGTTTCAGCAGCGGGGCAGCGCCGTCCGGGCAAAGACCAGGGGGCCGATAGCCGCGCGCCGCCGAAAGTGCGGAGAAAACGCCCTCCGGGCAGAACTCGACGAGTGGCGCTGCTAGATCATCGGTGATGAGATAGGCGCCCCTTGGAAGGGAGTTCGTGGTGTTGATCCGCAGTCCTGACAGGCCCGGGATCGTGACCACGCAGGCGGTCACGGTCCCCAAGGCCAGAAGCACGCGGAGGGCTTTTCCATTACGCCGGCCACTCATGCTGATTCGATGCCATCGCTGAAGCGGGCTGATCCGCAGCCGAGTCGTACTCAACTCCGGGTGCATTGGCGGCCGGCGGCTCGTGCTTGGTGCGTGGAGCTTCCACGAGGTGGCAGCTCTTTACGATGATTTCGTAGACGGTTCGCTGGCTGGCATCCTTCGGAGTGAACTGGCGGGTCTGGAGACTTCCTTCGACATAGACGTTGTCGCCTTTGTCGAACGTCGCGGCGATCTCAGCGAGGATTCCATAGAAGACCAGGGTGTGCCAGTTCGTGTGTTCCCGCGGTGTCTTCGTCTGCTTGTCGGTATAGCGGTAACTTTCCCCCATGCGCACATTGGCGACCTTGGTCCCCGAGGGCAGCGCACGAAGGGTGGGTTTGGCAGCGAGGTATCCAGCGAGTTGCATTTCATTTTTTTGCATTTTAGTCAGAGCTCCTTTTCGATTTAGGTTGTTCATTTGAAACACGGGTTGCGTCAAGTTCTTCGAGATAAGCTTCAGGAAGAGAAGGTCGGGGTTGGCTTTTGAACCCAATAGGCGGGTCGGCTTGGCGCGGGGTGCCATGGGTTCGGGGTTGAAGTTCACTGTAGAACGCTGCTTCCATGGCGCTTGAAAAGTCGTCATCGCTGGAAACGGCGGTTCCGGTATCCATCTCTGTACGGCTGATGACGTGATGAGTGCGTTCAGGCGGCAACTGAGCCACCGGTTTGCTGTCAACGAGGGTGACGAGTCGAACGGGAGGCGCGATGGCCGCACGCGCCCGCAGGACCGGGTCGCTGAAGTAGAGCATTTGGGTTCCGTAAATCGTGAAGTGGCCGGCGACAAAGATCAGCATGTCGCCGGGCGCGGTGATCTGCTCCGTCGAGCCCTGTCCTTGTTTGGTGGCCGGCCGCAGCCGCATCACTTCATCCGGTGTCATCAGGGGCCGTTCAATGTGATCCACGCTGGCATTGACGTGATTCATCACCGGAGAAAGGCGCGAACCGGAGAAGTTGAAGGAGGCTTTCTGAACCGTGGTGCTCCCAGTCATCTTCGAGAGCAGTTCCGCGGTGTCGTACTGGTTCGGCGCATACGCCACCCGAACATGACAATTGGAAACGATCGACTCGTTCGGGCCGTACTGATCCACAATTTGCCGGATGTCCTGAGTGATTAGGTAGGCCTTGAGTCCGTAGCCGGCCATGTAGCTGAGCGCATCGGCGAACAGTTCCATGCGGTGCAGGGACGGAAACTCATCGATGAGAAACAGAAGCCGGTGCTTGTTTCGCTTTTGGTCGCTGCCCTCGAACGCCATGCGTTCCGTGAGCCGATTCACGATCATGGTGAAGATCAGACGGATCAGAGGCCGAAGACGAATCTTGTCCGAAGGGGGAACGACCAGATAGAGAGATACGGGGCGCTCGTTGTTGACCAGGTCCTGGATGGTGAAATCGCTGGCGGAGATGTTTTGTGAAACCAGAGGATCGCTGTAAAGCGCTAACGCCGTCTTCGCCGTGGACAGGACGCCGCTAAAATCCTTGTCCTCCTTGTCGAGCATCTCCTGAACCTTTTCCCGCACGACAGGGTGTGTCGCGGTTCGATCGCGGTCAGGCGTTCGCCATTCGTGCGTGGAATCGGGATCGTGGGGATAACTTAACAGTTCATTTAAGGTGTCCCTGAAACTCGAGCCCGGCCGCGTAAAGACGCCAGCCAGATCTGCAAGACTCGCGACACGGCCTTCAGCCGCGGCGGCATAGCAGACGTGCAGGACCATGCCGGTGGTGATGGAAGCGGCGGCATCTTGCCAATAGCGCTCCTGAGGGGAGTCTTGACCCGTGCGGACGATCATGTCGGCAACGTTTTGAGCATCCGATACATCGCGTGGCGTTCCCAGGCGGATCTCCGCCAAGGGATTGAAGCGGGAGGCTGACTGCTCAACCGGAGAGAATTTGAAGCACAGATGGCCTTGCGAATGGCGGTATCCGGCCGTCTTCGCCCAATTCTCGCCCTTGATGTCATAGATTACGGCGCTCTCTCGCCATGCGAGCAGGGTCGGAATCACCAGGCCGACACCTTTGCCGGTTCGTGTGGGGGCAAAGGCGAGGACGTGCTCGGGACCGTTATGACGCAGGTAATGAAGCCGCCGTTGCTGGTCGTCATACCAGCCGCCGACGTAGACCCCTTGGCGGGTGTCCAGCAGACCTGTGGCCCGGATGTCTTTGCCGCTTGCCCAGCGCGCCGAACCGTGCAGATCTTCGGCGTTTTGCGCCAAGTGTTTGGTTCGCTGCAGATTGAACAGAGCGAAGATGCCGATGGTGAGAACGCTGCCGACGGTGACAACCGCGGCTCCTGTCAGCAGTGTCAGCCGTATTGCGGGATTTTCTGCACCGCCGTATCTCCATAGCCAGGCGACCCAATCTAAGGGTGGGTAAAACGCCAGATGAGCAAAACGGAGCCATGGCCGGCCGAGAGCGGCCTGGTATGCGAAGCGGTGTGCAATCCACTGTGTGGCTCCGATATTGCACAAAACGAGAAGGCCCGCACCTCCGAGCGCGGGCCCCCAGTTGTAGCCGCCGATGTAGCCGCCCGGATCAGGGGGCCTGCGGTAGAGGCGGAGTTCGCTCATCGCGCCAGCCCCTTAGCCAAAGCCTTGGGCTCGAAAGCGGTAACGTCGATCTTGCCGCCGGCGTAGCGGAGTACCACGCTGTCGCCGACGGCGGGAACGGTGTCCATCAAGTGCTTTACGTGGGCAACGGTCGTGTGGGGGCTCAATCGCTGTACGATGTGGTGCTGGGTTTCACCAATGATCTCGCCCTTATAGATGCCACTGTCCGTCTGAGCGTTATAGACGCGGGTCTGATCTCCGAGCACCCGCGTGCTCAATGCTTTGACTTCGGCGAAGGATTGATCGATGGCCGGGTTACCGGAGGCGCGCTGGTCAGCTTGCTGCCTCTGGCTGCGCCGTTGAGTGCGGCTCGTTTCCGCACTTCCCGCCGCTCCCCGATCAATGGCAACGCGGTGAACCTGCGGGTCGATAGCGTTGAGAGCTTCGGCGACCGTCTTCTCTTTTTCGAGCGCGAGCAAAAAGTCAGCCGCTCGGTTCGCGTCTTTGGCGGCTTTGAAGATCTCGTTCTTGTCATTCTTGAGCGCTTGAATCCAGGAGCCCACGTAAGCGGCGTGCCGCTCCGTGTTGTGCGGAATGCCCTGCTCGGCGGCAAGAAACACACTTGCGAGCTCAGCGCGGAGCTCCTCCTTGGCGTAGTTCGTGTCCCCGAACTGATAGCTGCCCGTAAGGGTGTCGCGGTTGAGCCGATCCGGATGACCGCTCCAATGCGCTAATTCGTGAAGCGCGGTGCCGTAGTAATCAGCGGCGTTCGGGAACGCGGCCTTCGGGGGCAGGCGGACCAGATCATTGACGCGGTCGTAGAATGCCTGGTCATTCCGATCATGGAGAATCTTAGCGCCGGAGTTTTGGAGGATTTCCTCGCCGTTCTGAACGACTTCCCACTCCGGATGTGCCTTGGGCCGATAAGGCTCGATTCCCTCAATTTGCTTGGCGTTGAAGACGCTATAGATTCGATGGATTGGGCGCTCGTCCTCGTCGCGTGAGCTGTCCGCCGGTTTATCAGGATTCTCTGGCGTCGCAGCTTTGCTCGAAGGGAACTCCCAGTATTCGATCTGTGTGGCTTTCTCTCCTTTCCGGACCTGCCAACCTTTCTCTGCCGCCTGGTTGTATGTGACCCACCGAGGATCGTCATAGCCGCGCTGGAGTCCCGTGGCCATCAGGTGAACGGCATTGCCACCCCGATATGCGTTCTCAGTAGTAGGGTTAAACGGCAATCCGAGAGCACCGGCCTTCCAAGGTTTTTGCCACGGCGCGGTGCCGCTTTCGAGCATTTGCACAATTTGGTCGGTGACTTCTTGGCGGAAGTCACGTCTATCTTTGTTTGGTTCGGTCGTTCGAGACCCGTTTTGGGAACTTTCTGATTTCATCGGAGGCCTCCTTGGGATGGTTCTGGTGATAAAGTCCACTCAGATTGAAACTCAGTGGCGGGCGTTTCGTGCTCGAAGCCCGATCCTTCGAGAGGTTCGCCTCCGAGAAGGTCAAGGGCGGCTTGTTGAGTTGCATCGGGAGAACGCCTGCCGGTAAAGCCGAACGGCGTGTTAGGGGAGTGCATAGTCGATCCTCCTTTGGATGGATAGTAGTACGTAGCTCACGATCACTGTAGAGATCACGTGGCGTACTTCATGCATGCTCAGTGTACTTCTCAACCTGAGGCGTGTCAATAGGCGGCCGTCAATTGCTGACGGGTAGCTGCGCATCTTCCTCTGGTGCAGCGGCTCGTTAGGCGTCTATCTCCAGGCGGCTGGACTGCGATCGACAACATGCCGATTGCTTACTCGAAGAAAGACATCGATACCGTGGCCTGAAGGTGCCTCGACTGGGGTACCTCATCGGGCTCAGTCTCAATCACGTTTCGCGTCGAGGGCGGAGGAGATAGCCCGTCAAGGGAGCCGCCCTGCTGAGCGAG
>JBEKBK010000316.1:0-9803 GCA_050015435.1 Bryobacteraceae bacterium
CAGGAGACATTTTCCGCCTCGCCGGCTCTGGACGCCGTCGTCGACCAGGCCGTGCGCGACGGATTGATTCCGGGCGCCGTGCTCGTCATCGGGCACGACGGAAAAATCGTGCATCGCAAAGCCTACGGCCAAAGAGCGCTGGTGCCTGCGCGCGAAACGATGACCATCGACACCATGTTTGACGCGGCATCGCTCACCAAGGTCATCGCCACAACGCCGTCGCTGATGAAGCTGTTCGAGGAAGGAAAGTTGCGCCTGAACGATCCGGTGACCGCTTACCTGCCCGAGTTTCAGGGCGGCAAGACCGAAATCACCATTCGGGACCTGATGACCCATTTTTCCGGGCTTCGTCCCGACCTGACGCTCGAACCGCCGTGGTCCGGTTACGAAACCGGTATTCGCAAGGCACTGGCCGACAAACCCGCGGGAGTGCCCGGCGTGCAGTTCGTCTACAGCGATATCAACTTCGAATTGCTCGGCGAAATCGTGCATCGGCTTAGCGGGAAAATGCTCGACGAGTACGCGAAGGAGAAAATCTTCGAGCCGCTGGGCATGCATGATTCGATGTTCCGCCCGCCGGCTTCACTGCGCGCCCGCATCGCGCCCACCGAAATCGATCCCGCCACCGGAGTGCCGCTGCGAGGCGTGGTGCATGACCCGACTTCGCGTTATATGGGCGGCGTAGCCGGCCATGCTGGCTTGTTCACCACTGCGACCGATCTTTCGCATTATGCGGAAATGATGCTCGGTTTGGGAGAACGCGCCGGTGTCCGGATCTTTTCGCCGCTCACCGTTCGCAAATTTACTTCACCCGCGACGCCGCCGGATCAGCCGATTCTGCGCGGGCTAGGCTGGGATATCGATTCTTCTTATTCCGCGAATCGCGGCGAATTGTACCCGATCGGTTCCTACGGACACACAGGGTTTACTGGAACGTCGATCTGGATGGACCCAGGCTCCAACTCCTATGTGATTCTACTCACGAACGTCGTTCATCCCAACGGCATCAAGGGCCTCGCGTCATTACGGTCAAAAGTGGCGACCATCGCCGCCGCAGCGTTTGGCGTGAACGCGCCTTGCGTGAGCGTGACCGTTTACAACGAAACTCTCGAGTCTCCCGGCGTGCGCCGCATGATTCTTCCGAATCATCAGGTGCTCACCGGACTCGACGTGCTCGAACAGCAGAAGTTCACGCCGCTCCAAGGAAAGCGTGTCGGCCTGATCACGAATCATACGGGCCTCGATCGCCAGGGAAAACGCAACATCGATGTGATGCTCAAGGCCGGAGTGACAATCAAGGTCGTCTTCAGTCCCGAGCACGGTTTGAACGGAACCGAGGACAAAGAGAACGTCGGCGATTCAAAAGATTCCGCGACGGGTCTGCCGGTCCGCAGCCTTTACGATAACGGCCGTCGGCGGGTGACTTCGGATGAACTGCGCGACATAGATGCTTTAGTGTTCGACATTCAAGATGCGGGCGCGCGCTTCTACACCTACTCCTGCACGATGCTCTACGCCCTTCAGGACGCCGCCAAGGCGCACTTGCCGTTCTACGTCCTCGACCGACCAAACCCCATAACGGGGATGCACGTCGAAGGTCCAGAACTGGCAACGGATCTGAGCAGTTTCGTCGGCTGTTACGCGATGCCGGTCCGGCATGGGCTAACGCTTGGCGAATTCGCGACCATGGCCAACGCCGAAGGCAAACTCAACGCAGATCTGCACGTCATCAAAATGACCAACTGGCAGCGCGGGGACTGGTTCGATTCGACCGGCCTCGCCTGGGTCGACCCCTCGCCCAATCTGCGCAGCCTTAACGCGAACCTTCTGTATGAGGGCATCGCGATGCTCGAAGCTGCGCACGGTTATTCGGTGGGGCGGGGCACCGATGCTCCTTTCGAGCAGATCGGCGCGGATTGGATCCACGGTCCTGAGCTTGCCCAATTCATGAACGCGCGTATCATCCCGGGAGTTCGAGTTTATGCGACGCGCTTCACGCCCACCGCAGCCGTTTTTCAAGGCAAATCGATTGAGGGAGTCCGCTTCGTGATCGTGAATCGAGAGCAGTTCGACTCCGTGCGGCTAGGGCTCGAGATCGCCTACGCGTTGCAGAAGCTCTATCCGGGCAAGATCGATTTCGAGGCGTGCCGATTTCTCATCGGCAACCGCAAAGTGATTGACGCCCTGAAGCGCGGCGACAGCCCTCAGACCATTGAGCAAACCTTCACCGATGAGTTGGAAGCCTTCGCGCAGCGGCGTCGCGCCTATCTGCTGTATTGAGCCAGCCACACCCCCCCTTGCGCCCCGCGCTCCAAAGGAATAGAGTTTCCTCTCTAGGCAAGAGGAGTCACGTATGCGTTTCGCCCTTCGAATCATTTGCTACGCCGCACTGGTTTTGTCCGGGCTGTCCTTGCATGCACAGACGCGGATCACGAGTGTCGACCCCGCTAGCGCCAAACCGGGCGATATGGTCACCGCCTCCGGGGAAGCCATCGACCCGGCCAATGTGGATGCCCTGTATCTAACCAACGGCAAGGATGACATCGAAGTTCCCATGTCCGAACAAACCGAGAAGTCAATCAAGTTCAAAATTCCAGCGGACGTAAAGCCGGGCCGCTGGGCCTTGATGGTCCGGACCAGGGGCGCCGAGCCGAAGCTGCTGGAACAGCCGACCAAAGTCACCGTGGAGTGAAACCCGATTCAGGCGGCCTTGTAGCTTCCTAACACCCGCAGAAAATCCGAGACTTCCTCTAGGTGGCTCAGGGCGTTCCGAACATTAGGTTCATCCCGGCGGCCCACCAAATCGAGATAGAACAGATATTCCCACGGCTTTCCGCGCAACGGACGCGACTCGATCTTCACCAGGTCCAGATCCCGCAACGCCAGTGCGCCCAGCGCGCGAAACAAAGCGCCGGGTAGGTTGCGAATGGAAAAGACCAGCGAGGTCTTCCAGGGCTTGCGCGCCGTTCCGCGAGGTTGTCGCGGAGGCGCTCCGTGAGGTTCCAGCAGAAAGAAGCGGGTGAAGTTCTGCTGGTCGTCTTCAATCTCGCGCTTCAGGATGCGTCCGCCGTAAATCTTCGCGGCCAGTTCAGACGCGATCGCCGCCGCACCAGGAGGGCGCTCTTCCATGATCATTTTTACGCTGCCGGCGGTGTCATAGAATGGCCGTCGCTCTATCCGCTTGTGTTTCGTGAAAAAATCCAGGCATTGGTTGAGCGCCACTGGGTGCGAATATACGTCGCGAATCTGTTCGAATTTGACGGAGGGCGGAGCGATCAGATTGTGCACGATGCGCACGCTGGTCTCGGCGGTGATCTCAAAATCGAATTTGAGCAGCAGGTCGTAATTCTCATGCACCGATCCGGCCAGCGTGTTCTCGATGGGAAGCGCGGCGGCGTCGACTTCGCCCGCCCGCAGCGCGGCAAAAACCTGATCGAAGCGCTGCCGCGGCACCGGCTCCGCATCGGGGCCCAAAAGCTGCCGGATGGCTTGCTGGCTGAACGCGCCCAACTCGCCCTGGAACGCCACCTTCATGCGGTCGTTCGGTTTGATCTTCATCGCACCGGTCCGTCCCATCGGCGAGCTTCTGGCGACGGCAACCCAATCAGATCCAGAACGCGATCGACGCTGTGATCCACGATTTCGCCGACGGTCTCTGGGTGGTGATAAAAGGCGGGCACCGGCGGCGCGACGATCGCGCCCATCTCGGCTAGCGCGGTCATGGACCGCAAGTGCCCGAGATGCAGCGGCGTTTCCCGGATCATGAGCACCAGGCGCCGGTGTTCCTTCAGCGTCACATCAGCCGCGCGGATCATCAAGTTTGAGCTTATCCCGGCCGCAATAGCTGACATCGTGTGCACCGAGCAGGGCGCGATTACCATGCAATCGATCGGAAAAGAGCCGCTCGCCAAACGGCATCCGATGTCCTCGACCGGATAGGAACAATCCGCCAGAGCCTTAAAATCCGCGGCGGTTTTGCCAAGTTCCAGAAAAGCCGTCCGTTCACCGGACCGCGTTAGTACCAGGTGAATTTCCGCGTCTTCGCGAGCCCTCAGCTTTTCTAACAATCTCCATCCGTAGATAGTACCGCTAGCTCCGGTCACACCGACGATAATGCGCAAAAAATCTCCTTGCGGCGCCCTCGGAAAGGCCCGCCTTTTGAAATCCAACTTGTAAATTTCTCTGTTCTGAATTCCGAACAAGTCTCCCGCCAGCGCCTTGCAGTATTCGTCAATACGCCGCTATAATCATAGCGCCGGGCGGTTTATGGCCTTCACATCCCACGGGCGGTCCGATGCATCATCTCGACTTTCTATCATGGAGGAAGCTGGCCAAAAACTCAAGAGAGTCCGCGAGCGCTTGCAGTTGAAGTTTCGAGACGTCGAAGAAGCGAGCGCCCGGATTTCTGCTAAGTATCGAAACGAAGAGTTTACCGTCGCTTTGAGCAGGCTCTCCGACATTGAAAACAAAGGCACAACGCCTTCAATTTACAGGCTCTACTCCCTTTGCGCCATCTACCGGCTG
The DNA here is from genome assembly GCA_050015435.1 of Bryobacteraceae bacterium. GTDB lineage: Bacteria > Acidobacteriota > Terriglobia > Bryobacterales > Bryobacteraceae > Palsa-187. Next base: position 4,525 of record JBEKBK010000316.1, read on the forward strand.
GATATGACAGACGTGCTTTCCTGGTACGGAATCTCGTTGTCCGCTCTGCCGGGGGACGCTTCCGTGATTAGCCAGTCTAGTACTCACATGGTGGGATTTCGTCCGGAGGAAGGCGAAATCCAGGTCCCGCTAGCGCTCGATCCGGGTGTCGACCTGAAGCGCACCGTGTTCCTGAGCCGCGCGATCCAGCGGTGGGGTAAGTTGCCGCTCATGTTATTGAATAGCCTGGACTTGCGAAATTACCGCTACGGCCTGATCGGAACCGAAGACTGGTCTATGTTTCCGCTCATCCCGCCCGGTTCGCTGGTGGTCATCGACGACACGCAGCGCCACGTTGCGAACTCCGGCTGGGCCAATGAGTTTGAACGCCCCATCTATTTCCTGGAGCATCGGGAAGGCTACGTTTGCGGTTGGTGTACGCTTCGGGAGGACCGTTTAGTGGTGCAGCCGCACCCGGCATCCTATTGTGATCCAGAATCTTACGCCTATCCCGATGAGATCGAGATCGTTGGCCAGGTCACCCGTGTGGCGATGACGCTTGGCCAGTCCCAGCGCCGGCCAAAGAGTTCCTGAGGGTCTCCAGCAAAATCTCCAAATCCTGGTTGAACAGTTCTCGCTCCATTTTTCGAGCCGAGCTGGGTACCTGATCGCGATACAGTTTCGAGCTCAGCCAGTGGTTGACGACCACGATTTCCGGATCGTCAAGGTCTCTGAGATAGAGAACCAGATCCCGGCTGCGCTCCGCGAGCGGAAGCTTGAGCCATTCGCGGAAGGTTCGCCGGTGGCTATCTTTAAGTGCCTGATTGCTGTCGTCCCGCCCAAAAGAGGTGCTCAGTCCATGGTGCCGGTAAATCCCTGAATTCGGATCTCTTAGCGACGCGAGATACATGAAGCGGCCGAACACCGTTGGAATCCTGGAGAGGGTATGCCTCCAAAGGTCGTCCGTGGCGGTCCGTTCCAGCGTGCCTTTAGGTTTGAATCGAGGCATGGAGCTGAAAGATCATTCTACGCCATGGACGCGCGCACGGGACTTGTTCTGATTTCGGAAAATCTCCCCAGTACTGTTTAGTACTGCGTACTAGGGCATTAGACTACACGGGTAAGCCTTTTACTTTAACCCCTGACTAAGGAGATACCCGATGCTGAAGAGATTGCTCGTAATGGCTGGATTGATTCTTGGTGTGACCTCCGCAGTGGTCCCCGGGGACCCTCCGCCACCGATCTGCCTGCCCTGCGCTCGCTAGATTTTCCGAGATTTGAGAGCCTCGCCCCCAGGGCCGGAACTCCAGGCAGCCGGCACGGGGCGAGGTCTGCTCGTTTGCACGGCCGAGTTTCCCGCACCCCGTCCTTCCCTTCTTGCCCCACGATCAGTGCTAGACTCTTGAATTAAACAGGATAGCGGCTTGGCTCCATTTGAATCAGGGATTTGGTACCTAAATATTGCGGTCACGATCGCATTGCTGATAAGGCTTTGGGTAAGCCATCTGGCCCCGATCTATCGTTGGCTCTTTATTTACCTCGCAGTGGGTGTGCTGCAACAGTGTGCCCTTCTGTTTACCCCACGAACCACGAATCTGTACGGCTGGACCTACATCGCCGGCCAATCGATCAAAATCGTGCTGGTTGTTTTCGTTGTCCTGGAGCTGTACCGGCTGGCGCTTGCCGGTCAGCCCGCGTTGGCGAAATACGGACAGAATACGGTGGCCGTGGTGCTATTCGCTTCCGCGGGAATCGCAGCATTAGGTTTATTGATCGACCCAACCGCCCCGCCTGGGCGATCCATGATTCTGTATCGTTTCTTCTCGTTCGAACGTACCATGGACAGCTTTGTCCTGGTTTTCCTGGTTCTTATCACCTTGTTTATGACCTGGTTTCCAGTCCGGATGAAGCGAAATGTGGCGCTTTACGTCGGAGGATTTATCCTTCTATTCCTTTCACGTTCAGCGTATATGCTGTTGTTGAATGTCATGAGCGTTCGGCACTTAGGCACGCTAAATAGCGGCATGCAAGTCATTTCGTCCACATGTCTGCTCGTGTGGCTATTCACCCTAGGAAAAGAGGGTGAGAAAACGACTACCGTAGTCGGCCATCGCTGGGATCCGGCCGCAATGGATCGGATGAGTGGACAATTGGATGCGATAAATGCCAGCTTGATGAAACTGTCACGGTCCGAAAGAGGCGTGTAAGCCGCTAAATTTCCATTGCATTTCCTGGAAGCTTCTAGTATCCTGTCCAAGAATAGGGGGCTGAATGGCCTGGTCTGTTGCATTGGGATTGGTAAGGGGAGAGTCGAGCGATTCTGAAGGCTTCTCCCTCGAGCGGTACGAGCCGATGTCGCGGCTGCTCGCAGAGGAAGATTTCATCTTCCTGGCCGCTCAGCCTGGCTACCGGCCCGAAATGGGCGCGAAGCTACGTCGCGAGCGCCGACGTATCTTCCGTCTCTATTTGCGCGAGCTGGCACAGGATTTCCGCAGTCTGCACCGCGAGGCGCGCGCCATGGTGGCGGAATCGCAAGCGGATCATTCCGAGCTGGTCGGGCTCCTGATCCGCCAGCGGCTTGTCTTTTTGGGCGCGATGACGATGGTGGAACTGAGGCTGGCAGCGTCGCGATTCAGTCTAGGGAACGTGGACGTGCGCGGCTTGCTGGAATCCATCGAAGCGATGCGTCTGGATTTGGCTCGTATCGCCGCGCCGGCTCCAGCAGTCTCTTAGAAGCGCAAAGGGTGCGGCGCGCACCTCTAAGCCAGACCAGGAACTGATTCGCGCCGCACTCCGTTTTGCGCGTATATCTTAGGCGCCTTACAACAAGCGCAGCAGGGCCTTCGCTTCGCGCAGACCCTCAAACTGTTTCTCTGCGTCCTTGAACGCCCGCGTGTGCACGCAACGCCGCGCGCCCCGGAGTTCGGCTGGATGACGCAGGTGGAGCATTTCGTGGAACAGGACGTACTCTACCGCCTGTCGCGGCGTTTCCGGACGATCGAGAATCCGGCTGAGTACGATCGCGTTGTGCGAGGGGTCATAATGACCCAGCATCGTCCGGGATGCAAACGGGCTCCAGCCAAGCACGGGCCGCGCCATCAATCCGTAGAAGTACCGGAAATTCAAGTCTTCAAACATTTCATCGAGGTTATAGCATTTACCCTGAGGCGGCTGAACCCGCTTTCTGCCGCGGATCTGGCGCACCAGATCCAGGCTCCGGCGTACGTCGCGGCGATTGAGGTAGCGGCGATACCGCTCGTTGCTGGCGGCTGGAACGGTCCTCCGAAACAGTTTCGAAAGCAGGATCTCCGCTAGAGCTTCGATGACCGCCTCCGGTGCACCCGCTAGTGTGTCGGCCATCTTGATTTCGAGCGCGCCCTGCTCCAGCTTTATCTGTGCGTTCGCATTGGCGTAACTGCGGAACTGGACGCGAATTACAGGAAGCGGCGTGCGCGGGCGCATCTGGCGGAAGACCCGGGCATAAATCTCGACGGCTTGCGCATGCTCCAACTGCACCTTTCTAGGAAGGTAACATGGTCTGATGCCCGGAGCCAAGATCAGCGCACTCGCCTGCTACGTCCCCCCTGGAGTGCTGACCAACCAGGACCTGGAGAAAATGGTCGAAACCAACGACCAATGGATCGTGGAACGCACGGGGATCAGAGAGCGGCACATAGCCGCGCCCGAAGTCGCCACTTCCGACATGGCGTTGGAAGCGGCACGCGCTACGCTCGAGCAGCGCGGGATCGCGCCGGCCGAGTTGGACGCGATCATCGTCTGCACCGTCACCCCCGACATGCTGTTTCCGTCGACTGCGTGCCTGGTGCAGGACCGGTTGGGCGCAAAAGGCGCGTGGGGATTCGATCTGGTGGCGGCCTGTTCCGGGTTCATCTATGGCCTCACCACCGCCGCTCATTTGGTGATGGCCGGCACGCATCGAAACGTACTGGTGATCGGCGCCGACACCATGTCGAGAGTGATCGATTATACGGATCGCGGCACCTGCATCCTGTTCGGGGATGGCGCGGGAGCCATGCTGATCGAACCCGCCCCACAAGGCGAAGGGTTCATCGGGTTTCTGAATGAAATCGACGGCTCCGGCGGCGACTATCTGAAAATGCCCGCTGGCGGGAGCCGCATGCCCGCTACTTGCGAAACGGTCAAGCAGCGTCTTCATTTTGTGAAGCAAGAAGGCCAGCAGGTTTTCAAATACGCCGTCCGAAAGATGTATGAAACGTGCCGGGACTTGCTCGCTCGTCACGGCCTCACCCCGAAAGATATTAAGCTGCTGATCCCGCATCAGGCCAATCAACGCATTATTACGGCGGCTGCGGAACGCCTCGGCTTGAGCTGCGACCAGGTGATCATCAACATTGACCGTTACGGAAACACAACCGGAGGGACCATTCCACTCGCGACGCGGGACGCGGTCGAGGCCGGCAAGCTGCACAAAGGCGATCTGGTGATCTTCGCCGCCGTAGGAGCCGGCTTCACCGTGGGCGCGAACCTGTGGCGTTGGGAATATTGATGTGGATGACGCTTGGGACGAATCGGTTCGGAGGGCAGGCTCGGAGTTCGCCCGCCCCGATTCCGATCGAGTCTTGGCCTTCGTTTATTCAGCGACACTAAGCCTTCGAGTGGAGGAGCGTTGCGTCTCCTTCAATCCTGCTCTCTCGCTGGAGGGCCTTGAACGCGTTCTTAAGCCTCGGCCAACTTGGATTGGCAACCGGGCCAATTGGTTGAAGACGGAGTGGCCCACCTGTCCGATCCAGTGCCGTGACGATCTCGAATTGTACGCTTTGACAGCATCCAAGGCGCTGTTGGCGGCCGGGTTCCAAGATTCCGGATGGAACCAGTGTCGAGATGGCTCATGCCCTCTGGACTCTGATCCCACAACCGATAGCCCTGCCGCAACCTGAGGAGGCAAATTATGAAGCTTGCACGGCGAGCGTAACCATCGAAACCAACCGGAATATGCAGTGGGGTTATAGCAGTTCTCGGGAAGGCTCGCCTTTGCCTCTTCCCGACATCGAACTGGGTGATCGAAGTGCCTTTGAAGTATTTCTTCAGAATCAACTGCGCATCGACATCCAGCGCAGGATTGAGGAAATGCTTTGATACCCTGGGGAAGGGGTATAGGATGTCCGGTCCACTTCAAAATCTCGAGCAGTGGGACGATTTCGTCGGCGCGCGTTACGATCCGAACCGCAAGACGGACGACTTTCGCAACTATGCGCAAACCACTCCCGGCGTGAGGGAATTTTACCGTCTCAACCATGAGCGCCAGACTCAGGATTTCG
>JBEKBK010000317.1:0-9783 GCA_050015435.1 Bryobacteraceae bacterium
GTCTGATCGGGGTGCGGCACGATTGAAGGATTGAACAGCGCTGCGGATTCCAAGGAGTATTCGGCCAGGAAATAGGAGCCGATCAACAGCCGTCTCTCCTGGGAGAGTTCCTGGTCCGTCCATAACGTCTCGCGGACTTGTTCAAAGCGCTCTAGAAAGAGCTGGCGGATTTGCTGATGTCGCGGCGAAAATTCAGAGGAAATTTCCGCCAGGAGAGAGCCGACCCGCTCTTCGGGAAGCGACATAATTCTGGCGACGATCCCGGCGACACGTTGAGAATCTCCGGGACTGAATGGGCGAAGAAGCACCCGTGACTGGTCGGGTTTGAGGATCGTGGGCGAGCGGTGAACGTGAATTGAGTTGGGGCTCATGCGGCCCCAATGGCGACAGGCTCCCTAAAACTCGTAACCATGTTTTGTGCGAGGCGCATTTCCGTGAGTGAAAGGAGGAAGGCAAGAGTCGACTCCGCTCCCTGATTTCCATTCACTCGATCTACGTGCAATCCGTCTCCGCACCCGCCGCTTTCGGGAGAGTAAAGTTCCAACCCCAGATCGTTCCAGCCTATAAACCAGTCGAAGGCTCGCTGCGCCTGTTCATACCACCAGGGGTCCGACGTGGTGCGGTAGGCTTCGAGACAGGCCGAGACCATGGCTTGCGCCTCAATCGGCTGCTGGTCGAAATTGGCACGCGGTCCTCCGCGCCGATAGAAGCCGTTACTGCCAATCGGCCTGAAGTGGCCCTTCTCTGAGATCTGTATCTCGTTCAGCCAGCGCAGCGCATGCAGCCCTTGCTCAAAAACGTCCGATCGTCCGGTTGCGTGTCCGCTGAGAATCAACGCATGGGCGAGCTTGGCATTGTCGTAGGAAAGTTCGTCTTCAAACCAGCACCAGTCCGGTTTCCGGTTCCTCGCGAACTGGTCCATCAGCCGGCAGGTGAGCGTATCGCGAGTCTGATTGACCAGACTATCCCCGCTCAAGCGCCGCAGGTATTCATGGATACCGATCAAGCCGAAGGCCCAAGCCCGCGGAGACGTGAAGTCTGCCAACGCCGGCAACGCCTGCGCGAAGAGTTGTCCGGCCATCATCTGGAAGCAGCGATGCGGCGAACGCCCTACGCCGACGCCGAGGGCCCAGAGTGCGCGGCCCTGACAATCCTCCGAGCTTTGGACGTCGAGCCAGCGGCGGTCAAAACTCATATGGTTGTGGAAGCGCTTGGTTTGGCTGTCGAAGGCGTGATGCAGAAAGGCAGCGCAAGTGGTAGCCACAGTTCGCACCCGCTCCGGGTCCTCGCCCAACTCGCCGAGCAGCACAGCGAGAATAAATGCGCGGGCGTTATCGTCGGTGCAGTACCCTTCGGAAAAATTTGGCACGCCGAAGACCGCGTGCTGGAAGACTCCCGTTGAATCCGTCATCCGCAAGAGATGATTCAACTTCAAGTCCGGTAGTTCACGTGGTCGCTGGTCGAGGGTCTTGGTGAGCAGAGACTTTCGAGAGAGTGCAGCACCCTGGAGGCGCGACGACTCAAACGAATGCATGTAAAGCTGCGCAACGTTGCTCCAAATCATCTCACGGCCGATCCGATAGGCATTCTTGCGCATCGCGTGGCGGCGCGGATCGTCTTTCAATAGGGCGATCACTTCACGGGCGATGGCCGGGGCATCTCCGAACGGAACCAGGACGCCGCGATCGTCCGCCAGCAATTCGGCCGCGTGCCAATACGGCGTTGAAATCACGGCTTTGCCCGCGCCAAAAGTGTAGGCTAACGTGCCCGACGTGATCTGGGCTTCGTTAAGGTAAGGCGTTATATAAAGGTCAGCGGCTCCGATGAACTCTTTGAGGTTTTCGAGCTCAACGAACTGGTTGTAGAAGATAACGCTTTTCTCGATTTTGTTCTTCTTGGCCAGCAGTTCCAGGCTGACCCGGTACGCTTCGCCATGCTCGCGGATTTCGTTGGGATGAGTAGCGCCCAGGACAATGTAAACGACATTCGGGAACTCGGCCAAAATCTCAGGCAGAGCGTTAAGCACACACTCAATGCCCTTGTTTGGAGAGAGGAGGCCAAACGTCAGCAGCACCACTTTGCCTTCTACGCCGAACTGATCTTTAAAGTACGTCGGGTCTACGAACCCGACGTCGGGAATCCCGTGCGCGATAAGATCGATCTTCGCGGCGGGTGCGTCGTAGACCTCCTGCAACATCCGCCGTCCACGATCCGCCATGACCACGAGACGCGTCGAAAGCGAGACCAATTCCTGCATGACGCGTCTCTGGTCCGCCCGCGGTTCCCGCAAAACGGTGTGAAATGTCGTGACCACCGGCATCCGCAGTTCGCGCAGGAAAGCCAGAATGTGGGCGCCCACGGGCCCCCCATAAATGCCGAACTCGTGCTGCAAACAGACGATGTCCACGTTGCCGATATTGAGGAAATCGGCCGCACGCACGTAGGACGATAAGTCCTGTTCCTCAATCTCAAAGCGAACCACTTCCGGATATTCGTAACCACCCTTGATGTCGTTCACCGCGACACACAAACATTGACTTTGTGGATACGCTTCTGCGACGGCCGAAAGCAAGTTAGAGGTAAAAGTGGCAATACCGCACTTGCGCGGCAGGTGATCTCCCACGAAAGCGATCTTGCGAACTTTGGAATTTTCTTGCATGCGCTCCTTTACTGAGGAAGTGACACGAATGGGAGCTTCGTCGCACAAAATCGGGCGAGCCAAATACAATCGCCGCCGTTAGCTATTTCGATGCTCGATCCTGGCAGTCACCATGGCCGCAGTTGCAAAGGATATCGGCAGTTTTCGCCTCGCCTTCGCAATAGGTGCTGCAGTACTCGCTGTCGTGTCTGGAATTACAATGGCAGCTTGGGTGGGCACACTTCTTTTGGGTTTCCATACTCCTCGTATGGCATTTCTCGTTCCACTCGTGCGGGGGCCTTCCCGTGCATTCCGCGCCTTCCACGGATATTGCCTTGACCATATGTGGTCAGATGACCTTGGATCGTCAAAGCGCATCGCGAAAGTTAAAACTTCTAGGCGGCGCCTCTCCGGCCACTCAGCAGGTTGATGACAACTACCGCCAAGGCCACCACGAGTAGTAAATGAATCAGACTTCCGCCGATGCTGAGGCTAAATCCCAGAAGCCAAAGAACCAAGACTACCGCTACAATCGTCCAAAGCATACTCTTCTCCTGATTCTGAAATACAGCGGACAACCGGGTCGGAGCACGGGAAGGTCCGAACCTAGGGCAGCTAAACGCCGCGAAGTTATCAGTCCGTAACGATATGCGGTCGGGTGACCACACAGGCCACTTGCGTCTCCTCTGGACCAATATGCTTGCCGATTCATTCAGAGCATTCCAGAGAGAGATTCAAGCCAAAGGAGTTTGGTGTACCTCGTGCACTTGACCGGAGAGGAAGGAAACAAGCATTATGCGCGACGCACACCAGAGAGCCGCTGAGCAGCACGAACTCGCGGCACAGGCTCATCGCACTGCCGCCGAACATCACGAAAAGGGCGATGACGAAGCGGGGCGCTGGCATTCGGAACGGGCGCTGGAGTTCTCAGATTATGCTTATAAGCTAGCCAAGGAAGCACACGCCAAGTCAGGGCAGATCGTGACTCTATAACCATATGTCCACCCGCTATAACGACGGATCACATTACGAGAACCACCAACGGGCTGCGGAACTACAGGACGGCGCTACGCATGCCTACCGTGTTGGGGAGCAGCACGGAAGTCAGGAACACCTGACTGGGCATGAGCATTCGCGGCAGGCTCTCGAACACTCTCCATCGGTTCAACACAGCCCGGCAACTACGATGGGACATGGCATCGCCTCCTTCGGACACGATGACATCGCCGCCCTTGCTTATGAGCTCTGGCGAGCGAGAGGCTGTCCGGACGGGTCATCAGAAGAGGATTGGTTCCATGCCGCCGAAGAGTTACGATCCCGGGCTCATTCCGGTTGATCCCGTGCTCGGGGACTGCAAGTGTCCCAGATGCGGCGTCGAAACGGAGCCGATCGACGTGGAAGTGGAAGGATTGCCGGTCCAGGATTTGGAGCTCTGCCCGGGCTGCTATCTGGTGATCTGGCGGGACCGAGATGGACTTCACGTCCGGCAAGGTGTGCCGATGAAAGCCGGAATCGACCCGCGCGATGAATCTGCGTGGATGGATGGCGAACCAAAGAAATGTTAAAGGTTTCGGAAAGAGAAAAGGAGAACACAGATGAACCCGAGCACAACGGATCAGATTGAAGGCAAGCTTCATGAAGTGAAAGGCAAAGTTAAAGAGGTCGCAGGACAAGTCGCAAACAACCCCGACCTTGAGGCCGAAGGTCAAGCCGAACATATCGCCGGAGCGGTCCAAAAGAAGGTCGGCCAGATCGAAAAAGTGTTCGAGAAATAGGCGACGTTCGAAAGAACAGGAAAGATTACAATGCTGATACTACTCATAATTTTGTTGTTGGTTTTAGGCGGCGGAGGCGGATATTACGGGCATAGCCGCTGGGGCTACGGCGGGGGTGCGGGCATCGGGCTGGGCACAATACTAATAGTTGTCCTGGCAGTTTACCTGCTGGGAGGACTGCGCTAACGCCCGAGGTTGCGGACATGTCCCAACAATGTGCTCGTGGTGTTTCAGAAGAGGTCGTCAGGGCGGTGGATGTTGTCACCGAGGTTCGGCGCGAGGCGGCCCTGCTGAAGACAGGGGCATTGCAAAACGCAATTCTGAACAGCGCTAATTTCTCGAGTATCGCGACCGATGAAAAAGGCGTCATTCAATTGTTCAATGTCGGCGCCGAGTGCATGCTGGGCTATACGGCCATTGAGGTGGTCGACAAAATCACCCCCGCCGACATCTCTGATCCGCAGGAAGTAATCGCGCGCGCCAAGGCATTAAGCCATGAGCTTGGCACCACGATCACGCCCGGCTTTGACGCCTTGGCCTTCAAGGCCTCGCGCGGCATCGAGGACATCTACGAATTGACGTACATCCGCAAGGATGGGAGCCGCTTTCCGGCGGTCGTGTCCGTTACGGCGCTGCGCGACGATCTCGGCGGAATCATCGGCTATCTGTTGATCGGCACCGACAACACTGCACGCAAGCAGGCGGAAGCCGAGCAGCAGCAACTCGATCAGCGCCTGCGTGACCAACAGTTCTACACGCGCTCTCTCATCGAATCGAACGTTGACGCCCTGATGACTACCGACCCGCGCGGCATCATTACTGACGTCAACCAGCAGATGGAGGCGCTCACCGGTTGCACGCGCGACGAACTGATCGGCGCGCCTTTCAAGAATTACTTCACCGATCCGGAGCGAGCGGAGACCGGCATCAAGCGGGTTTTGAGCGGAAGCAAGGTCACCGACTATGAACTTACCGCATGCGCACGGGACGGCAAGGAAACCGTGGTCTCCTGCAACGCGACCACCTTTCACGATCGCGACCGTAAGCTTCAAGGGGTCTTCGTCGCGGCGCGCGACGTCACGGAGCGTAAACGCTTCGAGCGCAGGCTGCAGGAAAATAACGTCGAATTGGAGAGAGCCAAGGCTGCGGCGGAAAAAGCCAATTTGGCGAAATCCGATTTCCTGTCCAGTATGAGCCACGAGCTTCGGTCCCCGCTCAATGCGATTCTAGGTTTCGCCCAGCTCATCAACTCCGATACTCCGCCGCCCACGCCTTCGCAGACGGAGAGCATTGACCAGATACTTCACGCCGGCTGGTACCTGCTGGACCTGATCAATGAGATCCTGGATCTCGCGCAGATCGAGTCCGGCAAGCTGGCGCTGTCCAGGGAACCCACGTCGCTGAGCGAAGTGATGCTCGAATGTCAGGCCATGATTGAGCCGCAGGGACAAAAGCGCGGCATTAGAATGACCTTCCCGCGGTCCGATATCCCGTATTTTGTGGATGCCGATCGGATGCGGCTGAAGCAGGTTCTCATCAATCTTCTTTCCAACGCGATCAAATATAACCAGGCGAATGGAACCGTCGTGGTGGACTGCGCCATGAGCGGCCCGGGGCGCCTGCGCATCAGTATCCGGGACACTGGTGCAGGGCTGCCTCCGAACCTGCTTGACCAGCTATTTCAGCCGTTCAACCGTCTCGGACGAGAACGAAGCACGGAGGAAGGCACCGGGATCGGCCTGGTGATGAGTAAGCGGCTGGTGGAACTGATGGGCGGCCTGATCGGCGTGGAAAGCACCGTCGGATTAGGAAGCGTGTTCTGGTTCGAACTGAATTCGACTTCTGAGCCGCGACTTGAAGTCGGTGCAGCGCAGCATGCGGCGATTGAACCGGCGGAGGTGCGGGGCGGCGCGCGGCTGCGCACACTGCTTTATGTAGAGGACAACCCAGCGAATCTGAAGCTGATCGAGCAACTGATCGCACGCCGTCCCGATCTCCGCCTGCTGAGCGCCAGAGACGGAGATGTCGGAATACAACTTGCACGCGCCAACCTCCCGGACGTGATTCTCATGGACATCAATCTTCCCGGAATCGGAGGCCTCGAAGCCCTCAAAATCCTCCACGAAGATCCGGCGACCGCCCACATACCAGTGGTTGCTCTCAGTGCCAATGCCATGCCTCGCGACATCGAGAGAGGCTTGCAAGCTGGATTTTTCAGGTATTTGACCAAGCCGATTAAAGTGAATGAGTTCATGGACACTTTGGAGGTAGCGTTGAAATTCGCGGTGCAGGCTGCCCGACAGGACAAGTAACGCTGAACGAAGCGCATGGTCACCTCCGCCGACATTCTTGAGGCGAAAATACTGGTCGTTGACGACAAGGAGGCCAACGTCCGGCTGATCGAGGGGATGCTGCGCGTGGCGGGCTATACCTGCGTCCAGTCCACGACTGATCCGAACGAGGTCTGCGAACTTCATCGAATGAATCGCTACGACCTGATCCTGCTCGATCTCCTGATGCCAGGGATGGACGGATTCGAGGTAATGGAAGGCCTGAAGGCAATCGAGACGGATGGGTATCTCCCAGTCCTTGTGATTACCGCGCAGCCGGGCCACAAGTTGCGCGCGCTCGAAGCTGGCGCCAAGGATTTTGTCAGCAAGCCGTTTGAACTGGCGGAACTTCGGGCCCGCGTTCACAACATTCTGGAAGTGCGTCTCTTGCATCTAGAAGCGAAAACCTACAGCGAAGCGCTGGAGGAGACGGTGCGGGAACTGGAAGCCAGTCGCGAGGTCATTCGTCTGAAAACCCTGGAGGAGCGAAAGAAGAGCGAGCAGGAATTAGCCTTGGCCCAAGAAACTCAGGAAAGCCTACTCCCCCGTTTGCTGCCTCAATTCGAGAATTTTCAAATTCATGCTTTCAATACTCCTACGCGTTACGTCGGAGGGGATTTCTACGATTTTCTGCAATTGAGTTCGGGCGCATGGATGGGGGTCCTGGCTGATGTTTCCGGCAAAGGGATCTCGGCGGCCCTGTTGAGTTCGATGGTGCTGGGCGCTCTAAGCATGGAATTCCGCTCAGGCACTCAGCCTGAGGAAGTTTTGCACCGGATCAACCAGCTGCTCTGCGAGAAATCTCTTCCTTTCCAGTTCGTCACGCTCTTTCTCTTTTTGCTGAGTTCGGACGGAACAGGGCAATTCATCAACGCGGGGCATAATCCTGCTTATCTGTTCCGCTCCGCCACTGGCAATATCGAAAGGTTGGCGTCCGATGCCTATGCCTTGGGCATGTTCGATTTTGCGTCCTATCAATCCTGTCCGCTCCATCTCAGCCCAGGGGACATTCTCGTGGTTTATTCCGATGGACTGCCGGACGCGCAAAACCACCAGGAAGAAATGTTCGGAGAAGAAAAGCTGCTTAGACTCATTCGGGAGGAAGCCCCCCTGGGGAGTCTCGCGCTCGAGAAGAGGCTCTTGAAAAGCATTGAAGAATTCACTCAGGGTGTGCCACAAACGGACGACATTACTTTCGTGATCGTTGAAAAGTGTCACCGAACCCAAAGCGACCACATGTGATCAATTGACGACAGGCGGTCGCACAACCGGCATCACAAACATTCGGATGCTCTGCTCAAGATCGATATTCGTTAACCCTCCATCATCAGGTAGGAGGCCCGATGGATAGAATGCTTCAGGATTTGCGTTACGCCTTCCGGATGATGCGCAAAAATCTGGGCCTGAGCACCGTAGTCGTGCTTTCGTTGGGCGTCGGGATCGGCGCGAACAGTGCGATCTTTAGTGTCGTCGACGCGGGCTGATGCTCCGACCCCTACCGTACCCTCACCACGAACGGCTGGCCAACATCTGGCTGCACTCTCCCGGCATCGGCATCTTCCGCGACTGGCCGTCGCCCGGTCAATACATCGATATTCAAGACGAGAATCACTCCTTTGAAGAGATGGCTATCGCGCAACTCCACAGTGTGGGGCTGACCGGGCTCGATCAGCCGGAGAGGGTGAACGTCGTTAGTACCTCCTCCACTCTGCTTCACCTGCTCGGGGCCAAACCGCTGCTCGGACGGCTGATACTTCCTGAAGAGGACAAGCCCAGCAAACCCCGCGTCGTCATTTCTTAGCTACAGCCTCTGGAAACGTTTGTTCAACTCTGATCCGCAGATCGTCGGTAAGAGCGCTGCGCTCGATGGTAGCTTGTACACCGCTGGCGGGAGTGCTTGCTCCGGAGTTCCAGCTCAGCTCGGAAGTCATGCCAGCAGAGGCGCCTATGGACAAGGTAGATGCGTTCGTGCCGTTGCCGCTCGCGGCAGACGCCGCGCAACGTCGTGGCGACGAGAATTACAACATAATGGCGCGGCTGAAGCCCGGAGTTTCGGTGCAGCAAGCGCAGTCGGATATCGATGTCATCGCCGACCACATTCGCGAGAAAGACAAGCGCGACCGGACGTTCGGTATGACCGTGATCGGGCTCCAGGAGCAGGTGGTAGGCGACGCGCGTTGCTGGTGTTGCTCGGATCGGTGGCCCTCGTCTTGCTGATCGCCTGTGCCAATGTGGCCAACTTGCTGCTTACTCGCGCTGCGCGTCGCCAGAAGGAGATAGCCATTCGCACGGCTTTGGGAGCGGATCGCTTGCGGATTGTGTGCCAGTTGGTGACGGAGAGTGTCCTACTGGCACTAATTGGAGACCTAGTGGGACTGTCAATCGCTCGATGGACCCTCTATTTGGTGCGCGTCATCAATCCAGGAAACATTCCCAGGCTGGAGGATATTGAAATTAACGGTACGGTTCTGAGCTTCACGTTCGGCATCTCGATTATTACCGGAGTTCTGTTCGGCATGGCGCCGGCGTGGCGCGCCATGAAGGTCGACTTGAACGGGTCGCTCAAGTGGGGCGGACGAAGCGGCCAAAGTGAAGGCGGTCTCCGTTTGGCGCGAAATCGGTTGTGCGGGCTGCTAGTGGTTGCTGAGCTGGCACTTTCTCTGATGCTGCTGACCGGCGCCGGGCTCCTGATCCGGAGCTTCGTGTGGCTTCAAAGCGTGCCGCCAGGTTTCGCGACGGACCATATCCTTACCATGCAAGTGGCGGTCAGTGGCCCGAAATCGCCAGAGGAAATACCTGTCTTCCCGAAGACAGTCGGCCGGTTCCATCAGGAAATCGGGGATCGCATCCGCCACCTGCCTGGTGTGAAGGCCCAAGGCCTCGTTTCCGCGCTGCCGCCCACTGGATCGGTCGGGTGGGGCCAGATCAATGTGGAAGACTACGCGCCGCCCCCAGGACAGGAACTGCAAGTGGACATACGCGTCGCGAGCACGGATTACTTCCGCGCCATGGATATACCGCTGATCCGAGGTCGTTTTTT
>JBEKBK010000318.1:0-9750 GCA_050015435.1 Bryobacteraceae bacterium
ATAAAACCTCCCTGCAGGCCGGGCTTTAAAATTACAACGCTGAAGGTGCAGAAGATGGGTATGAGAGTCGCATTGCAGTAAGGCGCCGCGTCCCATACTTGCTTAATGGAAATTGATCCACGTGAACTGCATATTGGAGGTGCTGGTTGGCACAACCTTAGAGAGCGGGACCGTCGGCACGGTCGGATAATCGTCCATGGTGAGCTGGTCGTTGCTGACAGCAGAGTAGTTCACTAAAGCGCCGTCTTGCCGTTGGGCGAATGTGCCGGACATAACTGCCGTTCCGTACTTGGCTAGATTCGGCAAATAGGGGGTACACGTTCCGCAGGCGGACTCGGTCGGCCGCTCCATGATCCACTCGGCGTTATTTCCGCTAAAAGTGTCGGCGCTGGGCTTCGACACGGACGGTTGAACGTGAAAACCTCCCGAGATGTCCTCGATAAAAAAACTACCGGTTGCGCCGTAGGCATTGGCTGGCGCCGAAGCGGAAGCACCAACCATGACTATAGAAAAGATCTCATCGCCTGGATACACCGGGAAGTTTTGGATCTGTTGCTCGAGTGGCGTGGAGGTTGTAAACCACTCATACCACGCATAGTAACTCGCGAGCTGCCAGTGCACGCCGAGAAGGGGAAGGTTAACGGAAAGGACGTCCTGCTCGGTTCCATCTTGGACTACGTCGGCTACAGCGCTGGAGTCCCCGCCGCCGCAGTTGCGACAATTCCAACCATCGAGCCCAATCCAAAGGGAGGAGTAGCCAGTTACGATCGAGTCACCTGTTACCGTGGGCACCTGCCACCCGCCTAGCACCATGTTGTACGGAGTCGGCCCTGGTTGCAACACGAATCCGCTCCAATTGTTGGACGTGCCCGGCCCAGCCGATGAGCCCCCGGAAACGTAGGTCTTCATAGGGCCGTGAACGCGGTCCGTGGTCACGATTTTGGGTGTGATGAGAGTTGAGGGTTTGGAAACGGCTTTTAGCCAGGTACCATAGGCGTCCGGAGCTTGGACGGGGTCAGGCCGCGGAGGATAGCCGCGCCCCTGAAGTTCTTCACTGGAATAGATTAAAGGGTCTCCTGTGAGGGCCGGACGGACCGTCTGGCCCGGCTGAGTTCCGTTCGCCGCGTTTCTCGATGCGGAGGAAATGGTGGGAGGAATTCCTACCGCTGGTTGCAGCTCGATGGAATGGGACATGAGCTGACCGTTCGCCAGGCACTGCGCTTCCAGGTATGCCATAGCCTTCTCGGAGTCGGCAGAGGAAACGTTCGCAGGGGGCGTCGCATCGAAATGCACCGACCCTTCTTCATCCGCATAGAGTTTCAAACTGGATTGGGGAGTATTCGAGCCTTGCGCAGACAATGTGCAGACTGCGGCTGGGAGGGTCTTGAACGCGACCCGGGTAGCTACGCCCGGGGTTAGGTTGTGGTGTAGAGGTTGTGCCTTCACAGCCGCTGGTTGAGATTGCGCGAAGGCGGACGAGACTGCGCATACCGCCGCCAAGCCGAGAATCGACACGCGGCGCTGCATGGAATGCCGGATGAGGCCGGCAGCCTTTGACTGCGTATCCAGCGATTTCATTGGTTTCCTCAGAGCTAAAGTCGAGGTTCGAACTACTTGCGTTTTCATAGGATCTCCTTGATTTTTGGCAACCTCTAGGCTGCCTTCATCCTGCTAGGCGCAGGCGCGGTCCAGAAACTGCCACGTCCAGAAAGAATGTTTTTGAAAGGCTGCAGTGTGTGCATGGTCTCGCCGTTCGTCATGGTTTTATCCTCAGCGTCGTTCCGCTAGACAGAATAAGGAATCCCCAGCCGAAGGTTACAGCGTCACCACTACAGCCTGTCGTACTCTGCTTTGGCGCTCCGGAGGAGCGGGACATAGGGGTCTGCATCTTTCCGGAGTGTGAAGAAGTCCTGGTAGGCAGTCTTTGCCCTAACCTTATCCCCGGCGAGTGAGAAGGTCCTACCTAATTGCAGGTGCGCCAGTGTGCCGATGGGGTCCGCGCCGACGATGCCGCGATGATCGAGAATTTTCTGAAACTCGGCGGTGGCTTCCGGATAGCGGTGCGCCGCAAGTAAAGCCTCGGCGCCCACATACGCCGAGTGCAGACCGCCAGGATAAAAATGAGTGATAGTTGAGGCCATTTACCGCCACTACTTTTTGAAGGAAGCTCAACTCCACGCCAATGACGATTTTGAAAAAGTAGCGTCCGGATAGACCGTGATACAGGATTTGAGTGCCAGCGCATCGCGAAAAAGGGGACTTCAAAGGTTTTTGCCGACAAACCTGCAAACTGGACTTCCGAATCGCCGGCCCGGCTCGCAAATTCAGGTAGTAGCGTCGTTTGCCGCGCGTATTTGTCAGGAGGGTCTAGTCCTTTGGACAAGTCCCGTCCGGACAACTCGATTCCTTCTTTCGAAAAAACACCGTTTCGACCAGACCGGCCGTCCAGCAGGTTGGTCAACCCCGGAAGAACACGAGCGCGGCCACTAGCGGAAGAGCGGCCCACCATCCCCATTGGGGGCCGTAGGTCAGGGCGATGGCGAGGGCTCCAAAGCCGAGGGCCCCACGCGCCACGTGCTCGAATATCGTGCGACTCTTGAACATTCGATTCCATTTTATTCGCAACCTGCGTGGCGGGGCAACCTTACCTACTTTTCTCTGATGTCAACTTCCAGATGGCCCGTCATCCAGATGGAATGAGAAGGCCGGTCTCCGAGCGGGATGCGATACGCTCCCAATTAGGAGGCGCCTGAGGCGCGGAAAAGGAGACCGGCTGTGAAGAAGATTAGCACTACGAAAATCAAGAGCCAAGCGGCGAGCAAGAAGATAACGATCGGGATGGATCTGGGGGATCGATCGAGCCGTTACTGCTTGCTGGATGAAGAAGGAGTGGTGATCGGAGAAGGAAGCACTCCCACCACGAAAGCGGGAATGGCGAAAGTGTTTGGGGCTATGGCGCGATGCCGGATAGCGTTGGAGACGGGGTGTCACTCACCGTGGGTGAGCCGGCAGTTGCAGGCCTTCGGTCACGAAGTGATCGTCGCCAACGCGCGGAACGTGCGTTTGATCGGAGAGAGTACGCGCAAGGATGACCGGCTGGACGCGCGGACTCTGGCTCGCTTGGCGCGCATCGATCCGATGCTTCTGAGTCCGGTGCGTCATCGGGGCGCAGAAGCGCAGGCGGACCTGGCCGTGATCCGTGCGCGGCGAGCACTGGTCAGGGCACGGACGATGCTGATCAATGCCGCGCGTGGGTTGACCAAGTCGTTCGGAGAGCGGTTGCGCAAGAGCGGCGCGGGCCAGGTGGGGCCGACCCTGGCGGCCGAGTTGAGCCCGGAGATCCGGGCAGCGGTGTCGCCGCTGTTGGCAGAAGTGGAGGCCCTCAACCAGCGCATCGCCGCGTATGACCGGAAGATCGAGCAACTGGCGAAGGAGCATTACCCGGAGGTAGAGAGGCTGACCCAGATCAAGGGTGTGGGGACACTGATCGCGCTCACGTTCGTGCTGACAGTGGATGACCCGAGCCGATTCCGGAAGAGCCGGGAGGTGGGTTGCTACATGGGCTTACGCCCGGGACGCAGAAACTCCGGCAAGAGTGAGCCACAGATGCACATCAGCAAAGAAGGTGACTGCTACATGAGAAGCTTGCTCGTCCAAGGGGCCCACTACATTCTCGGTCCCTTTGGGATCGACTGTGATCTCCGCCGGTGGGGTCTGAAGATGTCCGAACGAGGCGGTAAGAACGCCAAGAAGAGAGCAGTTGTGGCGGTGGCACGAAAGCTGGCGGTGCTGTTGCACAAGCTATGGGTGAGCGGCGAAGCTTATGATCCGCCCCGGAACAGTCGCCCGCTGGTCGCTCGCGCAGCCTAGTCCGAGTCCGTTTTGATATTAGGAGGATGCAAACAACAAGATCGCCGAGTTCGGGTGACTGCGGGATTTGCGCCGGCTCCTGGTTCGCTAACGCGGAACACCAGAGAGCGACATCCAGGTGGCAGCACCCACTGAAACGAGAAACGCCCAACTGGCACCGAGCAAATAGATGCTCAATGGCGAGTGCGGATGGAAGGATGGCGACAGATCGGCGGTTGGCTTGCGAAGGAAGAGAAATATGCGGAGGGAATCTGGCATAGCAGGAAGCCTGCCATTTCCTTCATCCTTGATTATATGGATCACTCCCACCCGTCCAGGCTGCCCTACGGCTCGCTGCGCTCGGCCTGGACGGGGCCCGGTCGTAATCCCAACGGATTTTTCTAATACGAGGAAATGGCAGGCTCTGTCGCTGGCGGCGTTGGTTGCGCCTCCCGTTGGTCGACACCAAACATCCTGCCATCACGAGCAAAATGAAATTTAACTCTTGACTTCGACCGGCCTTCTCATGGAAGGCACAAACGTTTTTTTGGTCGGCTAAACTTAGCTCTGAAGCTCAGATGCCACTTCACACGCTCCAGGAGCAATTCGGCCAAATCGATATCTATCTTTTCGACCAGCCTCTGAAAGGGCGCATCTCACCCGGAATGCGAATCCTGGACGCCGGATGCGGTTCCGGTCGAAACCTGGTTTACTTCCTGCGGGAAGGTTACGAGGTTTACGCCGCCGACGCGGATGCGGAGGCATTGGAAGGCGTCCGCTCCCTCGCCGGAATACTAGCACCCGCCCTTCCGTCGTCAAATTTTCGAGTCGAAGCTGTCGAACATATGTCTTTCGACGATGCCTGCGCGGACGTGGTCGTCAGCAACACCGTCCTCCATTTTGCTCGTGACGACGCGCACTTCGAGTCCATGTTGCAGGGATGCTGGCGCGTTCTAAGGCCCGGCGGGCTCTTCTTCTGCCGCCTCGGATCTTCGATCGGCATGGAAAGCAAGGTGGAACGTATCCAGGGACGCCGCCACAGGTCGCCGGACGGTTCGGAGCGGTATCTGGTGGACGAAGCCCTGCTCGGCTCGACCGCCGAACGGTTAGGCGCCGAACTGGCCGACCCCTTGAAGACTACGATTGTCCAAAATCAACGCTCGATGACGACATGGGTATTGCGGAAGAAGCTGCTCTAAAAATTTGGCGGAGCCTCGACTCCGACGCCAAACCAAGAATTTGAAAAAGTAACTTCCAGATAGCCCGTGATACAGGTACAATCCACAACCGAGCGCCAGAGGTCGATTTGTTAGACCATTCCCCAGAAGTCATCCCGATCCGAGCTGACCTCGTCACCCAGGAGTTGGCCGCGCGGACAGTCGCGGCGGGCCCCCTATGAATGCTCTTCCAGGGTGAGCCGCCGTTGTACTTCCAGGTGGAACTGTCCTCGCCCGGCTTGTACAAGCCTCAAGAAGCTGCAGTGGTCCTGCAAGCGGCGCCGCAACAGGATCAAGCGAGATTCCAGGTTGTCTTTGAAGTCGGGCAACTGCAAGCTGGCATCCCGGCGAATTTCCTTGTTCGTAAAGTCCGCCCGCCCGGTGCGGCTGTTGTCCCGCACCAGTTTCCAAAAAATGCGCCCGGCGATGCCCTTGATCAGATAGTCGTTGTCGATAAAAATGCTGTCATCGATTGCGTAGTGCTTGATGACGGATGCGGCCGCCGGGTGCATCGGCTGGCTCGGGGTGGGAGTCGCTTGCCCCTCCGTAGGATCCTGGCGTCCCAGTATGGTCATCGACGCGGCAAGATGACGGGCGGCGATCTGCATCACACGCTCGTCGTCCGACAGAAATCGGCCAGGCGTGGGGCTTTGCAGGCAGAGCACGCCGAGCAACTCGTTCTGGGCCAGCAGAGGAACCACGATCTGGCTCACAGCATCCGCCAGTCCGGGCAGGGCAATTTCTCTCTCCAGTTTCTCTTCCTCGCCGCGTCGCTCGACGGCCGATCGCACAGCCCGGGAGAGGAGTTTGTCCACGATCATGTTCGTGGTTCGAACAACCGTTCGTCGCTCGGCCGCGATGCCAAGAATCCCCTCTCCGATCCACACTTCCGAACCCGCTCCCGATGCCTGGTAGCCGTGACTGGCCAGCGTATAGAGGCGCTTGCCCTCCTCGTCGGGAACCATCACAAAAGAGTAATCGTAGCCGAAGAGCGCCGACAGGGAATCGAGCGAGGCATCGAACAACGAGTCCAGGTCTCCGCAAGCAGCCAACCGCTCAGTGAACGTTTCGAGTTCCGTCAGGTAGCCGATCTTCGCAATGCTTTCCGTGCGAACCTCCGAATTCAGCAGCCTGCAGTCCAGGACCTGGTAGACGTCCACCCCGCGCAGACGGAAAACCTGACTCATGCCGGTCTGCGATGCAACGGCATCTAGCCGTGTTTTCATGCGATCGAATGCCGGTCCCTCCGCGTCCGTGCGCTCGTAGCGCAAATCCAGGCGAAATTGTTCGAAGGTTTGCGGCGCTGTGACGATCACCTGCACCCACGGGTTCTCCAATATATTTTTTCGGGTCTTATTGAAGAACTGGTGGGAAAGACCGACATGGTCCTGATCCAGACGGTGGACCAGGGAGAGATAGGTCAGATTCGGCGTCCCTTCGCGATCGCACGAGCAGATATTCGCCGGAATCACACCTTCAAAGCAGCCAGCGATATGGTCCAGTGGCACCGTCAGAGCCGAAGATCTGCTCAGGGAAGGCTCGTTCATCGGGGGGAACCTGCGTCAGGCCCGGGCGTCTGATCGAATGCCTGCTCGGGGACAAATCGTATCTTGACCAGAACCGGAGAAGTCTCAAGTTCTCTCCGCCACAAAGTCTCTACCATGTGACACGGAACTCCAATACGCTCGTTCCGGGCAGCGAACACCTCGCGATGTTCCTCGACCGCGGCCAAGTCGGCGGCGTCCGGCTCCGAGATTTCTATGCAGGTACCCTTCAGCTGAACCGACTTCACGGTCGTGGGAAGCGCGCAGGCGAGCGCAATCCGCCCGTTATCGGCGAGGTTGTCCAGCGTCTTGGCGCTGGTCGCCAAGGGAACGCAAACGCTCACGCTCCGCCGATCTTCGGAAATCCGTGGCCCCCAGGCCCGCGTGATCTCGGGCGCCAATCCCACGTCGCGCGTGCCGACAATCACCGAGGGGCCGCTTTCGAGGAAGGCCTTCAGCTCGTCATCGATCCAGGCTGTACCCGCAGGCGCTTTCATGTGTCTCCCATGCTAGCTCAGGCCGGTCAGGATGGCAGAACATCTTTTAGGAATCATTTAGGAACGCGCATTCTGAGCTTCGGATATTCTGAACTGGCCCGCAAAGGAGCGGCAAATAATCATGTCAAACCAGAATCGAGTTCAAAGCGTCGCGGCAGCAACCGGCCCGGTTTTCTGGGGCCCCGGAGACCAGATCAGGTTCATCCTCACGGGAGCGCAAACCGGCGGAGCGTTCTTCCTCGCAGAAGTTTTGATCCCCCCCGGAGGAGGTCCGCCACCCCACGTTCACGAACGCGAGGACGAGACGTTCTACCTACTCGAGGGGACTATAACCGTTCACGTCGGCGACCAGACCCTACATGCTTCGCAAGGGGACTGCGTTCATCTTCCCCGGCAGATTGTGCATTCCTTCCGCAACACAGGCAATGAGAATGCGAGGATGTTGGTAACCGCCACGCCAGCCGGCATCGAGAAGTACTTCGAAGAAGCGTTCTATCCCGCCGTGGCCGGTCAGCAACCGCCGCCAGTCTCCCCGGAGCTATTTGCGGGATTGATGGCCGCCTCCGCCAAGTACGGCCAGACAATCCTCGCACCGGCGCACGTGTAAACACATGAAAAAAACTTGACCTGAAAATCCGCCCGCCCGCCGCCGGTCTCCTCATCGGACTGGCATATGGTGGACCGCGCATCTCCTGGCCGCGGTTCACCCTGCGGAGACATTTCGCACCATCGTCGCCGGAGCGTTCGCGGCGTTAGCGTTGACCGTCGCGCTCCTCGGTGTTTGGGCATTTCGCCACGCCAAGACAACCGATCCGATTCATCCGGAAGCAGCGTCATCCGTCGTCACCGGTGGGATCTTCAGCCACACGCGAAATCCAATGTACCTCGTTAGTCGCCCTGCTCCTGGGTTGGGCTGTCTGGCTCGCCGTTCCGGGGGGCTTCCTTGGCCCGCCCGCGCTGATGCCTTTCCTTTTGCACTTTCAGATCCTCCCCGAAGAGTGCGTCATGAGCTCGAAATTTGGCTGGGACTACGACGACTACCGCAAGCGCGTTCGCCGATGGCTCTAAACGAAAGAAGCTCCCGGCAAGTGGGCTAATTGGATTGTGGACGGATTGGCGAGCTCACTTTCATCACTTTTTTGATCGCCCGAATCAGCGGCAAGCCGCGAACTTGAAAGTAGAGTCGAGGAAGGGCGCTAGACCGGGACCTACTGGCAGCCGGTAGTTTCCCTTCCTCGCTCATCAAACCGGACGTGCGGATTTCCCGCATCCGGCTTTCCGACAGATTTCACCGCAAGCGCACGGAAGCGGCCCAAGGTGCACATCCCGCAACCGCAGCACGCCCAATGTCCCGAATACAACTGCATCCGAGTAGGGAATGGTGCCGCGGGAAGCCACCTTGTGCCGGCGCCGCAGAAAAGCCCGAACGCCTTGGTAAACGTACTGGTCGACCGCTCGATAGGCCATCAGCCGCGTCCCGTAACTGAAGTAATTCGACCACCCTCGCAACATGCGATTCAAGTGATCTCGTACCTCGGTCCACGGTGCCACGTTCTGGCGCACCAGCAGATCTCCCACCTTCTGCCGCAACTTGGAAATGCTCTTCTTCGACGGACTCGCTCCGAGATACGCATGACCATTCGTCCGCATGCGATGTGGTCCGAAACTGTATCCCAGAAAATCAAACCGCTCTCTCCGTGCCTGCTTCACGCTGGTCTTCGCCTCGTTCAGCATGAGACCGATCCGGGTCATCACACGCCGCGTCCAATTCAGTGCCTCGGCCGCGCAACCGCGACTGAGAATCACGAAATCATCAGCATAGGTGACCACCTGGGCTCGGAAAACCTCACCCCGCCCGGTGATCCGCCAGTACTTCAGAAAACGGTTCATATACAGGTTGGCGAGCAAGGGACTGATAACGCCACCCTGTGGAGTTCCACAGGTGCTTCCCTTCCCACCGCTGACCCGCGGTTTCCCGTTCTCGTCCCGCTCCTGGACCGGAACCTTCAACCACATCTTGATCAGACGCAGCATGTCCCGATCGACAATCCTCCGAGCCACGCACTGGACGAGTTCGGAGTGTGGAATGGAATCGAAGTACTTCGACAGATCAGCGTCCACCACATCGGTGTAGCCTTCACAGACTAGCTGGTGCACTTTCTGGATCGCTTCTCGCGCGCTCCGCTTCGGCCGATAGCCGTAGGCATTCGGATCGAAGTCCGCTTCAAAGATTGGTTCCAGCAACAGCTTGGCGGCTGTTTGCACCACCCGATCCCGAATCGTCGGAATCCCGAGTGGCCGTTCGCCGCCGCCGGGCTTCGGGATCATGACCCGCCGCACGGCTTGTGGTTGATACGTCTTGGCGCGAAGCTCTTCCCTGACGCCGCTCAGCCATTCTTCCAACCCTTGCGATTCGATACCCCGAAAGCTCTGTCCATCCACGCCCGGCGCGCCCTGATTGGACTTCGTCAGCGCGTAAGCATGGGCCAGGATGTCTTCCCGGTACATCTTGTCGTAGAGCAGGTAGAAACGGTAGTTCGGCTCTTCCTTCGCTTTTTGGTACAGCTTCTTCTGAAGCATCCGGATCTTCAATGGTGTTTCCAGGCTCATCGCCAATCACCTCTCCTCTCCTTCTTCAAAAGC
>JBEKBK010000319.1:0-9747 GCA_050015435.1 Bryobacteraceae bacterium
CTCGCGAAGTTCGCCCTTCGCGGCTCTTCTGTTTTATCGCAGGTTTTTCGGGGTCCCCAAATGGGGTTCTCAGTCAGGCGGGGCGATGCGGTTCAACCGCTGTGCATAAGTCAACTTTTACATTACATCGAAGGTGGTAATCCGCACCACAGATTGATGGCGTTCCCCATTAGTCCCGGCTCCCGCCCTATAGCTGCGGGTACATCCGCCAAAGTGCTCTTTGAATTTAGTGCCACCACCTTTAACCCGGAGGCCAACGCGTTTGCATACGGTCCCTCCCCGGATGGCCAGCGCTTTCTAGTAAGCGTCTATGCAGACGAAAACGCCGAGCCGACGCTCAACGTCCTCGTCAATTGGCAGGCTCTTGCCAAAAAAGGCGCGACTGCACCCTGAGCTCGGAGAATGCTAGACTGCGGCATGCGAGCAATTGGATGGATTCTTTTCGCCGGAGCCGCTATGGCCCAGGCTCCCTCATTTCAGCCCGTGGGGAGCATGAGCCAACTGATGATCAACATCATTTATCCCACCTCGGACGCCATCTTTTACGTGGATCGCGCGGCCCCAAAAACGGAGGTCGAATGGATCGCGCTCCAGAACCAGGCGCTAATGCTGGCCGAATCCGGCAACCTGCTCATGATGCCCGGCCGCGCGCGCGACCAGGACAAGTGGATCAAAGAATCAAAAATGCTGGTCGATGCCGGCACGGCTGCGTTTAAAGCGGCTCGCGCGAAAGATCTCGATGGCGTTAGAGCCGTGAACGACGCGTTGAACACAGCCTGCGTCCAGTGTCATCAGGACTATCGCACCAACTATCGAAAACGCAACTAACACGATTCCTGCCGTGCATGAACGTGTATAAACGTGAATGAAGAGAATTGTTTTATACGCGTTTATGCACGTTCATGCACGGCCATTAAATCCTGCGGTATCTTCGATTCATGCTTTCTTTTCGCCTCGCATCCCTACTCGCGGCCGCGCTGCCGCTGTTTGCCGCGATCTCCGAACCCGTTCACGTCGATAGCGGGCTGCTGACTGGAACCGCCGGCTCGAATCCCGAAGTTCGGGTGTTCAAAGGTGTCCCTTTCGCCACTCCCCCGGTCGGCGACCTGCGCTGGCGCGCGCCGAAGTCGGCTCCGAAGTGGGAGGGGGTTCGGGCAGCCGACAAATTTTCCGCGAATTGCATGCAGCGTTCGGCCAACGGTGGAGCATTTCCTCCCAACGGCGGCGACCGTTCGGGCGTACAGATGAGCGAGGATTGCCTGTACCTCAACATCTACACTGTCGCGAAGTCGGCGAAAGACAAGCGTCCGGTGATGGTGTGGATTCACGGCGGAGCGTTTACCAGCGGCGCGGGCGCGATTTATGAGGGCGAAGAGCTGGCCGCGAAGGGCGTAGTGGTCGTCACGGTGAATTATCGCCTCGGTGTGTTTGGCTTTTTTGCCGATCCCGAGTTGACTAAGGAGTCCGACCGGAACGCTTCGGGCAACTACGCGTTGCTCGACCAGGTCGCTGCACTCGAATGGGTGCAAAAGAATATCGCGGCGTTCGGGGGAGATCCGAAGCGTGTCACGATTTTTGGCGAGTCCGCCGGATCGTGGAGCGTCAACTACCTGATGGCGTCGCCGCTTGCGCACGGGCTCTTCCAGCGCGTGATCGGCGAGAGCGGTGGCGAATTCGCCCCGGCACGCAAGCTCGCGGTCGCGGAGCAGGCGGGTGTGAAATTCGCCGAATCCGTCCACGCGGATTCTCTGGCGGCACTACGCGCGATTCCGGCCGCCGACCTGCAGAAGGCCACCGGCTTCGAAGCCCAGGCGAATGTGGACGGCTGGTTCCTGCCGGAGGACGTTTACACCATTTTTTCCAAAGGAAAGCAAAACGATGTGCCGCTGCTGATCGGATCGAATGCAGATGAAGGAACCATCTTCACCCCGGCGACGGTGACCGGCGCTTCGTTCCGCGAGGCTGTGCAACGCCGGTTAGGGGCGGACGCGGAGGCATTCTTGAAGCTCTATCCCTTCCAGTCCGACGCCGAAGCCAGAGCGGCGCAGGCCGCCAGTATGCGGGACCAGACGTTTGGGTGGCAAATGCGCACCTGGGCACGTGCGCAGACCAAGACCGGAAAATCGAAAGTGTTTGTGTATTATTTCAGCCACGTGCCTCCGGGGCCGAACGCCGCCCGCGTGGGAGCCCAGCATGGCGCGGAAATCGCATACGCCTTCAACTGGGTAAACGGCAAGAACGGCACTCAAACGCCGTGGCAGGACTACGACAAGAAACTCGCCGAGGACGTCTCGGCCTATTGGGTGAACTTCGCCACCACGGGTGATCCGAATGGGAAAAGCTTGCCGAAGTGGCCGGCCTACCACGCCAATGCTGAGCAAGTCATGGGATTCGGCGACAAGCTCGAACTTGAGCCTGTACCGCATCAGCCGGCGCTTGATTTTATCGATGGACTCTATGATCGCGCAAGGAAATCCGGCAAGCCCGAGTAATCCGCTTCTTATGGTCGCGGCTCTGTAGCCTTTTCTTGAGCCCGCGCTCCGGAGAGGACTCCGTACATTCCGTAGTTGCCTTCGTGGCACGCGTACTCGTAAATCGGGCCGGATGAGGCCGCCATCGTCAGCTCACCCTTCCACGGCATGGTGAACGCCGTCGGATCGTCGACCGACCATTGATAGAG
Source organism: Bryobacteraceae bacterium (assembly GCA_050015435.1). Lineage (GTDB taxonomy): Bacteria > Acidobacteriota > Terriglobia > Bryobacterales > Bryobacteraceae > Palsa-187. The sequence continues at coordinate 2,681 of JBEKBK010000319.1, forward strand.
CACCGTCTCCGCGTCTATGCGCGTGAAGCGCTCGACCACGTGAAGATTCTTATCGGATCCACGGAAGCTGGTTTTATCCGTGTAGTTCGTGGTATCGACGACCAGCGTGTTGCCCTCAAAATGGCCGCGCGAATCGCCAAACCACTGGCGGATGTTGGACGGCAGATGGGGACGCCCATCCAAAGGAATAATGCGCGTGTCGTGGACCATCTCGACATTGATCGCCACGAAATCCTTGGTTTGCACGATCCGATAATTATTGTTGTAGACGTACGGCGTCATGGGCGGTGCATCGGTCGGGAACATGAGGCATCGCTCGGCGAGTGGCCGGTCGGCCGGTACTCCGGGCGGATGCCGTAACGCTTCCCGTCGCTCCTCCTGTTTCTTTTGCGCCTCTGGCGTCAACGCCGGAATCTTACCGTCGGGCGGATCGGTCACCATCGAGGTTCGCCGGGTCCTCACCACCTCCGTGCCGGAATCCCACCAGGCGTCATTATAGGCGCGCGCGACGTCGGTTTCGGAACCAGGTTCGCGTTTATCGCGATTCACTGTCTCCACCCTTTGCTTTTCGTAAGCGATCGCTTCCTGCTGGGTGAAGAACGCTTTCCCGGCAAGCGCGGCCGGGCGTTCCATCGGCGTGACCGTGCCGATATTCCAGATGCCTTGCAAGTCCGGCTGGCCGTCTGGAGTGCGCGGAGGCGTGTACTGACCCGCGGCAGGAAGTATCGCCAGCGCGGAAACAATACCGATTGAAGCCAAAAATCGATAGGTCATGTTCACCTGCTTCCCGGCTTTCTGCTCACCGGACCATAAATCAATTCTTCCACGAATTCGACACACCGGAATTCCATCAATTGCGCATTCTTTTCCAGATGACGATACAGCGGCATGCTGATCTTCCAGGTCCTCGAAAACGTCTTCGGATCTTCGATGGTCGCTTCGTACCGCAGCGCGTCCGCGCTGATCGGGGTATATCGTTCGATTACGTGCAACGCGTCGCTATGATAATCTCCTGCCCGATCAAACCAGGTCTGATCGATCAGGCTAGTGACGTCGATCACCAGCGTATCGCCCTCCCAGTGGCCCACCGAATGGCCCATCCACGCATCGGCCTGGGACGGGGGCGGATTGCTATCCATGTAAATGGTCCGGCTGGTGTTCGCAAACTCGTAAGCCATGAGGATGACCTTTGGGGACTGAATGATCTGGAACGGAAACCCCTGGTACGTGGCGCGGGGCACTCCGGGCATGTAACACTTGATCTCCGGGTCATCGGTAAAGCGTTTTTCGTAGTTCTGCTTCTTCTGGGCGAGGGCCGCCGGCAGGTAGGGAATCTCATCCCCTTCGACGACTCCCATTCCGCCGGGTTCGGCCCCTTGCGCTCCCTCCGAGACGATATGCCCGGCCTGCGCGGAGTGCCCTAGAATGTCCCAATTCGCGGTATTCATGGCCTGCCAGATCCCGTTCAAGTTCGGCTTGCCGTCCGATGTGCGCGGCCCCTGGTAAGTCGAACTTTGTGCCGCCGCCGGAGCCTTCATGAGCCCGAGGACGGCTACAACCAACACCGCCATTTTTGCGTTCCGCATTCGATGAATCTCCTATAAATCCACGTCAACGCAATTGTTATCAGATACCGTGCCGTGCGTCAAGGCGAGAAACTCACCTCATTAGAATTTTGCGCTGGATCCTGAAAAAGGCAAAACGGATCGCCACAGATAAACACTGATAAACACAGATCGAAAAAATCGGCTCTTATCGGTGTTCATCTGTGGCAGACGGTTTTCGGTCGGCTTCTTCAGCATCCTGCTAGATCTGTCCGCGACGCGCGGAGTCCTTTTTCCAGAGAGGTGAAATTTCCGGCATCGATTTGACGATCAATCGCCTCCAAGAGGTGAGCACCACGCCCGCCGGTGGCAAAGTCCCGCTCCATCTGCTGATCCCAGGCCACCTCCTGCAGTTCTTCGAGCCAATCAGCCAGTTGTTTGCGTTCCGATTCGGAGAGATGAACGATCGCGTCCTTGATGGCCTCTATGGTCATACCCAACCATAACCCGATTTAAAGCTGGCGGCAAACCGAAAACGGCATGTTCCGTGGGTGGAACGGTTGACCTCCACTGCTATCAGCGGTACGATAACCGGGTCGAGCAGAAAGGGATCTTCTTATGTGGGCAGTTAGACTTGGCCTATTGGGCCTGACCGCCAGCGCACTATTCGCCCAGCACGAGTACAGCCCCGGTGACGCACGTGACGGTCAGCGTCTGTTCCTCGCGAGCTGTGCGCTTTGCCACGGCCCGGAGGGCGACGGCGTTCCCGGCGTGGACCTCGGTCATGGTAAGTTTCGACAGGCCAGTTCCGATGGGGAACTCGTCACGATTATCCAAAAAGGCATCGCCGGGACCGCTATGCCGCCCCATAGCTATTCGGACTTCCAGGCCGGAACCATCGTCGCCTATTTGCGTTTTATGGCGGCATCCGCAACGGACAGCACCGTCGTTCCGGGCGACCGTGGGTTAGGCAAGCTCGTCTTCGAATCCAAGGGGTGCATGAACTGCCACCGGGTTCAGGGCAAAGGGTCGCGGCTTGGGCCCGAACTCACAGACATCGGTTCGGTGCGCCGCTCAGTCGAGTTGAAAACTTCGATTCTCGACCCGAACGCCGAGGTACTTCCTCAGAATCGTTTCTTCCGCGTTGTGACTAAGGATGGCACGACGATCACCGGAAGACTGCTCAACCTTGACCCCTTCACGGTGCAAATGATCGACTCGAAGGAGCGGCTGCTCTCCTTCTCAAAATCGAGCCTGAAGGAATACAACTTCGTTGAAAAATCGCCCATGCCGTCTTTTCAGAACCGGTTGACCGATAAAGAACTGGCGGATTTGATCAGTTATCTCGTTTCTTTGAAAGGAATCGACAATCTATGATTTCCCGCGCGCTGTTGCTTATCTCGATTACCGCTTCCCTATGGGGCCAGGTTTCTTTTGACCGGATCCTCAAAGCCGGTCAGGAGCCTCAGAACTGGCTTACCTACTCGGGGAACGTCAATAGCCAGCGCTACAGCACGCTTGCGCAGATCACGCCCGACAACGTCAAGAACCTCCAGCTACAGTGGATCTTCCAGGCCAAGTCACTCGAGAAATACGAAGCCACCGCACTGGTGGTGGATGGCGTCATGTACACGGTGCAGGCTCCGAATGACGTGATCGCGCTCGATGCCGTTACCGGGCGAATCTTCTGGACCTATGCCTTTGCCCCGGCGAAAGAGGCTCGCCCCTGCTGCGGACGCATCAATCGCGGGCTGGCCATCCTGGGCGATACGCTGTTCATGGGCACCATCGACGCGCACCTGATCGCGATCGACGCCAAGAACGGGAAGCCGCTGTGGAACACCACCGTGGGCAACGCCGAATCGGGTTATGCTCTGACGCATGCTCCTCTAATCGTGAAGGACAAGGTGATCGTGGGAACAGCCGGCGGTGAATACGGAATCCGCGGTTTCATCGCCGCTTACGATGTCCAAACCGGAAAGGAAGCCTGGCGTTTCTACACCGTTGCCGGGCCGGGCGACCCCAACCAGAAGACCTGGGCCGGCGACTCTTGGAAGACCGGTGGCGGATCGGTGTGGGTGACTGGATCCTATGACGCCGAGGCGAACCTCACCTATTGGGGTATCGGCAATCCTGGCCCGGACTGGAATGGCGACACTCGCGCCGGAGACAACCTGTACACTGATAGCGTTGTCGCGCTGGACCCGGATACGGGCAAGCTGAAGTGGTATTACCAGTTTTCTCCGCACGACGAATTCGATTACGATTCCGTCCAGGTTCCCGTGCTGGTCGACATGGAGTGGCAGAGCAAAGATGGGCAGAAAAGGCCTCGCAAGCTGATGCTCTGGGCGAATCGCAACGGCCTGTTCTACGCGCTTGACCGTACCACCGGCGAATTTCTGCTCGGCAAGCCGTTCGTCGAAGTGAACTGGATGAACGGATTTGACGAAAAGGGGCGGCCGATGCGAGTGCCGGGCAAGGTTCCGAGCACCGAGGGAACCGTGATCTCCCCCGGCAACCAGGGCGGCACGAACTGGTATTCACCGTCGTTCAGCCCCAGCACCGGTCTCTTCTACATTCCAACGTGGGCCAACTATACATCGAGTTATGTGAAGACCAAGCAGGAGTACGAGGAAGGTAAGCAGTATGGCAGCGGCTTGCCTCGCTCGACGGTCCCGTTTGGGCGAACGCCGACCAACTTCAGGAAGGAAGAAGACGGATTCGGCGCGATTCGGGCTGTTGATCCGAAAACCGGCGACAAGAAGTGGGAATTCAAAATGAGCGACTTTACCGACGCCGGAATCCTCACCACCGCTTCCGACTTGCTCTTTAGCGGGGGACGGGACGGATACTTCTTCGCGCTCGACGCTCGCACGGGTTCACTTCTCTGGAAATCGACCGTCGGAGGCACGGTTGCATCCGGTCCAATGACGTACTCGGTCGGAGGCAGACAGTATATCGCCGTCGCCGCCGGCAATTCGCTGTTCAGCTTCGCGCTGCCGCAATAAACGATCGCGATGAGGCCTGCATGGGTGCTCGCCCTGCTGCCCCTAGTGGCTCTGTCTTCGGGCGCGCAAACGCTTGCCGGCGCGATCGACATGCATGCCCATTCCGACCCGGACGGCGTGCCACGCTCGATTGACGCCATCGATCTCGCGCGTCTTGCCAAGAGCCGGGGGATGCGCGCGATCGTTCTCAAGAACCACTACGAGCCTACAGCCTCGCTGGCCTATCTGGTCCGCAAAGAGGTGCCTGGAATCGAGGTTTTCGGTGGTATTTCGTTGGATCTCACGGTCGGCGGCGTGAATCCGGCTGCGGTCGAATGGATGACCAAGGTCAAGGGCGGCTATGGACGCGTGGTCTGGATGCCGACTTACGACTCCGAACACCAGGTCACGTCCTCAGGCCAGAAGCGCCCTTTCGCCCGCGTTGCCAAAGACGGCAAGCTTGTGCCGGAGGTGGTGCAGGTGATCTCCATCATTGCGAAGAATAACCTGGTGCTGGAAACGGGGCATTCCTCGCCGGCCGAAGCCTTGCTCCTCATTCGCGAGGCCAAGCGCCAAGGCGTGCAGAACATCCTGGTGACCCACGCCATGAGTCCGCTGGTGGGCATGTCGATTCCCGAGATGCAGGAAGCGGCGAAACTGGGAGCCTACCTCGAGTTCGTGTGGGTACCGCCCGGGTCCGATGCAGCGAAGGCTTATGTGAAGGCGATTCGCGACGTGGGACCGCAATTTTGCGTGCTGTCCAGCGACCTGGGTCAGGCCAACACTCCGTTACATCCCGACGGATTGCTGGCCATGTACCAATACCTGATGAGCCAGGGTTTCTCAGAGGCGGAAATCAACCAGATGGCGAAAGCCAACCCGGCGAAGTTGCTCCGATTGAATTGAAACTCTGACTATTGTCCGCTGGCCTGTTCGGCAACGAATGTCCCGGATGGCCGCGACGGTGGCATCTTCGGACCGGGATCACCTGTGGGACGGTCGGGCTTAGATGCAATTCGGTCGGATTCACCCGAAGGACGCAGCGCTTCCTCCATGTCCGCGGTGATCTTTCGAATGTGCACGGAGTGGAAGTCAGGCACGCGCGCCGGCGTGGAGAACCTCGTCACCCGGCTCTCGCCCGGAGTGATAAAGTGCAGCCCCCAAACGCCATTTCCAACGGACTGGTTGCCATGGTCCGCGAACCGGACCATGACATACACGGAATCGATCGTGTACGAGCACTTGTTGGTCCAATTGGCCCAGTAGTGCTCCTCATCCGCCCGGAGGAGCCAGTTCACTTTGAAACAATCTGCAATTTTCGGCCGCTCTGCGGCAAAGCCGGTAGTGGCGAACGCCAGGACGACACACAGATATTTCATACTAAGGTCCCGAAGCAAAAGGATATCGGTCAAGCATGGCACGATAAGGCGAATTTTGTCAAATTGGTAATGTACCGGTAGTGGATCAGGTTAGTCCGACCCCCTATAGGTAGCCCAGTACCTACTTACGCACGGGCTGGAAATGGTTCTATTACTCGGGTAAAAACGCTAGGTAGACGGAGGCGCCCGGTTCGGTGATTCGACTTAGAGTCTCTTCGCGCGAGCACTGTTAAGCTTAGGCGCGGAGGATTTATGCTCAGATTCTCGTTCGTGACACTCCTCGGATTATCCGGCAGTCTGCTCCACGCGGAGTTCGTTTACCAGCAGACCACGCAGATGACTGGCGGATCGTTGTTGGCCACGATGAAAATGGCCGGGCCGCTCACGCGCCAGGCCCGCGAGCCGAACATCTCCACCTACCTGCTGAAGGGCGACCGCATGGTTACTTTGACCAAAGAACGGGCTACGGTAATTGACCTCTCCAAAGAGAACATTACCGAGATCGACTTCAACAAGAAAACTTACTCGGTGATGACCTTTGCCGAAATGAAGCAGGCCCTTGAGAATGCGATGCAGCGGATGCAATCGCGCCAGAATGATAACAAGATCGATGCCAATTTCTCGGTGTCCGCCAAAGCCACCGGGCAAACCAAGACCATTCAGAGCCTGGAAGCGAAGGAGCTGCTCGTGACCATGGCGCTGGAAGGCACGGACCAAGACACGGGGCGCTCCGGTTCGATGACCACCGAGATGGACAACTGGATGGCGCCGGTGCCCGGCTACGAAGAAGTGAAAGAGTTTCACCGTAAGATGGGCGAAAAGATGGGCTATTTGTTCGCCTCCGGGATGGCCCAGATGAGCATGATGCGGCCTGAAATGGCCGCCGGCATCGCCCAGGCCGCTAAGGAGATGGCTAAGCTCGATGGGATGCCGGTTCAATCCATCATGAAAATCACGGGCGCGGGCAATGGGTCCATGCCGGACGGCCAGGGCCAGCAGCCGGCGGCGCCAACCGCCTCCGACGCCGCGAGTGCGGCCGCTCAAAGCCAAACCAGCCGCCTGCCGGGCGGATTGGGTAGTCTCGCGAGCGGACTCGGCGGCTTCGGCCGCAGGAAACAGCAGCAAGCCCCGCCCACTCCGTCCTCACAGCAGCCGGG
>JBEKBK010000320.1:0-9740 GCA_050015435.1 Bryobacteraceae bacterium
CGGATCTCTTCGAATAGTTCCACTTTGTGCCTCCTGTCCATGCCGGAATGTTGTCATTCCGGGTTGTCCAGGGTGGGCCATTTTAGACGATCAAAGTGGGCCAAATAAGACGAGCGAACTCAAAGTACCTATCGCACCCGTGGCAACTGGGCTGCTTTGAATCGGTTAGCCCACTCATCGGGCGATGGCGGAGCTGTTCTGACTGGTTACATATTGTTGGGCCCCCCAAATGATAAGATGCGGTCTGATTCTGTCGATGCGACAAGGGGAATCGTTATGAATCTGCCTGACGCGGTAAAGACAGTCGTCGAAGGCGCCGCGCGCTTACAATCATTCCTTCGTCTCGGAGTTGGTCGATCTTTTGCCATCCTCGTAGCCAAGCGGCTTGGGCTGCGTCTTCCGCATTGTCCATGGACGCGCCGCGAGAACGCAGTAGCCGAACAGTTCTGCCGAACCCCTGTTGATAAGCTTGGCCGTATCCTTCTTGGGTCATGACGTGCCCTTGGGCCTTGATCGGGCGAAGCTCAACGCGGAAGCCGATAGTTTGATAAAGGCCCCCACAGTCCCGTTACCTGCAATACCCAAAACCCAACGGCCACCACTACGACGATGTTCAGTATCGTCTTGATGCTGGAAGCCATGGGGATGAAGCTATTGATCAGCCACAACAAAACACCGACTATGACCAGCGCGATGACTATATTTACCAAAGGCATGTTCGCATGCTCCTCAGAAATACCTCGGGCAATTCGTGGCCTTGGCGATCACCTGAAAACCGGCCATATGAGATCACTTCAAAACCGGCCAACGGAGCAGACCCAGAACAAAAGTATTTATACCGTGCGGGCGAGTGTCTCTGCAAATTATTTTTCAGGATCAGGCTGATCGAGCTTTATACTGAACAGAGCGCAATCACCAGGGCTTGGCCAACCAACTCATCATCCCCGAACCGGCTCAGATTGGAAACGCAAATGTGGTTCAGCGCCGCCAGCGCCTGGGCGGCATGCTGAACTATTACTACCGCGCGGCGGCCTGAATCTGTAAAATCTCGCCAGTGCGGATCGACGGAGCGCACGCCCATGCGCAGGATTTGCGGACCCTGCGCGGACGTTTTTGGCGCTTTGCGCTATCGCTGGTTCAGGGCGGCCTGGCTCCGCATTCGAATCACTGGGAATGCAGAGTACGCGGCTTCCCGTTTCTTGGTGACTCTCCTATCGTCTTCGAGCCTTCCATCGAGCCGAAAGGAGGCACTTCTTGATTTTCGGACCTTACGGCATTCCGGGATGATCCCGAACACCATCGGAGCATAGCGACGTTGGCACCTCGATTGTGCAAGAAGTGTTCTGCATGGTCACATCATGGTCGGGAGCCGCTGATCTCTCGCTGCTCGGACGACACCGAATACCCAGCCGCGATACCAACGGGCCCGCATGGGCGTCGTCTCCGGAGTCACGGTGACCAAAGAACCAACTTGCCACCTCAGGAACTCTACGATGCCAGGCCTGTCCTCTGGCTTCATTCCTGGGTGGGCTCGCAAGTAGGCGTCCAGCGCTGTCGTGGCTGGCCCCGTATCTTCTGCCATTCAAATTCCTTTCTGTAAAAGATCCGGGAGCGACCGCCTCGTTAACGGTGCTCCCGGTTGTCGCGCTCCAACGGCAAGATCGCACCCTTAGTCCTTTTGGCTAAGCCATCTAGAGAATTGTTGAAAACAATCGTTGGTGGTACTGTTGCGGTGGAGGTTTTTGATGCGCAGACTTCTGCCTATTGTTTTCGCCGCTTTGCCAGGGTCTGTGATCGCCTTCGCGGCGTTACCCCCAATTATCGAAAAGACGTTTACGCCGACAACGATACCGGCGGGTGGCCATGGAGTGGTAGTGTACACGATCGGGAATCCCGACCCGAGCGTGACGGAAACAAATATTCAATTCGCCGACAGTTTTCCGCTGGGCTTGACGTTCACGGGCGAGATTGGCCCCATCGACACCTGTGGGGGCACCCATGGTGTGGAAGCAAATGGGGTTAGCTATTCCGTTCCGTCTCTCCCTCACGACGGTTTCTGCCAGACCTCGGTGTTGTTTTTCGCAGCCGTACCCGGAGTGTACACCAACACCACTGGCCCGATCACGTCGACACAGGGTGGCATAGGTAATTCAGCCACCGCCACATTGGCGGTGGAAATTGCTAATCCCGGCGCTTTTTCCGACGCCTATCAACTCGGGTACGCAGCCAACTTAAACGTCGGCGATTCCATCGTTAACCTCACTGACGCTGGTTATTACGGGGGCTTTTACGGCGCGGGCACAACTGGCAACCTATGCGTAAACGTCTATACGTTCGACCCTCAGGAAGAAGAAATCAGTTGCTGTGCCTGTTTGGTCACACCAAATGGGCTCAATTCCCTATCGGTCAAGAACGACCTAATCAGCAATACGCTCACGCCGGCCGTGCCCAATTCGGTTGTCATTAAGCTGGTCTCCACCACGCCAGGCACCACCGGCGCTGGGTCTTTCACGGTCTGCAATCCTTCAACGGTTACACCAGCCGCTGCGCTTCCTACAACCATTTTAGGACCTGAAGTGTTTGCGCCTCCATTTATTCCTAATATGCTGGCTCCCGGACTCACGGCCTGGGGAAGCACCCTGGAACCAGCGAGCGGGGGCTATGGTCCGGTTGGCGTCCCCTTCCTAAGTAAGGCTCTCAGCTATTCGGAGTTGAACGCTCTCACCACAGTCTGCAACTTCATCCAGGGCAACGGCACCGGATTCGGCATCTGTAACTCGTGCCGCACCGGCGCATTGAGCGGCGGGAAGCAGTAAGCAGCATCGAGCAAGGACCTATTTGTTTCAGCTTCGGGCAGGTCATCCTCCAAGATCCTGCAAGCCGTAATGGGCTTGGCGGTGGGAGTTCCGTTATGAGCATAGAGCACGGGGCTCCCGCCGTTCCCGTTAAAAAAGATTTTGCAGCCGCCGGATTCAACCCCGGCGGCTTTTTCGTTAGCGGCTACGAACGCGCGATCTCACTGTACTCCCCGATCTTCCGACCAAGCCGCTACCAGCGTAGAATGAGTGGACAGATGGTTTGCGCGGACTGCCCGGCATTTCTTGCCAATGTCAAAATGGCGACTGAGCAATGCTCAGCTCTCGCTCGCAGACTGGCTGAAATGTCGGAAGCGGGTCTAAACAACTTGCGCTCGTTTTCGCGACCTTGGCTTTGTCCACTATCGCTTTCGCTCAGGATGGTTATTTCCAGATCGGCTAGCCTTCCCCTACTTTTTTTTGGACGAGCCGCGACTCCCCACCATACTCCGAACCTCGAACACTGGAACGCCACGCGCAGCTAAGACTTTAAGGGAAAGTGGCAGGAGCCAGCGATGTGGTCTGCATCTCCCATCTGAAAGGAAGTACCCGGCCTGATTGAGGAATTTCATTCCGACTCTGTTCGTCAGTTTCCCTGGGTCCGTGGGTGTGGGCTGGGCGCTGATTGTGCTCGGGCTCTTGCTTGCGCTTGCCGCTGGGAGAACTCTTCGCCGGGCCGGTACGACCGTCCTGCCGGGAAAGCCTTCGACCCGGTTGGTGGTGGCCGGGCCGTATAGCTTCACGCGTAACCGCACCATTAGTCGCCTCGACGGCCCGGAAGCGGTTGTCGTCAGTGGAGCCCACGAACAAGACTCCGCCGCAGTCACGATGGCGCCGGCCACCGTCGCGCCGATGAACCACCGGAGCCTTATGGCTTCGACCGGGGAGCGACGCCAACAAGTAAATTGGTCGCCGCCGGATGGAGCGCCCGGCGAACGCAAACATCAAGTCCTTGCTGCGCCGCGGGCGGGGCTATAGCAACCTTCTCTATCTCCTGCTGAAAGTTCAGCGGATGGCGGTAACCAAGACCGAATTCGTCGTCTTCAGGAAAGCCGCCTAAAATGCGTGTCCTGTCAGATTCTTGCGTGAACCCATTTTTTATGGGTGCCAAAATCAAGACTCCATCCAACACGGATCAGAAGGTTGTCGTAGAGTGGGTTACGCGAGAGCCGCTAATTTCAACGGGAAGTCGGGCGATCCCACCGCCCGCTCCACGGGTTCACTTCGACAGGAGATAAACATGACCACGACCGTGATACAACACGTCCTTTCCCGTCTCCGTGACATCGGCGTTAAAGACATCTTCGGGGTGGCCGGAGACTTTGCTTTCCCCGTCCAAGACGCGATTTGTTCCGATCGTACCCTTCGATTTGTTGGGAGTTGCAACGAACTCAACGCTGCCTATTCAGCGGACGGTTACGCCCGTATCTACGGCTTGGCTGCGATGAGTACCACTTACGGTGTCGGCGAGCTTAGCGCGATCAACGGCATTGCGGGATCCTACGCTGAACACCTGCCTGTATTTCATCTGGTTGGAATGCCGGCCAGCGGGGTGCAGGCGGCGCACCGCCTCGTGCACCACACCCTCGGTAACGGCGAGTTCGACCTCTTTCACAAAATGGCGGAGCCGGTGGTCTGCGCGCGGGCCATCATGACACCGGATAACTGTATCGCTGAAACTGAACGCCTAATTGCCGCGGCTCTCTATCATCGTCGGCCAGTATACATGGCATTCCCTGCGGATTACGCGGACATGCGGGTTATCGGCAATGCAGGCCCGGTTGCCGCCGAACCCACAAACGATGCGGTTGCTTTGGAAGCGGCTGTGAAAGCGGTCGTTGCTGCCGTTTCCGCAAGCACGACCGCCTGTATTCTTCCGGGCATCTTAGTTTCCCGCTGCGGGTTGAGTCAGCAGGCAACCGCCGTGGTGGACGCTTCAGGCCTGCCTTTCGCCACAATGCTCATGGACAAGGGCGTGCTCAACGAGACGCATCCCAACTACATCGGCATGTACGCCGGCACGCTGATGAACGAGCAGGTCCGCGCCTTTGTCGAGGGTTGTGACTGCGTGCTCGGCATCGGTGCGATGCTGACCGATATCAACTCCGGCGCCTTTACGGCCCAAATCGATCGTTCGAAGAGTATCAATATCATGCACAATAGCGTGCGGGTGGGGTTCGCCATCTACAACGATGTCGAAATGAAGGATGTACTGGTCGCGCTGGCCAAGAAACTCCCCCGGAAGAACGTACAAGCACCCAAAGTGAACGGACTCGGGGAACCGGTCGGCGAGCCAGGCGACAAGATCACGGTGGAATATCTCTACCCGCGCTGGCAGCAGATGCTCAAGCCAGATGACATACTCATTGCCGAAACCGGAACATCGTCGATAGGGCTCGGTTGCGCTGAGATGCCCAAGGGATCGACGTTCCAGCAGCAGGCGCTATGGGGGGCAATCGGTTGGGCCACGCCGGCGGCATTTGGCGCCGCCTTGTCAGCTCCAAATCGTCGAACGATCTTGATTACGGGTGAGGGGGCGCATCAGTTGACGGCACAAGAAGTCAGCCAGTTCCACCGCTTTGGCCTCAAGCCGATCATCTTCGTCCTCAACAACAACGGCTATCTGATTGAGCGAATGCTCTGCAAAGACCCGGACATCTATTACAACGATATTGTTCAATGGCATTACCAAAAGCTTCCCGAAGCGCTCGGTTGCGACGGCTGGTTCACTATCCGAGTGACGACCTGTGGCGAACTCGATGAGGCGATCAAAAAGGCCGAGGCTTGTGGCACGGGCGCCTATATCGAAGTGGTGACGGACAAGTACGCCGCCCCGCCGCTGGCGCAGAAACTGCACGAGTCCGTCGCTACCCTTTACGCTCCTAAGTAACCGCCCGCAAAACACAGTGCGGCGGCAGCGTTACTTGCTTGTATTGAGGGTGGCGCCGCACCCTTTGCGGGCTAGTTAGGGAACCAGCCACTCACTTGAACGATATTGTCAATGAGAAGCGCGGCAAGTCCGTGGGTGTCGGAAATCAAGCCAACGGACGCTACGCCAAGCATTATTTGATGCTACCGGATCGTACGGTTCCACTGATCTCCGAGAAGTGCCGTTCCCGTATTTCTACCTTGGCGGGTTACGCCGGGAAAACCAATCGGGGCCGTTACCTGCACGCTTCGGTTATCCGGGAGTTTTCCTGCTTTCTTTGGCGACCGCCCCAATTTTAAGTGACGCGACGGACCGGTCGCATCACTGGCCGTCAGGCTCCCCGGGTGCTGTTCCCGCCTCTGGACCACGAAGGGTCCTGCTGGGATACAACTTCGGCGGTTTTGGCGTCACACCGAAAGGTGGCAGAAGACGAAAATAGACGGCTGGCGACGTGGGCAGGCACTTTGTTCGTCAACCATGTTTTTGCTCTCGCATGCGTGGTGCCTGCGAATCCGGCTCACGTCGTCAACTCCGCAACAGTGGCGTTGGCGAGCTTGATGTTGTGCTCAAGTTGCCGATTCAAGGGAAGTCTCCGGTTGAACCGCAGAAGAATTCGATAGCGGCTCTGCATTGCCCTTGGTAGCGTTGCCAACTACCAGGAAGTGTTCGTAGAAATTCATTTCGACTGTAAATACATTGGCGGCAGGCTCGTGTCGAAAACGATACCGGAAAATGTCCGGATTCTCACCCTCGAAGGGCGTCATCGAACCAATGAACTCGCGAGCACACGCCGCGATGTTTACTGCAGTTGAGTCGGGGACCAACTTGGATCCTTGAAGGATGAAAAAGGTCGGAGATTCGACCGCGACGGGCAACGACAGGATCGCATTGGTGTGGTAAAAGTACAGTGCTCTCACGATCATCTCGATCTCTCGGTCAAATCGTACCCGGTTGAATTGCAGGGCGGCTCCCTCTCCCGAGGCACCGGAGACAGGGAACGAATCAGCGATCATCTTCTGGAAGGCGGCTGGCGCCCGCCCAACGGCGCGCATGACCTTCGTAAAGAAGTGGTCGTTGCCGGCTTGATTATTCTGGAAGTGCACGACAAGTGCGAAGAGGAGAAACTCGTCATCGTGCGACTTGGCGGTATTGTGGAGATCACACGAAGGCACCGTGATTAAGTTCTTCCGGTAGTCGATACCGGCATCCTTAAGCTCCGGGAAGATGCACCTCGGTGGAACATGCTCAGCGGAGGTCGCAGGCTGGGTGCACGCATAACATTGATTAAATTGGCTCATGTTCGAATTGGTATGCGTGCTCGTCCCGCGTTCGTTCCCCGGCTGGCGCTGGACAAGCCCGACTACTCTTCCAATTGTAAGAACATCTTGGCACCGTTTACGGTGGAGCGTGCTGTCAATAAAGTCGACTTACTCTCCGCAACTGCCAGGATTTGACGCCCAGCGAAAGATTGACCCATCGGACTGCTGCGCGTCCGAAAAACCGATGTTTTGAGGTAGGTCGTTTGGGCTTGGATGAGCGGGTCGCAAAAGCAGGCTTCGGAGGCCGCAAAGATTTACGCGCTATGTACGCGCTGCTTGAGGACTCGGACCACGGATTCCAGCCGCCAGGGAGTCCCCCGGCGCGTCCGGAAGGCTCTGTGGTTCAAGTTGGCAGCTATCCCGCGCAGGGTCTCGCCCGCGGCGCGCAGCCGCCGTATTTCCGCCAACGCCGCCTGCTCGGCGGGGTCCGTCTCCACGTGCAGACCGTCCTCGGCGAGCCGGCAGCCGAACTCGATGTTGCCCACCCGCTCACGCTTCCCGCGCTTGTGGCGCAGCGCGTCGCGGGTCCGCTCCCCGATCGCCTCGCGCTCCCACTGACTCACCGCCCCCATGATCGTGATGACCAATCGTCCTGCCGCCGAGCCGGTGTCGAGAGATTCGGCGACCGAGATCAATGCCACCTTTCGCTTCTCGAACAGCTCCAGGAGACCGCACAAGTCCTTGACGCTTCGAGTGAGGCGGTCGAGCTTGGCAACAATCACGGCGTCGATTTTCCCGCCGTTCACAAGGCCGAGCAGCCGTTGCAGACCGGGCCGGTTCAGGCTCTTGGCCGACTCCCCGCCGTCAACGATGACGTCGACCAGATCCGCACCTTGGACCGTCGCCATGGCGCGGATCTTGGCTTCCTGCGCTTCGAGCGAAACACCCTGTTCAGCTTGCCGGTCCGTGGAGACTCGAACATAACCAATAGCTTGCATGTGTCACAGCATGGATCGAACCGCCGCAACATTCAAGTCCCCGCATGTTTAAACGGCGGCACCGGACTAAGTGGCTGCGAAACGCGCTGTACAATCGCTCCGAAATCGCGTATAAAGATAGCAAGGGCCGGTTCGCAAGGCCAGCGCAAAGCGCACCCTCCGAAAGAACCCTCCAATAAGCAAGTGAGGTTTCTCATGCAGGATCTGCAAGTGCGCATGTTCCCGATCGGGCAGCTCATCGCGTATCCACGCAACGCTCGCACCCACTCCCTTCAGCAGATTGACCAGATCGCCGCATCGATCCGCGAGTTCGGCTGGACCAATCCGATTCTCGCTGGCCCGGACAACATCCTCATCGCGGGCCACGCGAGATTGTTGGCAGCCAAGCAGCTGGGGATGACGGAGGTGCCTGTAATCGTGCTCGCACACCTCACTGAGGCCCAGCGCAGGGCTCTGGTGATCGCCGACAACCAACTCGCGCTGAATGCGGGCTGGGATGAGGAATCGCTGCGAGCGGAACTCGCGGCCCTCCAACTGGAAGATTTCGATGTCAGTCTGATTGGTTTCGAAGACGAGGAACTGGCCCGACTGCTTGCTGCAGAGGATGCCGACGGACTCGCGGATGAAGATGCTGTCCCGGAACCGCCAGACAACCCAGTCACGGTTCTCGGCGACGTATGGGTCTGCGGCAGACACCGGGTGTTATGCGGGGATGCGACCAGCATGGGTGCGATCGAAAAGATTCTCGGCGGCGGGCTGGCAGATATGGTGTTCTGCGACCCGCCGTATTCGGTATCGTACACGGGCAAGACAGCACGGAAGCTGACGATCAAGAATGACGACCTGGGCGCAGGCTTCTATGATTTCCTTCGCGAGGCATGCGCGAACCTCCTGGCAGTCACGAAGGGTGCCATCTACATCTGCATGTCCTCATCGGAACTCCACACACTCTTCCGAGCGTTCACCGACGCCGGCGGCCATTGGTCCACCTTCGTCATCTGGGCGAAGCATCATTTCACGCTGGGGCGGTCTGATTACCAGCGGCAGTACGAACCGATTCTGTACGGCTGGCGTAACGGGACGGATCATTTCTGGTGTGGTGCGCGGGATCAGGGCGACGTCTGGTTCATCAACCGGCCCATGGCCAATCTAGAGCATCCAACCATGAAGCCAGTTGAATTGGTGGAGCGTGCAATTCGCAACAGCAGCAAGTCGCGCGACACGATCCTCGACGTCTTCGGCGGCTCGGGAACAACGCTGATTGCTTGTGAGAAGTCGGGCCGCCAGGCCCGGGTTGTCGAGTTGGATCCTACGTACTGTGACGTGATATGTCAGCGGTTCACGGGCTTGAGCGGCAAGAAGGCCGTGCTTGATGGCGATGGCCGCACGTTTGACGAAATCGCGGAGATCCGGAAGGCGGAATCAGCGTAAGTGTCGCGGCTCAATGGGAGGGTTGCCAAACTGGAAAAGATCCTGATACCCCCATCGGGAATCACGTTGCATTGTCGAATCCTAGTGGAAAAAGCGTACAAACCGCTGGACCTGGCGAACTCCACGTGCGATCGGAGACTCAATGAGGACGGAGTGCTCAAAGAGATTGTGCACATTGAAGGACATCTGGATGATGAAGAACTGGAGCGATTTATCGAGAGCTTTCCCATTCGCGAAGCAAGATGTGAATGTTGGGGACCCTGGGCCA
>JBEKBK010000321.1:0-9729 GCA_050015435.1 Bryobacteraceae bacterium
ATCCGAGGCGCTCCCGCCCTGCTCCTATGGGAGCGGGGTCAAAAGCGCCATCGGTGCATCGACCCAAAGGCCCCATAAATCGCAGGGGCTCCTCAGAAAAGTCTATTTTGCGACGGAAAGTAACTAGTGTCCCGAGGCTGGTTCGTAACTTGTGCGGTAAATTGTGATCGAGCAAAACCCTCACTGCTCGCGATGCCCGCGCCGGGAGTGGGCGAACGAGATAAGCCGCTCTATCGCGGCAATCGACAGGTCGGGATAGTTCTCGTGGATTTCCTCCAGTGGAGAACCGAGCTCGGCGTCCTGAACAATCGTGTCCGCGAGAATGCGGGTTCTGCGCACGATTGGGCGGCGAGATACTTTGCCAGGTATTCTTTCAACCAGTTCACAGCCCGTCCAGTCGATATAGCTATCCACGCTCTCCAGAATGAGACCTCTAACGCCCCACGGGCACGCGCCGGCGGAGTTCGTCGAAGAAATTCAGCAGGAAGGTCACGTGGGCCGGACCCTTGTCTTCGGCTGTTGCTTCGGGCATTGGAAACACCGCGAAGCACTTGCCGTCTGGAGCGAGGGCGAAGTTCAAAAAGCTCCCCGCCTCCAGGATCTGCCGGTCAGACCACACGCGAGGTTTGCCGGAAGAGAATGAGCCAGCGGTCGCGGTGTAGTCCGCGACCATGATGCGGTTGTCTAACCCTCGGTAGAAAAGCTCGCGGCCGTTGGGCGACCACTCCGCATAAACGCCGCCGCCGGTTGAGACTTGCCACTTCCCCGGCGCTGGTTTGCCATCGGGTCCCGGGGCTGGCCGCACGTAAATCTCATATCTTCCGGACTCATTCGACATGTAGGCAACAAAGCGGCCGTCGGGAGAGAAGACCAGCCATGACTCGATCGCCGGTGTTTGCAGGAACGGCACAGGCTTACCCGGCTTAGGGTGCTCCGGATCGCTCGTATCGAGTGGCAGGGTCCAAAGATCGAAGTCGCCGTCGGGCTTGATCTCAACGTAAGCCAGCCGTCCGCCGTCGGGTGCAAAGCTGTCAGGCTCGATGATGTTCTTGCTTTCGAGCAGCACCAGTGTCTCACCCGAGCCATCCGCACGAATCCAATTTATGGGTGACCCATCCGGATTGCGCGACAAGAACACCAAGTGTTCTCTATCTCGCGACCAAACGGGAGACCGATTCTCACGCCCAGTGAAGGTGAGCCGGGACATAGCATCCCTCTGCCGGTCATAGGCAAAAATCTCCTCGCCCTTTCCCGTGTCCACAGTCAGCGAAAGGCGCTTGCCATCGGGAGAAAATCGAGGAAAGGAATAATTGCCGGGGGTGGTCACCATTGGCTCGGTCTTGCCCAGGCTGTCCATCCATACGATAGGCCACTTCTGATCGGCTATTAGCAGCGCCTGCCACGTCTTCCAAAATCTGCTCGGGGCTCCCGCGAACCTCCAGCCGAACCGGATCGAAGACCACTGCGTACAACGCCCCCTGGCGGACATACACCAAGTGGCCAGTTGATCCAGTGGTCGCCAGGTACCGGCCGAAATAACCGCCGCTCAGGAGCGTTTTCACGGAACTGGTCTTAAGCGAAACCACCTGGATGTCCGCATCTTGGAAGGAAGTGGTTTTTGACGCCGTGAACAGCACGATGTTCCCTCCCGGCAGTACCTGGGGAAGGGAGTGAGTGGCTTCCTGCTTGCCAAGATTGGTCACCGTACGCGGCGTTCCGCCAGAAGCGGGTATGCTTTGCAGGCCTCCAGCGACGGTGAGACTCGCCACGATTCCGTTCTCTCCCCAGCTTGCGCCGCCAAAGAAGGAGTATGCGTCGGAGAGCGTGACTGGCGCTCCTCCGCGGAGTGAAACTTTCTTCACCTTGCTATCCGCCCAAAACCCAATCCACTGGCCGTCGGGCGAGAAGAAGGCATAGTTGCCGTTCTCGGTGCCGGGTAACGGTGTAGCGGCGGCTTGGTCCAGTAGTCGTGTCGCCAACAGTTGCTTGCCGTCCGTTCCCCGGATCGGAAAGACCATCCGCGTGCCATCGGGCGAAATTGCGACGTCTCCGCCAGCGACCGCATCAGGGCCGAGGTTCACATCCAGGCGCACCAGCGGACGATCTACCCGCTTCTCCGTGCGCCACGGCGCCCATAGCGCGATCGCGAGTGTTACTGCGAGCACGCCCGCTGCGATCCAGGGCAGCTTCGCGGATCGAGTCTGCGCTGGCGACGCCTGATCCTCCAGAAGCAAGCGCCAATCGCCGATGGCTTGCAATCTCTGCTTCGGGTCCTTTTCGAGACAACTCCGCAACAGGCGTTGGACCTTCGCGGGCACTCGCTCCAATTTCGGCTCATCCTTGATCACCGAAGCGAGTACCTCTGACAGGTCATCGCCTTTAAACAATTTCTGCCCCGTCAGCATTTCGTACAGCACCACGCCGAAAGCCCAGACGTCGGCGCGCCGGTCGACTTCTTTGCCGCGAGCCTGTTCCGGAGCCATGTAAGCGCCGGTGCCCAGAATCACCCCGGCCTGCGTCGCGCCCATGGTGAGGGTTGGTGAATCCTCGGTTTTCGCGGTGGGAGTTCCGCCGACCTTCGCCAGCCCGAAGTCGAGCACCTTCACCGTCCCGTCGGGTTTGATCTTGATGTTGCCGGGTTTAAGATCGCGATGCGTGATTCCCTTCTCGTGTGCGGCTGTGAGTGCATCGGCAATCTGCTTGGCAATGCCGAGCGATTCCTCAAGAGGTAATTGGGGCCGACATCGAAGAGCGTACAGACGTTTGGATGATTCAGGGAGGCGACGGCGCGTGCTTCACGCTCGAAGCGATCGCTGAATCGCTCGGCCGAAACCTTGACCGCGACTTCACGATGCAACCGCGTATCGGTGGCGCGATAAACTTCGCCCATGCCACCCGCGCCGATGGGCGCAAGGATCTCGTAAGGGCCAAGGCGATCGCCCACAGACAGCGGCATATTGCAGCTAAGTTAGCGTCTCCTCAATGCTGTATGGTGAGCAACGTTCCTGGCTGGGTGGTTAAGCCGTTGTACAGCGCCGTGATCGGCTGATCGCCATCCGCCAGCGAGGCAGGCACCACTACGTTGAATTGAAATTCCCCCGGCGCGACCAGTCCGGCAAACAGAACGTTCGCGGTAACGCCGCCGATTTGGATCGCCGGCAATGGCGACAAGGGCCCGGACTGTACGGTCGATCCGCTGACCACGGGTGTTGACGTCGGGCCGAAGCCGTTGGCGAACAGCACGATCGTCTCGCCCAGCTTGGCCGGAGTTGTCAAACCAGGATAAAGCGTGGTGGGGCCGATATCGCCGCCGTTCAGATGCACGCCGATGACGTGAGTACCGTCCGAAAACGAAGAAGGACGGCGAAAGGGGTTGCGACTGCGCTGTAAACGCTGCGCTGGTTGTACCGTTGTTCGTGAGCACCACGTTCACCTGCCCTGTGATTGCATCCGGCGGTGTCAGGATATTCACCTGCGTGGGGCTTATGTAGTAGATATAAGCGTTTTTTCCATTGACGGTTGCGCCGACGCCGTCCAGTTGGGTGGCATTTGGTGGTTGACAAAATCGGAGGCCTGCCAGACGCGCGTTTCGCCGGCCGGCGCCAGGTTCGCTCCCTGGATTGCCACCCACGTGTTAGGGGCAATGATTGGGCTCGCGCCCTCGGCCTTCGAAACCTCAGCGATTTCGGGTCCGGAAGTCGAGTTGCGAGACCCGACAAAATAGGCGGTGGCATACAGATCGTTCGCCAGAATATCGGTGCCCAAAAAGCCGTTGCCGAAGGAAAAGCTGAACTCGAAGCCGGCGGCTGGGCCATCGGACTGGCAGGTGTCCTGAATGGTTGCCGCCTCGCAGGACCAATAGAGATAGGGCTGGATATTGTTGAACGGGCCGACAGCGATATCGGGCGTCGCAACCACAGGCGTGCCCCCGCTCAACCCCAACGGGCCATAGAACAGTTCGACTAACGGATTACTAGCGCTGGCGCAGTTATAACCGGTGCAACTCGCCATCGGGGGCAGTTCCCAGTTGGTCTGGCCGAGGTAGCCGGTGCCGCTGTTCATGTTGGTGATGAATTGATTCGCCGAAGCCAAGGTCATGGCGCCGTCCGGGTTGACGCATAACGCCGGGCTGGTCGGACTGGTGCAAGGCGGCAGGCCGAAGGTGTTGGTGGCGGCCAGGTTGGCGCTCGCCAGCCAGGTGACGTTCGTCACCGGATCATATACCGTCTGTCCGCCTGGATTGGTCGGCAATTTGCCCGGAATCATCGGCAGCGTGTACAGAAAATTATCCACGGTATTGGCGCCCTGGAACCCGCTGTTGAAAGAAAATATGGCATTTCCGCCCTGGCCGGGGCTCTGCGACCAATGAAAGATAGGGTTGGAAATTACTGAAGGGACCGGCCGTGTTGTTCGGGATGGGAACCGCCGTGTCGGGCGCTTTCAGGCCCAATCCGTTGTAGTACAGCGAACCCAACGCGCCCGCAGTGCAATCGAAGCCGAACGAAGTCCCGTTTGGCCCCGTTTTCGGGCAGGTCTTATCGGTGAAGGGCGTGGCGGGGAGTTGCCAGTCAGTGTGCCCCAGATAGTTGGCGGCGTTCATAGCTTGCACCCAGCCGGCCGCGGCTTGATAGCTCATCGAGCCGCTCGGGTTAATGCACGGTTGCGCCCCGGAAACATTGCATGCCGGAAGCCCGAACCGGTTGGTGGCCGCCAGATTGGCGTCGGCAAGCCAAGTTACGTTATTTACGGAATCATAGACAGTGATGCCGTCCGTGCTGAGGACCAACGTCGCGGCCGTCAGCAACGCCGACAAACCGCACGCGACCAGCATCGTGATCAGATCGCGCACTATCCCGGACCTAAAGGTTACGTTTCAAAAAGCTACAGATGTGATAGCCATCTAAGAACTTAAACGGCGTCTCGCCCAGCGTGTAGTGCCCGCACGGCATCACCACGGCCTTGTGATCGAGCCCAAGTTCGCGGGCTTTGGCGATCACCTGCTCCGAAAAATGGAGGGGGAAAGTCGTGTCGTAGCGCGCATAGATGAACAGCGTCTTCTTGTTCATACCCGCGTAGCGCTCGATGTAATTCGGCGGGCTAATCACCATCCAGGTCTCGCGCAACTGTTCGAGAGTAATCGACGTTTCGAGCCCCTTACGGATGTGCTTCGAGGACAGCCCCTCCCACACAACGTCGGCAAAGTAAGTGGAACAGTGGTTGAACACGTTTACTTCGATACGAGGATCGTGGGTACTGGCCAGGAACGCGTAGCACGAGCCGAGGCTGGTGCCGACAATGCCGATCCGCTCATAACCCTCCTGCACCAGCCAATCGACGCAGCTTCGTGTGTCGATGACTGCCTGACGCGTGGCGTCGATGGTGCGGGCGACGTTGGACGATACGGCGTAGTCGGCGCGCTCAAGCTCGGCCGGCATTCGATAGTCGTGATACGGCAGGCTTAGGCGCAACGCGGAAATGCCCAGCTTCGCCATGCCTGCGCACAACGCGCCATGCTGCGTGGCGTGGGCATTCCAGTGCGGCAGCACCAACGCCGCTACTTTGCGGGCGCCCGGTTTCAGCCGCGCCGGAAACCACTGTCCGTGGACCCGGTTGTTTTCCGGGTAGGGTGTTTCCACCGCGCTAGTAAAGGTCAGCAGGTTCCCGGTGAGCGAGAAATCCGTGGGTGGATCATAACCGAAGAACTCGTCGCTCGATTCGAGCGCGGCTTGGTTCAGCAACTTGAGGTGGGTTTCAGGATCATGCCCATTCCGTGGGAAGCGCTGCGTGCAGGGCCACTGCCGAGTCCATTCCAAGCCCCATTCGAAGGGCCTGACCACGCGATTGGTGGCGCGATGACATAAGCGATCTTCCCACGAAAGCATCCAACGGGCGTACAGATTCGGCATCGATCAACTTTTGACGAACACGCGCAAAACGGAGTGCGGCGCGATCGGTTCCTTGTCCGACTTGGAGGTGCGCGCCGCACCCTTTACGCTACTAAGGTACCAAGGCCGGGATGCGCCGGCCGACTCAGCATTAAGTTAGGCTAGTTTCAGAATCGCGCTGCCGGGTGCGGATTGGGTTCGGAATTCGTACTGCTGAATTTCCAGGGCCGCTCGTCCTTGCTCGAACCGCACCACGCGCCCGCGTGCGACCAATCTGAGCGCGCATTGATTGTTCAACTGCGCCGGCCAGCTAATGGAAACCTCCATGCGCCGCCCGGGCAGCAAGACATGACTGGATGTAAACAAGACCCCCGAACTGGATATATTGACCGTTTTAGCCTCGCCTGCCTCGTCCCCATTGCGTTTGCTCAAGGAGCGGTAACGAACATCCCGCACAATCGGAAATCGGTCCGAGTGCCGGCGATCGGCTTGAGTACTTTGTTCCTGGCTCACTTCGTTCACCTCGATCTGGTTTATTCTGCTCTTTTCGCGACTCTAAGAGTTTGCAATTTGAGGCCGGATTCCGGCAATAGGGTACGTGACCAAGGATGTCCGGTACGTTGGTACTTCGGAGGCGTGAAAACGGATAAACCAATTCTTTTCAATCGCGTTTATTTCACGTTCAGACGCGGCAAAGCTATGGCTTGGGTTTGCGGCGGGCCCGAATCTCTTCCAGCCGCGCGGCGATCCGCTGTTCGAGCCCGCGGTCGGTCGGATGATAGAAGACCGTCCCACGAAGATTGTCCGGCAGACATTCCATCGTGTTCAGGGCGTCCTCGAACTTGTGGGCATGTTCGTATCCCGCGCTGTAGCCCCACTCCTTCATCGCACGCGTAGGTGCATTGCGGAGCTGCATCGGCACCGGCTCGGCAGTCATCTTGGAGACGGTTTCCATTGCGCTGCCTAGTGCCCGGTAGGCGGCGTCGGATTTGGGCGCCACCGCGAGATAAATCGCCGCCTGTGCCAGCGCCAGATCGCCTTCCGGAACTCCCAGGAAGTGAGTCGCCTGCTGCGCGGCCATCGTTTGCTCCAGCGCGCGCGGGTCCGCCAAGCCGATGTCTTCAATCGCCATTCGAACCAGCCGCCGCGCTATGTATAAGCGATCCTCTCCGCCCTCGAACATTCGGGCCAGCCAATACAGAGCCGCGTCCACATCTGAGGATCGGATGCTCTTATGCAGCGCCGAGATCAGGTTGAAATGTTCCTCGCCGCCCTTGTCATAGAGAACGGTCTTGCGTTCGATCACGGATTCAACGGCATCCCGATCGAGGACTCCTTCGCGGGCGATCGCGGAGGCGAGTTCCAGAATGTTATAGGCCGCGCGGGCGTCGCCGTTCGCGTAGATGGCGATGTGCTCCAGCAGATCGCGGGGTGAGGAAAGCTGCAAGACCATGAGCGCGCGCTCGAGCAGAACAACAATCTCATCCACCGTCAGCGCCCGGAGGGCGTAAACCTTGGCACGAGATAGCAAGGCCGAGACCACTTCAAACGAAGGATTCTCAGTAGTCGCTCCGATCAGGATGATGTCGCCGCGTTCCACATACGGCAGAAACGCATCCTGCTGGGCCTTGTTGAAGCGATGAATTTCGTCGATGAATAGCACGGTGCGGCGGCCCATCCGCCGGGCCCGCTCGGCGTCCGCCATCACCGCCTTGATTTCCTTGATGCCGGCCAGCACCGCGCTGAAGGGGATGAAGTCACAACGGGTCAAGCGGGCGATCAGGCGTGCCAACGTTGTCTTGCCTACGCCGGGAGGTCCCCACAGGATCAGCGAAGTGAGTTCGTCGCGCTCGATCTGCGCGCGCAGAGGCTTTCCCGGGCTGAGCACGTGCTCCTGTCCGACGAAGTCCTCAAGTTTTTCCGGCCGCATGCGCTCGGCCAATGGCCGCTTAGGATCGTCGCGCATCGACTCTTGCTGCGACCCGAGCGGTGCGGAATCGAACAGGCTCATGCTTCCGTCCTTTGGCGGCGCGCCTCGTACAACAGCACCCCGGCCGCAACCGCCGCGTTCAGCGATTCCACCGTCGACGTCGGAATCTTCAAACCAGTCGCGCGAGCCTGCAGCGTCGGACTCACGCCGCGTCCTTCGCTCCCGATAATAATCGCGGTGCGGCCGGAGAGGTCGGTGCCGGAGACCAGCTTGGTCGCATGCGGCGTCGCGGCATACAGCGCGATGTGCTTTTGCTCGACTGCCGCCAGCAGCAGGCTTTCGTCGACGGCGACCACAATGGGCAAGCGGAACACCGAGCCCGCGGAGGCGCGCAGACACTTCGGATTGTAAGGGCTCACCGACCCTTTGAGGAACGCGGCCCCGGTGCTGCCGAACGCTTCCGCGGCGCGGAGGATGGCTCCCGCGTTTCCGGGATCTTGAATGCCGTCGAGCACTACCAGTAATGATCGCCCGCGCAAGAGCTGGTCGAGCGTCCATACAGGCGGTCGCACCAGTGCAATCACACCTTGTGTCGTCTCCGTGGATGCCAGCTCCGCGAAGACCGCATCGCGAACCGCGACGATGCGTGTTCGCTTGAGGCCCCGAATGTGCGCGGAAACCGTGGACTTGACGGATTCCGCCACGATCACCGCCGCAATTTCGCAATCCGAGGCCAGTGCTTCTTCGAGCAGATGGAAGCTTTCGGCCACCGCGAATCCGCCTTCGGTCAGGGTGCCGCGAGCGACGGCGCGCCGCACTTGCTTCAGAAGCGGATTCTTCTCGCTTACGAGCGTGTCAGTCATGCGCGGTGGCAGTCCACTACAATGTTGGCATAACGAACATGCGCCGGCGCTGGATCAACATCGCCGTATCCCTTCTCGTAGTGGCCGTAGTGGCCACGGCGTTGGCGGCCCTTGTTTCGATTGCTCGAAACATCAAGCGGCAATCCACCGTCGATGAAGCGCAATCCGCGGACGTCATCCTGGTCCTGGGAGCCGCGGAATATCGGGGACGCCCATCCCCGGTTCTCGAGGCGCGGCTCAACCATGCGCTGTTTCTCTATCGCCAGGGGCTTGCGCCGCATATCCTCACCACCGGCGGCGCCGGCGGTGACCCGACCTTCACCGAGGGCGAAGTCGCCCGCGCATACCTGAGCAAGCACGAGATCCCGTCCGAGGCGGTTATCGTCGAATCCGAAGGCGAGAGCACCGTGCACAGCATTGCCGCCGCCGCTGAAATCATGCGCAGGTTGAACCTGAAGTCCTGCATTGTAGTGAGCGACGGGTATCACATCTACCGGGTGAAGAAGATGCTGGAATCGCAGGGAATGAGCGTGTACGGTTCGCCGCGTCCTGCCGCGCCCAAGCAGGACTGGCATGAGGAGTGGCTCTATTTTCGCCAGGCCGTCGCTTACGGGCTGTGGCGAATCGGCATTCCGGTCTAGACCAATTTCGGGATAACGTAGGCCGTCTCAGGAAGCGCACTCTGTTGAAAGCACGGTTACAAGCCGTACGAAACTGGTCGACGCAAAATCAAGAAATGGTGTAGCGGCTTCAGTATTTGCGCAGCACGGCCAGGATCTTCCCCTGGATGCCGACGGACTGGCGCGGCACGAAAATCGGCTGCATCGACGAATTGGCCGGTTGCAGACGTACCTTGTCGCCCGGCTCCGTATAAAAGCGCTTGAGGGTCGTCTCCATGCCGTCGACCAGCGCCACGACGATTTCGCCGTCACGCGCCTGTGTGGCCCGCTTGACCAGAACATAGTCGCCGTCGCAGATGTGATCTTCGACCATGGAATCGCCTCTGACCTGCAAAGCGTATGTGTCTGGGTCGCCGGCGAAATCCGAAAAA
>JBEKBK010000322.1:0-9694 GCA_050015435.1 Bryobacteraceae bacterium
GTTATTTTCTCTGTCCGGCGACGGTACGGGACAGGGCGCGATCTGGAACGGCCTCACAGGACAGATCGCTTCACCAGACAACCCGGCTATCGCTGGGGACGTGCTGTCGATGTACACAACAACCTGTTCGAGGGCGGCGTAATCCCTCCGCAAGTGGCAGTCGGGGGGCAGCTCGCCCAGGTTCTATATTTCGGCGACGCTCCCGGTTATCCCGGCTACAACCAAGTGAACTTCCGTGTGCCGAGTGGCGTTGTGTCAGGAGCTGCGGTTTCCCTGCGGCTGACCTACCTCGGCCGTCCCAGCAACGAAGTTACGATTGATGTCCAGTAAAGGTCACAACAACAACGCTCGTTAGGGAAACTGGAAAGGCCGGTGATTGTATGAATCGACTTGCACACTGTGCGGTGGCTCTCTGCGCCTGCCTTATCGCGCCGCGCATGTCGGGGCAAACACCCCTGATCAGCGCCGGGGGGGTGGTCAATGCGGCCAGTTACAGCCAACCCGCAGTCTTAGCCCCAGGCGTGATCTTCGCAGTCCTAGGAACGTCCCTCAGCGACGGAACCATTGCGGCCGCCGCCCCCGGCGCCTCCTCGCTTCCCACGCTGCTGGCCGGTGCTCGCATGCTGGTGAACGGCGTCGCAGCGCCCTTGTTCTACGTTTCACCAGGGGTGATTAACGCGCAGTTTCCGGTAGAGCTGACGGGAATAACAACGGCTTCGGTTCAGGTTGAGGTGCAATCCGCCAGCGGCACCGTGACCAGCCCGGCTATCACAGTAACAGTAGCGCCGTATTCGCCTGGAATTTTCACCATCGATCAAAACGGGATTGGCCCTGGCCTGATCTATCGAGCCAGCGATTCGAGCAGGATATGCCCTCCGGGGAGAAGCGATTGCGCGGCCAATCCGGCGGTTCCGGGGGAAGTGGTTAGTTTCTATATGACTGGCCTCGGAGCAGTAAACGGATCCTGGGTCAGCGGACAGGCCGCTCAGTCGGCTTCGTCAACAGTGACAACGCCTTCGGTGACGGTCGGCGGAGCGCAGGCTCAGGTCTTGTTTTCTGGACTATCCGAACTGTCTGTCGGACTGTATCAGGTGGACGTGATCCTGCCTGCTACTCTCGCCGCAGGAGATAGTGTTCCCCTGAGCGTAAGCATTGGAGGTACGGCGAGTAACCAGGTAACGATCTCGATTGGAACCGCTGGCGCACTTACGCAAGACGCGGGTCCGCTAGAAGCAGGCGCTGTAACTGCAATCGCCATTGACCCTGTGCACCGCTACACGTTGTACGCCGGAACCGGAAGCAGCGGCGTCTTCAAGAGCATCAATGGAGGCCAAAGTTGGACGGCTGTCAATAACGGCCTCCCGATTGCGCCCGTTTCCGTTCTGGTCATTGACCCTTCCAATCCCGCGGTTGTGTATGCGGGAATCCACGAGAGCGGCCCAAATGACGGTGCCTACAAGAGCACCGATGGCGGTGCGAGTTGGACTCCAATCAGGAATGGCCTCACGCGAGGCGTTGCCGACCTGGTGATCGATCCGGAGAATCCCAATGTGCTTTATGCCAGTACACTCGGCGCAGGGGTGTTCAAGAGCATCGATGGGGGCGGGAGTTGGATCGCTGTTGGCCAACCTGGAAACGCACTGGCCATTGACCCGATCACATCCGCCACTATTTATACTGGGAATTCTCAAGGGGTTTACAAAAGCACCGATGGAGCCGCGAGTTGGACCCTCAGCGCCGTGCTCGGAGGCGCAAATGTTTCCGTTCTCGTGATTGACCCCTTGAATCCGGCGACTCTTTATGCCGGAGCGTCTAACAATGGTGTCTTCAAGAGCACCGATGCAGGGGCCAGCTGGAGCGCTGCCGGCCTCCCGGGCGGTTCCGTGAACGCCCTGGCCCTTGATCCTTTGAACCCTGCCAACCTCTATGCCGGGACCAATAACGGTGGTGTCTTCAAGAGCACCGACGGCGCGGTGCGCTTGCCCCCTCGGCTGACACAAACAGTTAAGACACAGTTGACCGTTCGATGAAAAGCAGTCGACCGGCAACACGACATTACAGCATACTGGTGCCCGGCTGGTGAAGCAGAGGCAGGCTCTGGTGGAGACCAACCTGCCGAGGAATAGCCAGCCGGAAACTCATCCAAACGATGAGCGGGGGCGTTAGTCGCAGGGCTGGCGCCTCCATCGGATGGAAAGATTTCCTGATGCCTTGGAAAACTCATACAGAAAGCTGCCGCGCAGCGGCATCCTCTTGATTTCGTTCGAACCTGGCAGGCGGCATGTAGCCCAGCGCGGAATGCAGCCGCTTTTCGTTGTAGATCTTTTCCAGGAACTCGCGGATGGACACGCGGGCATCGGCCAAGTCGCGATATTCGTTACGCAGCACCTCTTCATACTTCAGCGTTTTCATGAACGACTCGCAGGCCGCGTTGTCCCACGGATTGCCCTTGCGCGACATGCTGATGTCGATACCGTTGGTCTTGAGCAAGTCCGTGTAGTCATTGCTGGCGTATTGCGAGCCACGGTCGGAATGATGCACCAAGCCGGGCTCGACGGCGCGGCGCGAAAGCGCCGTGCGCAACGCTGTCAGCGTGAGCGAATCCTCCATCGTGCGATCCAGGGCCCAACCGATCACGCGGCGCGAGTAGGCGTCCAGAATCACGGCGAGGAAGACGAACTCGTCGCGCAGCCGGATGTAGGTGATATCGGCCCGCCATAGTTGATTGATCGCGGTCAGGATCATGTCCCGCGCCAGGTTCGGATACACCTTGCGGGTGTGGTTGGAATCGGTGGTGACGACAAACTTGCGCTTGCGCACGCACAACAGGTTGTCCTCGCGCATCAGCCGCTGGACTCGCTTCGGATTTACCGTCCAACCGCGCTCGCGCAGTTCCTTGGTCATGCGCGGCCGCCCGTAAGCCGGCCACTCCACCGCGATCTTCTGGATCGCGTCTCGTAAGTCCATGTCTGGATCCGGACCCGGTCCCGGACCGGGATCGGCGTCATCGAAGCGATAGAAGCCAGACCGGGAAACCCGGCCCAGCTTTACCATGCGCTCGACGGTGAGTCCGCCTCCGGCCTTCACTTCTTCTTGGACCCTTTGGTAGACCGCGGATTTCCAGTCAACGCCTGCAGCATCCGCTGTTCCTCGATGCGCTGCAAGCACCCCTTCAAAAAATCGATCTCCAGGGCCTGCTGACCGATCTTGCGTTCGAGTTCGGCGATGCGTCCCTCGGCCCAGCGCTGCTTGCCGTGGCCCGGGAACACGTTGCCCGGCCCCTGACGTATCTCACGCCGCCAGCGATGCAGCACGTTCGGGTTCACTTCCAGCGCCCGCGCTACCTCGCCCATCGAACTCCCCCGTTCCAGCCGCTGCACCGCAGCCAACTTGAACTCCTTGGTGAACATCCTCCTCGACAACCCCATGACTCAATTCTCCTTTGGATGGATTTTGAGTCTTAACTGGTTGTGTCTCAAAGAACGCCAGTCGCTTTCCGTCGGGCGTGAAGGAATAGGGCCACTGAATGTTTTTGCTCTGGGTCAAGGGCTGGGGCTTTCCCGCTCCGTCGGAACGGGTCACGGACATGCCCTCTCCCGCTGCGCGGAACGCGATGTATCGCCCGTCCGGGCTCCACACCGGTTGGACGTTGTTTCCGGCAAATGTCAAGCGCGTCATCGTGTCGCGCGGCCAGTCGTAGACCCATATGCTTGTGCCGGGTTCCTCCGTTACCCCCAAAGCCAGCCGCTGGCCATCCGGCGACAGGCTAAGACGCCCATAAGCGCCCGCTTTCGCTAACAGCGGCTGGGCCTTCCCCGTGTCGTCAAGCCAAGCAACCGTGAGGAGTCCACCTTCCCCGCCGCCGCTGCGGTATACCAACGTTCCGTTTCGTGAAAAGTCGAACTGTGCGAAGCCAGTTGCAGTGCTATAGGCAACCTCCTCCAGCACCGGCGATGGGGTGCCGTGCAATTCCAGCTTGTCGGGATCGAACGGTACGGCAAACAGAGTTCCTTTGTTGATATAAACCAGGTGGCCAGCCCCATTTGAAGGAGAGATGTACCGGCCAAAAGTGCCTCCACGCCGGAGCGTTTTCCGGCGGTGATCGGCAAGAGACATGACTTCGATGTTGGCCCCATCGAATGCAGCCGGCGTTGTGCTGGAGGTGAATAGCACTGCTTTTCCTCCCGGCAGAATTTGTGGCCAGCGCTGCGTGATTTCTCCCTGTACCAGCTCTGTCGCTGGTGTGGGTACGCCTCCAAAGGAGGGTACTCGCGCGAGGGGAGTGCCGTTCCCGAATGACGCGATGATGTTGCCGTCCTCGCCCCAACTGCCTCCGTTGCCGCCCAGGCTCAGAATGTCGCACAACGCAACGGATGAGCCGCCTTCCACGGAAATCTTCCTCAGTTTTTCTGGCGTGAAGAATCCCACCCACTGCCCGTCAGGGGAGAAGAAGGGACTGTACGCCCCTTCCGTACCCGCCAGCTCGATTGCCCTGGGCTGGTCCATTCTTCGAGTAAAAAGTTTTCCTTGCGAAACATATACTAGCCGCGTGCCGTCGGGAGAGATGATCGCGTCGGTTCCGGCCTGGGAGTTGAGCGACACACCGGACCCGAGATCGACGTCCAAGCGCACCAGCGGCTTTGCTTCAGCGGGCCGCGTGGCGCGGTACAGCCCGAGGCCAAGAGCCGCCGCGATGACTGTCATTACTGCTGCCGCGATACCAGTCCATTTCCCGAGACGCGACCGTGAGCCGTCACTAACCCTGGGCTTATCTCGATCTGGATCTTCCAGCGCAATCCGCGCCTCGCCGATGGCTTGCAACCGCTGCTTGCGCTCCTTGGCCAGGGTCCGTTCCAACAGCCTCCGCAAATACCCCGGTGTCCCCGAAGGTATCGCCGACCAATCCGGATCACTCTTAACCACTGCCTCCAGCACGTCCGGCGTGGTGGTCCAGTAAAGGCGCGCTTGCCGGTCAGCATCTCATACAAAACCCCGCCGAACGAGAAAATGTCGCTGCGCCGGTCCACTGGACGGCCTACGGCTTGCTCGGGCGACATGTACGCTGCCGTTCCCAGGATCACGCCTGTGCGAGTGTGGCCTATGGTCAGCGTCGGGGAGTTGGTTAGCGATGCTGGCGGCGGGTCGTCCTCAAGCACCTTGGCGAGTCCGAAGTCCAGCACCTTGACGACGCCGTCGGGTGTGATCTTGACGTTAGCGGGTTTCAGATCGCGATGCACCACGCCGCGGTCATGTGCGTACTCCAGGGCGTCGATGATTTGCTTCGCGATGGCAATCGCCTCGTCTTGCGGCAGCGGACCAGCCTCGATGCGATCCGCTAGCGTCGGCCCTTCGATCAGCGCGAGGACCAACCCTCGCGATTCTTCGGAGTCGATGATTCCGTAAATGGGTCCGATGTTGGTATGGTTCAGCGAAGCCAGGACTTCGGCCTCGCGTTGGAACCGAGCCATGCGCTCGGGGTCGCGAGCGAACGCTTCTGGCAAGACCTTGAGGGCGACGTCGCGTTTCAGCTTGGTATCGCGTGCCCGATAGACCTCCCCCATCCCGCCGTGGCCGAAGCAAGGATAGGACCTCGAAGTGACCAATTCTGTCGCCCACGCGCAGGGGCATAGGAGTATGAACAAGTCTACCGCCGTGGGGTTCGCATTGGGCGGCTAAGGTGGGTCCTCTCCTTTTGTGCGCGGACTTTGAATTGACCGCCTTCATGCAGCCAACTTGCAGCCATGCCAGCGTGTGGCGTTGCTTCTGGTTGCTGGAACGACCAAAACCCATGTCGTGGAATCAGCGGGTTACCGCAGGTTGCCGCAGAGTGCAGTGGCGGGTCCCGGGTTCAAATCCCGGCGGCCCGACCAAACGTTTCCAACACTTAGAGCCCTCACTGCTGTTGAGATTGCCGTTTTGGAGTCCAACTAGAGTCCAAAACGGACTCCAATAGGCAGAGGAGCGCCAGTGCTCGCCCATCACTATACTGATGGGCGTGGTCTCGAAGTCGCGGACGATAATGAAATGAAGGTGATTCTATCGGGAGTACTCACGGGCGAAATCTCACGCGGGGCAGGATGGTCGGCGAAAAAGGCGCTGGCGGTTCTCTTGAAGGTGATCCCGGCGGACACCTCGCGCTGCATGAATTACGATTGCGTGAGATTGGCTTTCGGCAGGGCAGCCCTCGCGGGGTTCGACGACGCCCTGCTGCGCGGCGAAATACCCCAAGCCCGTCTGCTTCAGCTTTGCCCGCCGGGCGGGACGTGCAAGTAGGTGAAATCGGGGGAGCTTGTTCTCTAGAGATTGGCCATGCTGTGAACCAGGCACAACGACGTAAACTCAGCCTGCTCGAATGCTGCTGCTTGTGAAAAGCGGCGCGCTCCTTAAACATCCCGCCGATGCGGTTGAATACAACCGGAGTGGTGGTTTACAGCTCGGCACTTACTGGATCCCACCTTCTAACCCGATTGGTTTCAATGGTGAAGCTGGCGCTGAAATTGCACTGTTCAAAGTGGAATTTGGGAGGCTCAAAATGAAAAACACTTTTTCGAATCTCTTCGGAAAATCCGCCTTGACGGTACTCTTGGGCGGCGCACTGATGCTGCTGAGCCCCGCGGGTGCATTTGCTCAACGCGGCGGACGCGGTGGTGGTGGAGGTGGACATATGAGTGCAGGAGCTTCTTCGGGCGGAAGCTGCGGCTTCGCATCTCGAGGGTTCTCTGGCGGACAGGCGTTCGCCGGCGGACGCGGGTATTCGGGCGGCGCCGGTTATATTGGCCGTCCAGGCTATCGCGGCGGATATTACGGCGGGGGGCTCGGACTCGGTTTCGGAGTCTACGGTGGATATCCTTACGGATACGCCTACGACCCCGGCTACTATGACCCGGGATATGCTTACGGTCCCGCCTATGGGTACGGGCCGGCTTATACACCGGGTCCTGCGCCGGCGCCTTGCGCTCAGCCTTCCTATGATGCTTACGGAAACCCGATCCAGGTTCCCTGCTATCCGAACCAGCAGCCTTATGCGCCGCAGCAGCAATCTTATCAGCCCAATCAGCCGAACTATGCACCGCAGCAGCCATACTACGGCCCCAATCAGTAGCAGGAGCAGGGTCTTCGCACCGACTCGGGACTTTATACGGAATCTGGTCCGGCGATCTGAAGTGCTCACTCGCCGCGAACTCAGGCAGAAGATTGTCCTTCTCCCGGATAGGAGCCGGAGTTGCCGATAGCACCAGGCTTCGGGCGACAGGACACGCCGTTCCGGAGCTTGGGCGCGTGCGCGGCCTGCGGAATGGCCCAAGCGGCTACACGGCGGTCGTCGGGACGACTCGACTCACAGATGGGCGTCGACCATGCGGATGAGAGCCTGAAGCTTGCCAATATCGACCATCATCGCCGCGTGAAAGTCCTGACCCGCGACTGGGTCGCAGAATTGCATGCCGTGAACCAAATCCAACTTCTCGGAAAGGAACCAGAAGAAAGGTCTCATTTCGGAGGAGGGCATTAGCTCTATCACTTTGGTCCCCGGTGCACAAAACAACAGATTAGCCAGCCCGGCGCCATGAGGAGCAATGATAAACTCCGCGGTTTGAAACAGCAGGATCTGAGCCAACGCGCTCATTCCCTCAAGATAAACGGTCTCGAAATTATATGTTGTGAGAAAGACCTCGACTTGTTCGATATTATGAATTTTCCGTGATGGTCCGTTCCGTGCCACCAGCAGCCGCTTGTTCCTCGGACCGCGTATGCCGCCGTATTGTTCGGCGATTCTGTGCTGAAATTCCCTTAGACAGTTTCCCGGCATGGACCTAACGAGGTCATCGCCGTCGATCCAAATGGCCTCTCGCACCTTGATCACATGAGCGGCGGCCTCCACCATGTCTCGCCCACCAAGGCCTGTTACCTGCAGCGAGTCGCCGTGGTTGAACGCTGAGTTGATATTCATCGACTTTGGTAACACGATCTTCAAATCGGAGTCCGACCCAAGCAAGCGCGAAAGAACGTCCAACGACAGCAGTCCTTCAACCAGCCAATGATAATAATTGTGGAGATTTCCGTTATAAAAGAACAGATAGGAATGTTCATAATACGGCGCCTCTGTGAGCAACGTAGGGGCGATCCAGAGTGCATCCCCATCTTTCGACAGCCACGGCGCCATGCCGGGCGGGGAGCCCTGAAGATAACCGAACGCTCTCCACACTCCCGCGTCGTCGAATACCGCGCCTTCCGAGAATCTCGACATCGACACATATTGGCCGCTGCGTCTGATTACGTTGATGAGGCCCTCGGTTTTGCCGACCTGAGGAACCTGATCTTTGTTTCCGCATGCTGAATAAAATGCTCGCCTGTCTGCCTGATCCGCGAATATCGGAGCGGCACGATAAGCTGCGATGCCGAACGGCCAGTAGCAATTGCTGGTTTGCCGGAACCCATCGAGAGATGCTGCCCGTTGGCTTTCGTCCATCGACGCATAACGGAGCTGGATGCGATCTCGGAAATGTTCTTTTGGACGCTCGATCTGCCTCGCTACCGGTAGCGAAAGTAACGGCCGCATCGCAAGGGGAGCTTCTAGCTTCATCTTATTCAATGCCACAGCGGTTACCTGCTTAGAATCGAAATATAAAATTCCTTTTAGCATCCAGTAGGACGCGCCGGGAAATTGGTCTTCGTCGAGCGATGCACCTATCGACTCGAGGTGGACGGTGAGCACATTCCCCGGTTCGACTTCACAAGGGAGAACCGCGAATTTCTCGGATCCGCCCGCAACTGAAACTTCAGTTTCGGCTCCGGAAGCTGAGCGGAGTCGGATGCGAAAATCGCGTCCGAATGCGGCTAATCGCATGCCGACGTTAATTCTGATCCCTGGAGACGCGCTGGCCCGAAATCGGAGCATTGCGGCCGCTTGGGCTGCCCGCACGCCAGAGACTTCGGGCAAGTTCCAGCCGGAAACGCAAGCCACCTCTGCCGATAGGGTGCCGTCCATCCGATTCCACATGCCGGCCGCCGGGTCGCTGCTGATCCGCAAATACCGGTTCGGCGGCAACAAAATCGCTGCATCGGTTTGGTTTGGACGAACTTGCCTCGCCAGCGATTGCGTCAATGTCAGGAGGTCGTCTGCCACGCTCCTCCATGTTCTTGGTTTGAAGCGTTCGACGATTTCACGCTCGCGGGCGCCGCGCAGGTTGGGATTGTCCAGATACCTCAATATATTCTTGAGTCCATCCGAAGCGCTGTAGGGGTCTATGTAGTCCGCCAACTCGCGGCCCGCCTCCGGGATTCCGCCGACGGGAGAGCATAGGCAGATCTTTCCAAAGGCCAGACTTTCTCCCACCGGTGGCGCCCATCCCTCGATGAAGCTTGGAAATACCGTGAACAGGCACTTCTGATACAACAAGTCGAGTTCACTATCGGTGACATCATGAACCACCACAATCCTACCGTCGAGATGATTGCATGCCTTCAGCTGATCCAGAAAATCTCGGACTAAACAGCCTTTTTGCCCTGCAAATACCAATTGGGGGATGCTGGAGCGGCCGTGCGTTGCCATCATTTTCCAAATATTGAACAAGTATGACGGGTTTTTCCGTGCTTCAATCGTTCCAACGCTAAGCACGTAGTCGGTCGCGAGTATTTTAGCAATGACGCTTGACTGTTGCGGTTCGAGTGGCGCGGATTGTGAACTACCCCGGCC
>JBEKBK010000323.1:0-9680 GCA_050015435.1 Bryobacteraceae bacterium
GGATGGGCGGCGTATACGGAAAGGGGCCCAGGACGCGATCGCGAAGTTTGTGGAGTCTGGCGGCGGTAAGACCTCGGCCGAAGTCAATGCTCTGGTGGAATCCGTCGCTTCCAAGGGGGCGACACCGCTGGTGGTGGCGGAAGGCGGCAAGACCGTCGGCGTGGTCGTGCTGGAAGATGTTCTGAAGCCATTTATGCGCGAGCGTTTCGAACGCTTGCGGAAAATGGGTCTGCGGTTGGTCATGATTACGGGAGACAATCCGCTCACCGCGGCAACGATTGCCAAACAGGCTGGCATGGACGACTTCCTGGCGCAGGCAACGCCTGCAATCAAACTGGCATACATTCGCAAG
This sequence comes from Bryobacteraceae bacterium, assembly GCA_050015435.1. GTDB lineage: Bacteria > Acidobacteriota > Terriglobia > Bryobacterales > Bryobacteraceae > Palsa-187. The sequence continues at coordinate 353 of JBEKBK010000323.1, forward strand.
GAGCAGTCGGAGGGAAAGCTTGTCGCGATGATGGGCGACGGCACGAATGACGCCCCAGCTCTGGCGCAGGCGGACGTCGGCGTGGCGATGAACGCCGGGACCGAGGCAGCGAAAGAAGCTGGCAACATGGTGGACCTGACAGCGATCCCGCTAAGCTCATCGAGGTCGTTGAAATTGGTAAACAGCTCTTGATGACGAGGGGAGCTTTGACCACCTTCTCTATTGCAAACGATGTGGCGAAATACTTCGCGATCATCCCCGCGCTTTTTGCAGGAACCTTGCCATGGTTGAAGCCGATGGACATCATGCACCTGCATTCGCCGACATCAGCCATTCTCTCGGCCATCATCTTTAACGCGATCATCATTCCCCTGCTGATCCCCGTCGCGCTCAAGGGGGTCGCCTATGAACCGCTCGGCGCAGATGCTTTGTTACGAAAGAATCTGCTTTTTTGGGGACTCGGAGGCGTGATTGTACCCTTCATCGGGATTAAGCTAATTGACCTGGTCATGGAGGGTTTGCATTTGGCCGTCTGAGTTTTCGACAGCCACAGAGGCGTCATATGTCACGATACGTTTCAAAGAGTCTTTTCTTATTGTTGTTTACCGTACCAATTCTCTGCGTCCTCTTTCCCGCCGCCGTGTGGGTCATCGGCCGCATCGTCTTTCCCTTCCAGGCGAATGGCAGCTTACTGACTGGCCCCGACGGGCAGGTGGTCGGCTCCAAGCTGATCGCGCAGCCATTCACGAAGGAGGAATATTTCCAGCCCCGACCTTCGGCAGCATCCTACGATGCGTCCGCGTCTGCTTCGTCGGCTCTTGCTCCTTCAAATTACGCGCTTCGCGACCGTGTCGCCCGCACCCTTGGTCCAATTGCGAAATATCAGGGTGGCCCGAAGGCTGGGCAGCTCGTAGCCCCAGATGTTGAGGCTTGGTTCCAGCAGGATCGATACCAAGGCAAGCCCGGAATTGTGGCCCAATGGGCGGATCTTCACAACAGCCTGGCGACTGCTTGGGTGGGTGCGGATCACACGCATGGCGCATATGTGGATTCCTGGGCCAAGGCGCACCCGGCCGTCGTCGCCGACTGGGTGAAAGACAATCCGAGCACGCCGCTGCCCAAAGCCGCCGATTTGGCGGTTGTGTTCTTTGAGATCTTCTCGAAGGAGAATCCGGGACGTTTCCCATCTGCTGTGACCAAGGCGGTCGAACCGGTGAACGCCGGCTCGGATATTCAATCGATTTTCTTCGACATGTGGCGGCAGGACCATCCTGACGTTGATCTACAGAACGTCCCTGGTGATCTGGTGACGACTTCCGCTTCTGGCCTCGATCCCGACATTACCCTGCAGAACGCTGAATACCAACTGGATCGAGTCGCTTCAAAATGGGCGGCTGACACGAAGAGTGATCCCGCAGCAATCCGTGCGGAAATCGACCAGATCCTTCAGGTCAATGCCAAGGCTCCGTTCGGTGGTCTCGCGGGCGAAAAAATGGTTAACGTGCTCGAAGTGAACCTGGAGCTGCGCAAACATTACGGAGCGCCTAATTAAAGTTCACTCCATTTATTTAACTACAGGCACCAGATGAAATGGCGTCATTCGTTGGTCAACCAGGTGCAGTCCGAAAAGGCCCAAGAACGGACGGGGCGGCTGAAGGTTTTCCTCGGGTATGCTTCGGGCGTCGGGAAGTCGTTCCGTATGTTCGACGAGGGCAGGCGGCGGCAGGAGCGCGGCGAGGATGTAGTAGTGGGCGCGATACAGTCCAAGATCTCGCCTGAATTCGAGATTCTGCTGACCAAGCTCGAGATCATTCCCTTGAAGGTTGTCAACGGAGTTCCGGCGATGGACGTCCCCCGAATTCTGGAGAGTCATCCCGAGATTTGCCTGGTGGACGGTCTGGCGCATGACAATCCGCCTAGTTCCGACAACCCCAGCCGCTGGCAAGATGTGCAGGACCTTCTCACGCACGGTATCGCGGTCATCGCGTCGGTGAACATTCAAAACATCGATGAGCTGCGCGAGAGTACGGAGAGCATCACGGGGGAGCACGTAACACAAGTTGTACCGAGAAGCTTCCTCAACGCAGCCGACGAAATCGTAGTGGTCGATGCGCCACCTGAGACGTGCATCAGCCGCACGAGCGACCGTCATGCGGAGTCCGGCCAGTCGAGCGAGGTGCAGAAGCTGTCGGAGCTTCGCAAGATTGCGCTCCTGTTCGCGGCAGACATGGTGGATCGTCAACTTGAGGCGCACCTCCAACACAACGGAATCCCGTCGAACATCGGTCGACAGGAACGAATACTGATTTATGTCACTCCCGGCGCAAACGCTGTGGCGATGATTCAGAGCGGCAGACGCAATGCGGACCGCTTCCAGGGCGGTCTGACGGTCGCCTACGTCAGACAGCCTGACCTATCGGCGGATGATCAGGCAGTACTCGATCGAAACCTTGCCTTGGCCCGGGACGCGCATGCGCAAATAGAAATACTGGAGGGAGAGGACGCGGTCAACACGATTCTGAAGTTTGCGCGGGACTGCGGCATCACCCAGATCTTTGTGCGCCACGGCACTGGAGAGAACTGGCGGGAACGCCTCACGGGAACTCCCTTGGACCGATTGATCCGCGGCGCCAACGACATCGACGTCCGCGTCTTTCCGCACTAGAATATGGCAGATCGCAGCCCGCCTGGAAAACTCACGATTTACTTGGGCTATGCCGCCGGTGTCGGCAAGACTTACCAGATGCTGGACGAGGCCCAGGAAATGAAACGCCAGGGCAAAGACGTCGTCATCGGTTACTTCGAGCCGCACGTCGGGCGCGCCGACACGATCGCGAAAACGGAAGGGTTGGAGTTAATACCCCGCCGCCAGATCGACTACCGGGGCACTGTCTTCGAGGAGATGGACACAGATGCCATTCTTCGCCGTCTGCCGGAGGTCTGCGTGGTCGATGAGTTGCCGCACAGTAACGTGCCAGGTTCCGAGAGAGCCAAGCGCTGGCAAGACGTGGAGGTGCTCATTGAGGCGGGGATCGACGTTCTTACCACCATGAACATCCAACATCTGGAGAGCCTCAACGACCAGGTCCTCCAGATTACCCGAATCCGCGTGCATGAGACGATTCCGGACTGGGTGATGCAACGAGCTGACCATGTGGTGATGGTGGACCTGACACCGCGGGCGCTGCTCAATCGGCTAGCGCGCGGCGTGGTGTTTCCTCCAGCTGAAGCGAAGAAGGCACTGGAACACTTCTTTCAGGGGTCGACATTAATGGCCTTGCGCGAATTGGCGCTCCGGCAGACCGCCCACGAAGTCGAGATCCGTCAAGCGGATGGAGATTCTCCCGAATTTGAGGCCGCGCGAAGCGTTGATCGCATTTTGATTCTCGTCACCTCGGACCCCTCAACAGCAATGCTGCTTCGCCTCGGAAAGCGTACCGCGGACTACCTGCACGCCGACTGCTTCGCCGTGGCCGTCTGCCCCGATGGTGATTTGCGGAAGATGGCGGCAGCCCAAAGGGAAGCAGTTGAGCGCGAGTTGAATTTCGCACGAAACTTGCACATGGACGTGCGCGTGTTGAACCTGCAGGGTCACGACATCGCGAAGACTCTGGTGGAGTTCGCGAGGCTCAACGGAGTGACTCAATTATTCTTGGCGAGGCCGGCGCGAGGTCAAAAACCTACGCCGCTCGGAAGGAGCCTCGTGCAGCAAGTTGTGCACCTGGTGCCCGATATGCAGGTAATAGTTGTCGCCGATCGCGGCCGCCCGACCCATACCCAATAAATCCAGGAGCCGAAACTCGGTCCGCCGGGCGGGGATGATGTAAGCCTCGCATCATGACTAGCCGGCGATAAGCCCAGACCATTACAAATAGATCTGTGTGCCGATCTCAACTACTTGTTGCGTCGGCATTCCGTAGCGCCTCTCCTCGTGAACCGCGTTACGGTTGAGATAAGAGAAGATCGCTTCGGGCACTCGCTGAAGGCCGCCGTTTTTCGCGATGATCGTTTCGTGACCAATGTAATAAGTTGCGTCCTCAAGCTCGAAGGGGATCTGCCCTGTGTGAGCCAGGTTCTGCAGTACCGGGAGGAGCAGCGGTTCCTCCATGTAGCCGAACGAAACGGAGAGTTTATAGAAGCCTTCTCCAAGCACTTCGACCTTGAACCGAGAGTCCTCGGGCACGACTGGGGCGGTCGCTTCTTTGACGGTGAGCAGGACGACGGTTTCGTGCAGTGCACGGCTGCGCTCGACGTGGTGCATCAATACAGGCGGGACGTGATCGGCATCCGGCGTGAGGAACACGGCGCTACCCGGTACCCGCGAACACAGGAGCCGATGGATCAGCGGCTTAGCCTTTTCGAAGGTCGAATAACGTCGTGAGTATTGGTCCATCAGAGCGGTGCGGCCACGGCTCCAGATCAGCATGCCCGCGATCAGCGTAGCCCCGATCAGCATGGGAACATATCCGCCCTCAAAGAACTTGAACAGGTTCGCGGCCAGAAACGGAATGTCGAAACTCAAGAACAGCGCGAGAAGAGCCCCAGCTTTCCACGGGCTCCAATGCCACGTGTATCGCGCCACGATGTAATAGAGAACCGATGTAATGGCCATCGTCCCCGTGACTGCTATTCCGTACGCGGCCGCCAGCTTTACCGACTCACGAAATGTCAGCACGAGCAGGATGCATCCGACGGCCAGCAGACGGTTGACTTCGGGTATGTAGATCTGACCCTCGGTATAAAACGCGGTGTGCTTCACGGTGACTCGCGGAAGGTAGCCCAGCAGCATCGCCTGCCTCGTCAGAGAGAAGGCCCCCGAGATGAGAGCCTGCGAAGCAATCACGGTTGCCGCACTGGACAGCAGGACCAGTAAGTCTGTATAAGTCGGGAGGCCCGCCGGCACCATCGCGAAAAAGGGATTCTCAATTGCCTTCGGATCGGCGAGGAGCAGTGCGCCCTGCCCGAGATAGCCCAACACCAGGGCCGGCAAAACGAACGCCGTCCACGCCAGGCGTATCGGTCGAATTCCGAAGTGTCCCATGTCCGCATACAGGGCCTCTCCGCCTGTCACCACCAATACGACGGAGCCGAGAATCAGGGCGCCGCGGATTCCATGACGGAAAAAGAACGCCAGCCCATGCAGTGGCGAGAGCGCCACGAGGATTTCCGGATGGCGGCTGATGGGAAATATCCCGAGGCCAGCCAACGTCCCAAACCAAATCACCATCACCGGACCAAAGAGCTTGCCGACATCGCCCGTGCCACGCCGTTGGATCGAGAAAAGCGCGATAAGGATGACGCAAGTCAAGGGCACGACAACCGGCGAAAGCCGAGGGCTGGCGATCGCAAGGCCCTCAACCGCGCTGAGGACTGAGATCGCCGGTGTAATCACGCCGTCGCCATACAAGAGCGCAGCGCCGATCACCGCCAGCAAGGCCATTCCCGTTACCCTGCCACCGCGAGCCGCCGTGGTCCGGGACAATGGCCAGCAACGCGAAGATCCCGCCCTCGCCGTGATTATCGGCGCGCATCACGAAGGTCAGATACTTGACGGTGACCACCATGATCAGCGACCAGAACATCAATGAAAGAATCCCAAACAGATCTTCGACTCCCGCCTTCGCCCCACCGGCAGCAGTCAAGCATTCTTTCAGCGTGTAGAGCGGACTGGTTCCGATGTCGCCGAACACGACGCCGAGTGCGCCCACGGCTAGAGCAGCAAAGGCTGCCTCGTGACCGTGGCCAGCAGGGGCAGTGTGGTTTGTCTCGGGCGGCGCAATTGTTGCGCCCTCGGCGCTATAGGAGTCCATCAGTTTCTTAGGTTAGCAAGGCAACGTTGTTGCAGCGTTGATTGGCCGCACCATCACCTTGAGCATTCAGATGTTCCGGGTGTCAGAGATCGAATGCATTAACCTGGGGCCACTTCCAGGACGGAGGCCACGATGAGCCAGAGCAGAATGGGTTTCATCGAACGATTACATTCGATGTTCCCAGGGTCGGTGGGGCTTACGGATCGCGTGTGGGAAGTGCCGACCTCCTGACGTAAAATGAAGCGAAGAATAACCAGCGTGTCGCTCAGCGAGGAATATACCGATTGGCATCTAACCCCGCGCGGATGGGAAAGGGGGACTGAACGGCTTGATACTGGGAAGACAACCGAAGTCAAACCTCCGCTTGACCGAGTTCTTACGGTGCGCTGGCTTGAAGAGCAGATATCTCCCTCGCACAGGCATGAATCCTCTAACGAACTTTGGAGATCGACAGACGTAGAGGCGATCAGAGAACTGATCGAATATTTTGGAACACCACCGAGATCCCTATAGGGCCGATACATTCGATTGGGATTCCCGTCCTGAACAGAAGGGCCGGTTTGTGTAATGTAAGACACCTTTTGAGGAAGGACCCGTTTTCAATTTGCTGTGGTTGTTCCAAAAATCGACCGGCGATCAGCACCGCTTCATGTTCCCTGTCTGTCGCCCGTCACTAGTGGGCTCGGCCTTTGGTTACTTACTCTTTCGATGCCACCTCTGGGTTCACTCGCGTTACGCCCGGTGACTCGCTCACCATCCCATGGATGGCTTTGTCAGTTGGCTTCATCCGCTTCGTTTCCTCCACGGTATGCAACCCAAGCTACGGGGTCTCTGACTATTACCCTGGTGGGACTCCCTCCCACTGAACATGCCAAGTCCGCTTCGTTCTGCGTGCATCGTTGAAGCTTCTCAGCGGCTCCGCGTCCTCGCTTTGGCCCAATACGTGAAAGGTCTAAATGGGTGCCCTAATGCGCATCACAAGTGAGGCCGAAGAACAACGGGACAAGATGAAAGTGGAAGGTGAAATGTCGCTATTCCGCGTTAGGCGGCTTGTCGAATTCATGCGCATTGTCTGCGGGAACGAAGCGAAACTGTTACGTGATCTCGGAGGAGGTAAGTATGCCGGGTTATCAGTTCAAAATGACGACCGCCACCATCGCGGTTGAGCGTCCTGACGACATGACAGTCTTCCAAGTACCTGCGGGCGCTTCCGTCACCGTCCTTGGGCAATTGCTCGGCAATCGTCTTGTGGATGTCAACTGGGAGGGGCGGTCGGTGATGATGTTTGGTCGTGACCTCCACGAACATGCAGAGCGGATTATTTGATTCGCGCAAAGTAACCACTGGTCCGCTCTCGTTGACGGCGGAACCGAGTATCCAGACCGATAGCTTGGATCTTGTGGGTTCTCACGCGCCGTCGTACCGGATCGGAAACCCAAACATCGACGCCCTGTCTTAGCGCCCTGACCGGAAGTTTCTATTGCGTCCTCTCCACACCACCCCAAATCTTCGGCGGCTCTCCGGGTCGCGGATTCGGTTCCTCACGCTTGAGCTCCGGGGTCACAGGCGGCAAAAACACGGTCTCCCTTTCCTTCTTCGTTCTGCCTTTCCCCTTCAGCTTTTCCGCCAACGGATTCCAGCAGTCGGAGCAGATGTCGTACTCTTTGCCTTCAATGTCCTTTGGCTGGCATTCCTTCGGTTGGCCGCACAGATCACAGAGAATCATTCGTCGCCTCCACTCGATTGCATGATACATTAGCCCGCCTGCGGGAGGGCGGCTCCGGTCGGAAACCGTTTAATCGAAAACTTATTTTCGGTCACTTGTGTATATCTCCGCAGATATACACAACCCGTGGTGTCTTCCAAAGAACCGCCTCAAAACGGTCGGTCTATATATTGGCGACTGAGTTCTTCAAAGCACGAAGCGTCATCCTCATCGGTGACGGGTAACCGGACGGTCTCCGGTGAAAGCGTTAGACAGAAGAGTCACAAAATGCCCCTCACGGTCGGGAGAAATCGACAGCAGCGTGAGAACCAGGGCGGCTTTGGGACGCAGACGAAGAGCCAAGGCGCTGCGAATCGGGATGCCTAGGTCTGCCGCTGACTGAGAAATCAGCGTTAAGTAGCCGAGACTGGTGACGACTCAGACGATCACGAGAGATGCGATGGGCCAGTACGCAGACCCAGAGTTTTCTGTGCCGAGTTCTTTTAAGGACTCGTGTTCCTGCACAGAAGCTCCAAGCCAACCGCATATCCAATCAAGAAAACGAGCGAAGCGAGTGGCGACCGTAAGGGAGCCGAATGAAGAAAGGATTCCAAACCGAATCAAGAAATGTTGAATTCGTCCTTCGGACGGACTGTCGTCCGATCCTATGTCACTTGGACGAATGGAAACCCGAATCCCGATTCGTTCCTGTCAAGAAAAGCGCCTCTTTTCGAAAGGGCTCCTGGAATCGATTGCAACGGTTTTTAAGCGTTCCTGTTTAACGGGTTCTCCGTTCGCCTTCACAGGCCGGGAATTCGTTCATGTTTCAGCGACGGAAGCGACCCGATCTCACATCGGTTTCAGATCGACCCGATTCTTCATGGTTCGCTCGTTTCGGGCTGGCGTTCTCGGCGCTAAGATGGGGTCATGCCGGTCGAGGTGGTGCTCCGAGATTTTGACGGCTCCAGGACGATTTTTCCCACCACACTACCGCTGAAGAACATGATTGCTGCTGTCGAGACGGATCTTGGAGCCGCCGCAGGGAAAGTCTACGTGAAGACAGACGAGAAAGACGACCAGGGACGGGTCGTGTACGCCGAACAACGATGAGCGACCCGACTGACTTCATTCCCGACGATGTGCTCGGGTTCGAGTTCGACTCCGATCCTGTCACTGGCGAAAAGACCGGAGTGCTGACGGTCACATTCAAGGACGGCACGGATCGAAAGTTAGAGGGATCTGAAGTCGATAAGGTTCGTCGGCTCTTGCAGGACTATTCAGCACCCTCTGCGTGACGCCCCCTTCTTGTATGATCGGAACCCAAAGATCATCGACGCACTTTCGCCGCCACTCGGGTCTTCGCTGGAGCCGAATTGATCGGAACGGCCCGAAGCTAACGCTGTAGCGAGACCCCAACTGCGCACGGGCCCATTGTGCCGAACGCTCACTCGCAACGGCCCGAACTGACGGCAACGTGTCACGTTTGGTGGGTGAGGCGTCACTTTGTCATCCGTTGACCATGTTCTTGAAGATAAATAGGAGATCTGCCGTTCCGGTACTAACCAATGGTTGCCCGCCGTATGGATTCAAGTACTTCGTAGACCTTTGGAGCTTGCCTGCCGCGATCCCTCAGGCTCGCACCAGTTCGGCCCGCCGCGTGCCTTTCTTAGAAGTGCAACAGAAGGAAGCGGGTGAGTTTCCGGTAAGCGTGCGTGACTACGATTGAGCCAGCTGATAGGGTGTGCCAAGGGCGGGAGGCCCGACGGCATGGCACAGGAGGCGGGGCTTTATCGGGACGACGTAGAGCAGGTGC
>JBEKBK010000324.1:0-9669 GCA_050015435.1 Bryobacteraceae bacterium
ATGCGTTACCTCCTGCTGAAAGCACGGCGCATAGCCGTGACCAACACCGAATACGTCGCTTTTCAGAAAGCCAGGAAAGCCGCGTAGAATGCCACTTGTTACGAATTCCTGCGGAGAGCCATTTTTCCTTCGCTACCTTGCCGCTTGCCCAGGTCAGCCAGTCTGACCTTCGAAATTTCCACTTCGGTCAGTTTGTTTTTACAGATTTCGCACTTTGCGAGGTGAGATCGAATGGCGGGTGCTTGCTTGGGTGACAGACGACCAAGTACATAAAGCTCTAGGTCTTCTTCCCGAATGTGGGTATAAAACATCTTCGCCTCGACCTTATCTTGCTTGGCCATGCGCTCCAGCATACTCCCATTCTTTGTGCTTTGCCGCATAATCAACCGGAACGCCGGGACAGGTCTGACTTGTGAAGAGTGCCAGCGGCGAAATGCACGTCGTCGAGTGGTGTACGGACACTGGTGCAATTCGCATTTCCGCCCGTTTCTTCTCATTTCCGGCAAACATTTCTCCCCGGTTGGAACGAGGGTTCTTTTGACGGGGTTCTCTTGCCACCCGTTTCTTCGTGCCGTGTAAATCCCGACCAGGGCGGTTATCAGTTCGGCGTTCGATTCGAGAAGTTCGTAGAGCGTAGGGTCTGGTATGGAGGATTATGCGGCGACCGGGCAGGAATTCTCATCATTGGCGCTTCGCCACAGCAATGCCTTCATTCATGAGCCGTTCCATCGCCTCTTCGCCAAGGAGCGCCTTTAAGAACATGCACAATTGCATCGGGCGCAATCGTAGGAGTTCGAATACCTTGTCCAGGTCTTCCGCTGAAAGGGTTTGCCGGTCCACGGTGACGTTCACAGTTTCGAGATCGGCGCACGCCCACTTCAGCGCCGATGCGACACGCCACACGTATCGCTTCTCCAACGGCAACTCAGCAATCTCTTGCACGAGTGGCGTAATGTCCTGATTCTGCATTCCCGCTTTGATTAGCCGAAGATACGGCTGCATGTCCGGGGAGGTTGCCAGTTCGTGCGCCCCGTCCTCGGAGATCAGATCCTTGATCGGAATTGGCTTGGGCTTCTTCTTGTCGCTCATGATTGACGCCTCGCATGGTTAGTGTAGCTGGGTGTGGGCTATGTTGGCAGAACTGGTGTCACGGACGCCCAAGCTGACACCAGTGCCAATGTGATCCTCATGCGACCTTACAGACTCCGCATCCACACGGATCGGTTTTTGTTTTCCTGTGGTGTGCTCGGATCGTTCCTTCGTCTCTTTCGATCCACATCATCAGGTAGGATTGTTGCTCAAGTACGAACTGAAGTGCTTGAAGGGCACCTTGTATTCGTTCCTCTTCCGCTTCGCTCAAGAGCGCCCCTGAATTCGTTTTGACGTTTAGAAGGCGCTCCAGTGCGTCTTTGGTTGTGCGTGGATCGGTCATCCTAGCTTCACCAGCTTCAGCCTCCGTGACCGCAGCCGGTGCTCCCCTTCCTTTCATGATCGCAAGTCCGAATCAGGATGCGGCGGGAATGAACCTTGGGAGCGTTGGAGTCGGCCCGATCCCGTCTGACCGGTTGTCTGCCCACGGTTTCTGGCGTCGTCATTGTAATCACAGTAATCGCACTTCAGAAGCCGACAACGGGTGCCTCGCTTTTTCCGGCCATCCCCAAAGAAGCCGTCAATTTGCACGTGCTGACACGATTACGGTGATTACGATGCTTACGTGTCTCCGATTCATTCGGCCTTCAGGATCGAGTCGGGAACAGAGTAGAAGTACCCCAACTGCCCGCCGATGCGCTCTTGTTTTTTCTTGCGATTTGGTCCTGACGTGTTCAGGTATCCAGCACGTTCCAGGGCGTCCGCAACGCTCTCTGGATTCGTCCCGGCGCACACGGAATCACGGAAGACATCCGGCATGATGAGGAACTTGCCCTTCTTCTGATAGCCCATCTTGCTGCCATTGAGCCGGACGCCGCCGCCGACAACTTCAAACTTTGAGTTGTTTTCCAAGATGAATCTCTGAACCCGATCCACCGCCATCGCAATCGGATCAAACGTCTTGCGGTGCTCCATCCACGAGGCAAAGCACTTCTTTGCGGCTCTGAACGCTTCGCCCCTCCGCCACCCGGTCAGTCTGAGTTCCGTGGCGATTTCACCGGCAGCGGCGACCAGCGCAAAACGCAACGCCGCTCTTGGGACTACACCAGAAGCATTATAGGGCATCACCGCCTGGACGAATGAGTCCATGTAAGCACGGCAACTCGACTCTATCGCCTCGGTGTTCGATGTCAGGTGGCCGAGAAACTTTTGAAACGGCATTCCGAAATGATTTGCCGTAGCCGCTTTGATGCGGTTGGAGAAATCGGCGGGTGTCTTCGATGAGTGGATGTTCTCGAACAACCCCTGATCCGAACAGTCGGTGGCGATTTCCAGCAGCCGAACCTCCTGGCCGATCATTGTTTCCACTCCCGCCTTCGCCATGTGCTCGGCCAATGAAACCTCGCCGCTCGTAATGAACATGACCCGCCAGGACCGCTTCGCACGACCCATCCGTGACTTGCCCTGGCCGTTGGCAAGCATGTAGCAGATGTCGCCTACCGTCTTCGCATCTGCTTGTCCAAGCTCGTCGATCACCATCACGCAGTCGTTGTGTGATTGAGCGGCCTCTTCGAATGAATTGGCTGTGGACTTCCAGTTCAGCAGGTACGAATCCTCGCCGGGGCCGGTTGCAACCTTTCCGCAAACAGAAGCCGCCACTTGCAGAGCGGTCGTTTTTCCTTTGCTTGAGAGGCCACGGAAATGGAACCCGCCACCTTCAATTCCCACCACACGCATCAAGGGGGCGGCGAATGCGACCGATGCAGCGAAGATCAATCGGCTGTTGCCGGAACAGAGCTTTCCGACATTGCGTTTCCAGTTGCCTTGACAGCCGAACCCAATGTTCGGGTCACCGGAAAAAACGACTTCATCCGGGCCGAAGGAACGGTACGGCAACACAAAACTACTTTTGACCCATCCCGGCATGGAACTCGACAGCATCATGTTCCCAGATGGAGCAGAACGGAGATACTGGGCCAACAGATGACGTGAACGACTATGCGATGAAAGAACGAGGCCCCGATGAACAAGATCAGAAATGATGACATTCTGATTCTTCGACGAGGCCATATGATACTGCTTCTCTTGGCCTTCGGGATCAACGAAAACAAGCAGTTTGCCCCAATCATTGCCGTCTTTGTTTCGGGTGATTGCTCTTACTAGCAACGGCGAACAAACGGGAATGTGCTGTTCTACATCGTCCCGCAAATCATTGTAAGTGACGCCATCATTGTTGATGGTAAAATCTCCGACTGTGATGTCTTGGCCGAACGTCAGCGTCTTGTTCGGCCTATCTTTCATGTTCTTTAATTATAGATCATGATGCTCATATTTGTCAATGAATCGCCATGATCACAACTGATCAGCCAGAGTGTTCATTTAACGATGTCTTACAGATGATATTCAATCGATGTAATCGTTCATCTTCGTCTTTGACAATTGGTGCGTGTTCATCTATCTTTGATTCATGGCCGAACAGTTGACGCTCAGTACCATCCAAGAACAATTGATCGCCGCTCTCGAAAAACACAAGACAGCGTTGAAGACCTTGGAAGATGCACGGGCCAAACTCGCCCCGTTGGAAGTGAAGGCGGCTGAAGCGCAAGAAGCCGTTTCGCAACTGATGAATGAATACAATCGCTTGACCGGCAACGTTCGGGCGAAAAGTGCTCGAACCACCCGAGGGAAGTACAATCAGACACCAGAATCGAAAGTCGCCGCTCAAGAGAAACGTACCTACACTCGTGCCATCAACGGCGGTGCGACCGAAGCCGAAGCCAAGAAGACCGCCAAAGAAGCGGGAAGGGCGCTGGCAGCGAAGTTGGGGGTGAAATAGGCCGGGACCGGAAATGGGGTGTCAGTCCGACGTGTCTGCGGCCTCAACGTTCGGCTCGTCTGGAAAACTGACAGCGTTGAACCAAAGCTCTTTCAACGATCTGACCGCCGTGAAGTATTCGTTAAGTCCAGATGGTTTGGTGATATAGCACGACACATGATGACGATAGGCGTCGTTGATGTCTTGTCGATCATCGCTCCCAGTAAGAACCACAACAGGAATGGTTGAAAGACTTGCATCTTCTTTGATCTTCGCCAGGACTTGTCTCCCATCGATCTTCGGTAAGCTAAGATCCAACAGGATCAGATCCGGGCGGGGCGCATCGAGAAAGGGTGTGTGGCGATACAAAAATTTCAGCGCTGCTTCACCGTCAGTGACAAGGTGGACCTGATAAGGGATTCGGGCATCCCGCAGAGCTTCCCTCGTAAGATGGGCTGCGGCCAGATCATCCTCGACCAACAGAACCGAAATCGCAGGCCGTTGACGATCACCCAAAGACATTACCCCATCGAAGTAGATTCAGCCTGTCGCCTAATGTTTCAACGACTCCAACACATACAAACGATAAAGAAAGTCGTCGTCGCAGGAAGGGGAGCGACGTAAGATGGACACTGACAGACGTGTAGTACTTTGTCCAAAGCGTGTGGAGCTTTGAAGATGATCGTGCCAGCCAAGCCAAATTGAACCGACATTGCCGTTGAGTCAGGATACCGTTGGGGTCCACCGGGTTTGGCGCATTGTCCCGAGCGAACCTGTGCTTGCTAGCGAACCCTATCACGCCGATGAAGCGGCAGGACCCGGCGCTTGCGAAAGGGGCTGAGAAGGTCCATTCCCTTGCCAGCACTGGTGTCATGGACGCTCACGCTTACACCAGTTTCAGGTTCTCCTGACGTAGTGTTTCAGTCAGAGCGGATTGGTTGGCACCGCTGGCGTTTCAGCTTCCCATTCCTCACGGAGTATGGCGTACAAGGAACTGTCGTGCCAAACGCCGTGGATCCTCACATCTTTGAGTTGATATCCCTCTCTTCTCATACCGATCTTCTCAAGCACCCGTGACGATGCTGGATTTTCGGGAAGACAAGTGGCAAACATACGATGGAGGTTCATTTCCAAAAAGCCGATGCTTAACAGTGCTCGTGCTGACTCCGCTGCAACACCACGCCTCCAGCAATCGGGCCTGACCAAATACCAAATCTCGCCTTGCTCAGATCCGTCCAAGACTCCGATCCCACAGAGGCCAATTAGATCGCCGGAATTCCGGTCTTCAATTGCACGGACCACTGACATCCAAGCTCCACCGAGACTGCCGGTAATCAGGTCTTCAAGATATTTCTGGCTTTCGTCTTCGCTTTTGCAATGCGGCAGGGACATGTACTGCACGACGTTCCAATCTGAAAGAAGTCGATGAACCGATTCCAAGTCGGTGCGCTTCAGTTGACGGAGCTTAACCAAAACTGAGCTATCCGACACATGGGTACCCCATGAACGATGCTACAGCGTCGTCGGAGCGAATTAGTCGTGCGGGGCAGGGCGATGACACAATCGCCACTGTCCCCATCGCATACTGGGGCTATGGCGGTCCTCGCAATCAATCGAAGTCAGCTTGTCCAGCGTGGCCGCACACTCGAATACTTCACTGTTGCCTACAACAGCCTTGAAGGTTTGGTTTCCATCCTCGCAGGATTGATCGCCGGTTCGGTGTCGCTGGTCGGCTTCGGTCTCGACAGCATCATCGAAGTCACATCCGGTGCGGCACTGCTCTGGCGTCTTCATCACGATTGGAACGAGCCCCGCCGTGAAGCGATAGAACGGATTACGTTGCGGATCGTCGGATGGTGCTTCATGGCGCTCGCAATATATGTCGCCTTCGATTCCGGCTGGACCTTGGTACGACATGAGAAACCTGAACGGAGCATTCCGGGCATCATCGTCGCCGCAGTTTCAGTAGTGGTCATGCCTCTACTGGCGAGAGCAAAGAGGCTGGTGGCCGAAGGCATTGGAAGCGCCGCCATGAAAGCCGATTCGAGGCAGGCGGATTTCTGCACTTATCTTTCGGCGATCCTTCTGGTCGGCCTGCTTCTGAATGCGGTGCTCGGCTGGTGGTGGGCTGATCCGGTAGCGGGCCTTGTGATGGTTCCGGTGATTGCGAAGGAAGGCGTCGATGGGGTTCGGGGGAAGGGCTGTCGGGAGTGCGGGTGTGGATAGCGCCGAATGAGCGTTTGTGTGGTGTTGGAGCCGTCGCTGTGCTTCAAGACGGTGCAGGAGAGGGCGCTTGCGGGTAGTGCTCGGAGCGGCCATACTTCGAGCATGACCCTCAAAAGTGCGGCATTCCTGGCGCTGATCGGAACGATCCTGGTAACAGTTCTTCTGGTGTGGGACTTGATTTTCAGTCTGATGAACGTGGTGCGAGGGCTGGTGCCTGCGGTGACACTATTTTCGTCGCTCATCTATGCGTTTGGAGCCTTGACCGTCACGGTGTTCTTTTTCGTTTTTCACAAAGCGCAGCGGTGATGGGCGAGTGCGATCCGACCTGGGACGGCGTAAGACGAAGGCGTGCGGTAATTCTGATGTTGACGATTCTACGAATCTCTGCCGGTGTTGCACTGGGTCATCGAATGTTAAGGTTTCTTGAGAACGAATCTTAAGCCAAAAACATCACCGGACCCACGTCGCTTGCGAGGAACGATTGGTGGGTCCGAATAATAAAGGTAAGAAGTCTCCTTTTTGTCCGAACTGTAGCCAAAACTTAAACAATTTCTGGTGCCCCCCAATCTCAAACCCATTTGATCTGTGATGAAGGCTTCCGCTTCCGCAATGTCTTGGAGCGAAAACTCTCCTTCACACGAAAGCTGAAGTCGTTCGGGGAACCCTCTGAAGGCGGCGCATTGGGTGATCATGATTGACAAACCGGAACTCGCCGTAAAGCAGCAAAGTTGGGTCATGCCAAATTCTCGGCGGTTTATCTCGCAGATCTCTTCTGCCACTTCTCTGATTTGCTCATCTGTCAACATGGGACAGAATTCTATCACGATTCCGGATGGGCCAATGTTGTAGTCTTGTACGCATGGCAACCGCAACCGTTTTGGCGCTACTCATCGAAGAAAGGGCCAAACTTGACCGTGCGATAGAGGCGCTTGGAGGTTCCGGCGTGAAGCGCCGTGGACGCCCGCCGAAGAATCCTTATGACGATCCGACCATGCCGGATTGGGTCAAGCCCAAAAGTGAACTCGGGAAGTTTCGCAGGAAACGGACGGCGGCACAGCGAAAGAAACAGGCGCTTGCGATGAAAGCGTATTGGGCGAAACGGAAGAAAGCAGAGGCGTGAATGTGACGATGTGCGCACCGAAGAAGCAGGGTCAAAGTCGCTCTCTTCGAGGGATGCAAAATCGTGTTCTCGAAAGGAGCCAAGCTACGTCTCTTCGTCTGGCAGGTCGGAAAAGTCAGGTGGAGGCCACGCAAGAGTGAAATCCTCACCGTACATCCTCACCATGCCCTCGATTAACTCCCGGGCTTCAGCAATGATGGCGGTTGCATCGGTCTCAGTCCTAAACTGTCCGCTGTGTACGATGGCGTTGCGCTCCCTGTTGATGTTTTCAACTAGCCTCTTCAGTTGCTTAAAACTCGCAGTTTTCTGTTCTGAGACTTCAACGAGGGGCAGCAGTAGCCTGTTGAATTTACCGTCGATTCCATTCGCCCATCGCAGCAGACTATCCACGAATTCGCTCGACAAGCCGGTGGATTCAAACTCTTTGCGGATTGCAAAATTGGCGGCGAGTTCTGCGGCCGTTGCCGCCCGAACCACCGCTGCCGACCACTGCTCCTCTCCATGTAAGCCTGTCAACTTGTGCCATTGAGTGCGAATCTTTTCAAGGCCAGTTCTCTTGCGGTAGGGTTTTTTCACGACGGTCGGCACCTAAGGATATCACTCAATAGCGTAAGGTGCGGCTCTGAGGACCTAACAGACGGTTGTGCAGTCCGTACCATCGGTGCAGGCGCTGCGACGTGTGGTGTGGGGCGCTTCCACTTTTGCGAAGTTCGTTTTCATCGCCGTTTTGATCGTCGTCGCCATCCTGTTCTTCTGGATCGTCATCGGATGGGCGTGGGACACGCCGATTTGGAGTTAGAGGCAATGTGCAGCCATTTCTTCATTATTCCTTGGCCGCTGGAGACTCTATAAGCCTGAAGCGGCCTTTGTTGTTTCGAGTTACCATATTGGGAAATGAATCTCCGAATCGGAGACCGACTCGTGAGCAAATGCGTGTGAACCCGCCGCTATCGGGGCGAATGTTGGCGCTTGCGGAACCGTTCACGCTTGCGGACCATCGCAACCCGCCTATCATCTTGTTTTATGAGCACAGGAGATTTTCCCGGCTGTAAGACGGGCGAAACCGTCTACCTCTTGAATGATGTCGCTTGGCGTGGATGTTCTAGTTTAGGTTTGCTCTCAACAGAGACAATGGAGGAAGCAGAATTGCCCCCAACACACGGAACGCTCATCAGCGACAGATAGGGCGATGGAAAAAGCAACGGTTGACTGGATGGAATAGTATGGCGCTACCCACAAACATAACCGTTGCGACCGAACTTCTCTCGGACGTTCACGCCAATAGCGTGAGAAAGTTCGGAAGAATTCGTACATTTCGGGACGTTGCTCTCGGAGCCGTAAGTCATCCTCGAACAGCGGCAAGATTGTACAAGGAGGCATACGCTCTACCCGATGCGCTGAACCTTCTTCCCTCTCCTCCTCCTCCAGATTCGGAAATCTATACCGAACCGGGCCGAGATCCCGGTTCCAGCCGACAAGCTCGATATTGCCAAGGACTTGGCGCACGACTTTTTGTACAGCTTTCTGAAAAAGGTCGCCGTGCCAATCGCCGCAAGATAGTAAGATCGTTCATCAAACACACGTCGCTTGCGGAAACGTTACGTCGGACGTAAAATCGTGGCGTGACAACTTCTATGGCAGCACCCGTCTATCTTCTGGTCGTCTTTACAGCGGCGATCCACGGTCAACAGACGACGCCCACGAAGTCAGCGCCGACGACTAAGGCAGCGCCGAAAAGGGTCGAGCCGACACGAATTGGTCAGCACCACATCAACGAAACGTTTGAACAGTGGCATCAAATCGAAGGTGATGGCCTGATCGAACCACATGAAATTGGCGAAACAATCGCCGAGTGGCGGCAACGCAACAACGAGCACTACTGCAAAGACGCTCACGATGAAGTTGAAGCAAAAGTTCTTTCCACCATGCACAGCAAGACTATGGACGATTTGCATAAGTTTGAAGTGGAAATGTGCGATGACCTGACTCCGATCCTGAATACTGGATCTGGAGATTTCGTTACTTCAGGGCCAGAACACGAAGGTCAATACGGGACGAGTATCATCCGTTGGCATTTCGAGGACGGAAAATTCATGTCTTACAGGCCGGAAGAGAAACCGAACGAGAACCGTTTCGGCGAACCGAGATTGATAACGTATCAGGGTGTCCGTGAATACAAGTGGATCTTCGCCGACAATCGTCTAGTGAAAATCCTGATTGAGCCGAAGTATAACGAGTTTTTGAACTTCACCGACGAAGCCAAACTGCTATCTCAGATGTACGGAATGCCACTCATAAAAAAGGGGCTCTCCGCAGGAATTCGTGAAAACATTCAAATATCGATGATTCAGTGAGATGGCGTTTTTGGGTACACTCGGCAGTTGACGCACAAGGAATGGACGGCGATTCTGGCGTGGCC
>JBEKBK010000325.1:0-9637 GCA_050015435.1 Bryobacteraceae bacterium
CTGGAGCATCCGCCGCAAGGGACTGTACACGTACAGCGGCATGATCGCCGATTCCAGCACGAACACCGCCAGGACGTAGATGCTGCCCAGTACTAGGAACAGCGCCAGTTTGGCTCGCGCCAAGGCCCGATCGTAGGATTGCTGGGACTGCTTCAACCGCGCCAGCGCTTCGGGTTGCGCGTCGGCAGGGGATGTTTGCTGGACAATACTCACTTCGCGCGCCCTCGCGTCCGCCACCAGCTTTTCGAACAGCGGAATCAGCGAGAAATACGCGGCACATGTCAGCACTAAAAAGAACAGATTATGAAGGACCATTAACTTTGGCCGCACCTTTAAGTTGCCAAAGGTTTTAGCTAAACCGGAACTTTTCTTCTTAGGCAAGAATTCCTAGCCCACTTGCGTAACGTTTATCGTTGTGATAGAAACTATGGAGGGCCTGGGCCCCCAAACAAATCAAGATGGCTGCTATCTTTCCCAAGTCGTCTGACCTTATCGTCAAGGTTCTAGGTGTAGTGGTCGGAATTGGCGCGGTGGGCGCCATCGGCGCGTACACCTACTACACCTACCCAACTGTAATTGACACAGGATACCAGCCTGTTCAGCCCGTACCGTACAGTCACAAACTGCACGCCGGTCAGTTGGGGCTTGACTGCTTCTATTGTCACTTTACCGTGTATAAAGCGGCTTATGCAGCGATCCCGCCGACGGAGACCTGCATGAACTGCCACAACCAGAACCGGGTCAAGGATAAGAGCCCTCGCCTGGAAGTGGTCCGCCAAAGCTACGCGACGGGGCTGCCGGTGCCGTGGGTCAAGATCCATCAGCTTCCCGACTTCGTGTATTTCAATCATCAGTCGCACGTCACCGTGGGCGTGAGTTGCGTGAGTTGCCACGGCCGGATCGATCAGATGATTGAGGTCCACCAGGAAAAGCCGCTGAACATGGCATTTTGTCTTGAATGCCATCGCGACCCGGCTCCCAATGTGCGGCCCGCCGAACTGGTCACCAAGCTCGATTGGGTCCCGGATCGGGATCCCAGGGAAATCGGGAACGAAATTATAGCGCAGAAACATTTGAATCCGCCAACCAACTGCTCGGGGTGTCATCGATGAGTTTGATTTCGATAAAAAAGACGAACAGCCTGAGCGGGCCGAAGTACTGGCGCAGTCTCGATCAACTGGCCGATACCCCCGACTTCCGTGAATGGGTTCACCGGGAGTTTCCCGCCAACGCCACCGAAATGCTGGACGGCGAATCGCGGCGCACGGTGCTTAAGTTGATGGCCGCGTCGTTCGGCTTAGCCGGTCTGACGGCTTGCAGCCGGCCTGTGTTGCACGCTCTGCCGTATTCCAAGGGTGTCGAGGATTTCGTTCCAGGTCAGGCGTATTTTTACAGCACGGTCATATCGCTGAACGGCAGCGCGACCGGATTGTTGGTCGAAGCGCACGACGGACGGCCGACCAAGATCGAGGGCAACCCCGATCATCCGCAGAGCCTGGGCGCGGCCACCGCGTTACACCAGGCGTCGATCCTCAACCTGTATGATCCCGATCGGTCCGCGAAAGTTCTCGAAAAGGGCGCGGAATCGACCTGGCCGAAGTTTGAAGCTTACGTAAAAACGGTCGGCTTGGGTGACGGCACTGGCCTCCGGTTCGTTAGTGAAGCCGTGAATTCGCCCTCGCTCGCGGCGTTACGCACTCAGGCGCTCGCGAAATTTCCCAAAGCCAAGTGGATCGAATACGAAGCCCTCGGCGGCGAGAACGTGTCGGCAGGAACCATGCTGGCCTTCGGGCAGGCGCTGAACGTTCAGCCGCAGTTCGATAAAGCGAAAGTGATCCTTTCGCTCGACGCTAATTTCCTGGGCGTCGATTCACCTCCTCTGCTCGCGACCAAGCAGTTTTCGAAGGGCCGCCGCGTCGCAAGCGAAGAAGATTTGGACAAAATGAACCGGCTCTATATGGTCGAGAGCCAGTTCTCCTTGACCGGCGCGAATGCGGATCATCGCCTGCGCATGAAAGGCGCGGAAGTCCGGCAGTTCGCAATTGACGTGGCATCGGCCCTCGGAGCGTTGCCGGGCGCGATGAATATCGTGGGCAACGGCGCGGACCAGCGCGCGAAATTTTTGGCTGCGGTCGTCAAAGATTTGAAAGCCGCCGGCGCGGAGGCCCTGGTGGTCGCGGGACCCCGGCAGCCGGCCAGCGTGCACGCTCTGGCCCACTTGATCAATCAAACGCTAGGCGGCATCGGAACCACAGTCACTTTCACGAAAGCGGCCGATAAGCCCGAGAGCGGAGCGGACGCACTCAAGGCTCTGGCAGGTGAAATGTCATCCGGTCAGGTTTCGACGCTCGTGATTCTGGGCGGCAATCCTGCGTATACCGCTCCGGTGGATTTGCAGTTCGCCTCGGCGATCGGCAAAGTCGCGAATTCCATCCACCTGGGCGCGGACGTCGACGAAACTGCCGCGGCATCGCGATGGCATCTTCCGCAGTCGCATTACCTCGAAAGCTGGGGCGACGCGAGCACCCCAGACGGCGTCGCTTCGATACAGCAGCCCATCATTGAGCCGCTCTACGAAGGCCGTACCGCGGCCGAGATCGTGGCGCTGCTGACCGATTCGAAGGACAAGAAATCCTACGACATCGTCAAGAATTACTGGACCAATCAATGGCCGGCTGCGACTCGCGAAAAGACCTGGCGTCAGGCGCTGAACGATGGCGTCATCGCGGCGGTGAAGCCGGCCGACCCGCTCAAGCCCACTCTGGATGCGAAGAAAATCGCGGCAGCGGTGGCAGCCGACCCGAAGCCATCAACCAGTGGAATCGAGGTCGCGTTTGTTCCAGGCGCATCGACGTTTGATGGCCGGTACGCCAACAACGGCTGGATGCAGGAAGCGCCGGACCCCATCACGAAGATGGTTTGGGGCAATGCCGCTCTTATCAGTCCGGCCTTTGCGCGCGCGCAAAATTTGAAGGACGGCGACATGGTTACGCTGTCGCGCGGCGCCAACAAGCTCGAAGCCGCGGTGTTTATCCAGCCCGGCCATGCGGATCAAGCGGTCACCATTGCGCTCGGCTACGGTCGAACGAATTGCGGGCGGGTCGGCAAGGACGTCGGCTTCAACGCGAACCTGATTCGCACGTCGGATGCCTTCTGGTACGCATCCGACTTTGCGATGGCCCCCACCGGCGCTACCTTCCGTCACGCGACGACGCAAGAGCATGGCTCGATGGAAGGCCGGCCGCTGTTCCGCGAGGGCACCGTCGAGGAATACAAGAAGAATCCGAAATTCGTCGAGGAAATGTCGGAGGTCCCCGAGCTCCATTCCGTTTACCCCGAAGTCGTTTATGACAAGGGTTATCAATGGGGAATGTCGATCGATCTCAACGCCTGCACCGGTTGCAACGCGTGCGTGATCGCGTGCCAGGCCGAGAACAACGTGGTGGTGGTTGGCAAGGACCAGGTGATGCGCGGACGCGAGATGCACTGGATCCGCATGGATCGTTACTACACGGGTTCCGAAGACGATCCGCGGTTGGTCGAGCAGCCGATTCCCTGCATGCAGTGCGAAAATGCTCCCTGCGAGAACGTCTGTCCGGTGGCCGCCACGACCCACAGTCCCGAAGGGCTGAACGACATGGCGTACAACCGCTGCGTAGGGACCCGGTATTGTCTCAACAACTGCCCCTTCAAGGTTCGCCACTTCAACTTCCTCAACTTCCATAAACACGATCCGGAAATATTCAAGATGGTTCACAATCCGGACGTGACGGTCCGCATGCGCGGCGTGATGGAAAAGTGCACCTACTGCGTGCAGCGCATTCAGGAAACCAGAATCAAGGCCAAGGGAGAGGGCCGCCGCGAGATTAAGGATGGCGAAATCGTAACGGCTTGCCAGCAGACCTGTCCGGCCGACGCAATCGTCTTCGGGAACATTAATGACCCCAATAGCAGGGTCGCGAAACTGAAAAAGCAGGAAAGGAATTACGCGATGCTGGCCGAGCTCGATATCAAACCGCGTACCACTTATCTGGCAAAGCTGCGCAATCCAAATCCGGAGTTAGCGAATGGCTGATATAGCAATCCGGCAAGATCCGCAGTTAATGGGAGTCAATCCGCCGCTCATTCCGGGCGCGCCGGGGTACCACGACATCACCGAACAGATCAGTTCGATTGTCGAAGGCGACGTAGTCAAAACGCCGATGAAGTATTGGATCACCCTGGCGGTCACCGCCTCGGTCACCGGGCTTCTGGGCGCAATGCTGACCTATCTCGTCTCGACCGGTATCGGCGTGTGGGGCAACAACCGGCCCATCGGCTGGGCGTGGGACATCACGAACTTCGTGTTCTGGATCGGTATCGGTCACGCCGGGACCCTGATCTCAGCAATTTTGTTTTTGTTCCGCCAGAAGTGGCGGACCTCGATCAACCGTTCAGCGGAAGCCATGACTTTGTTCGCCGTGATGTGCGCCGGCATTTTCCCGCTGTTCCATACCGGCCGCCCGTGGCGCGCCTACTGGCTGTTCCCGGTACCCAACACGGATCTGAACCTGTGGCAGAATTTCCGCAGCCCTCTCATCTGGGACGTGTTCGCCGTCTCCACGTACTTCACAGTCTCTCTGTTGTTCTGGTTCACAGGCTTGGTCCCCGACCTAGCCACGCTGCGCGATCGCGCGGTCACCAAAGTTAAGCAGGTTGTCCTGGGGATATTCAGCCTGGGTTGGAGAGGATCCGCCCGGCATTGGCGTCACTATGAAGCCGCTTATCTGATCCTGGCCGGCATATCGACGCCGCTGGTGCTCAGCGTCCACTCGATCGTTAGTTTCGACTTCGCGGTTTCGGTAATCCCGGGCTGGCACACCACCATTTTTCCTCCTTACTTCGTCGCCGGCGCGATCTTTTCCGGATTCGCCTGCGTGATGACGCTGCTGCTCATCGCGCGCTGGACCTTGAATCTCCAGAATCTGATCACCATGAAGCACCTGGAGAACATGAACAAGATCATTCTGGTCACCGGCTCAGTGGTCGGATACGCGTATGCTTGCGAGTTCTTCATCGCCTGGTACAGCGGCAACATCTATGAGCGGTTCACCTTCTTGAATCGCGCATTCGGACCGTACTGGTGGGCTGCGTGGTCGATGTATTCCTGCAACATCTTTATTCCGCAACTGTATTGGTTCAAGAAGATGCGCACCAATCTGTGGGTGATGTTTATCATCAGCATCACCACCAATATCGGTATGTGGTTCGAGCGTTTCGTGATTATTGCGACCAGTTTGACCCGCGACTTCCTGCCCACATCGTGGGGATATTTTCATCCGACCTGGGTGGACATGTGCACTTTTGCGGGAACCATTGGATTGTTCCTGACGCTGTTTCTGGTGTTCGCGCGATTCCTGCCAATGATCGCGATCTCGGAAGTGAAAGGCGTGCGGGCGTACGAGAAAGGTCTGTTTAAAGGGCAGGAGACGGGGGTACCTTCGAGATGAGTATCGATCCCGGCATGATTCGAGAGAAACTCGGCATCGGCGACGACAAAGTCTACGCCGTCATGGGCGAATTTTCCGATCCGCACGACCTGGTTCACGCCGGCCGCAAGATCCGGGAAATGGGTTATACGAAGTTGGATGCCATGACGCCTTTCCCGGTCCACGGCATCGACGATGCTATCGGCATTCCGTATTCGAAGCTCGGTTGGATCGTGATCTGCATCGGGCTATGCGGAACCGCGACCGCGGAATTGCTGATCTGGTGGTGCGGCGCCATCAACTATCCGCTGGTGATCGGCGGCAAGCCGCTGTTCGATTTTTCGTTCACCATTCCGATCGCTTTCGAGCTCACCGTGTTGTTTTCCGCGTTCGCCGCCTTCCTGGGGATGTGGGCTATAAACGGATTGCCGAGGTTCTACCATCCTTCGTTGAACTATAAGAACGCGCATCGGGCCACCGACGACCGGTTTCTGCTGGTGATTGAAGCCGACGACCCGAAGTTCGACCCGCAAAAGAGCGCGGAGCACTTGCGCAGCGTCGGAGCCGAAGAAGTTGAGGTGGTAGAAGGATGAAAAAGGGGACAGACACCTTTTTTAATGTTGAGCTCCATTGGATCGGAGGGTATTGTTTGCTCCCCCTGATTTGCGTATTGCTGGCCGTATTATTTCTCAACGGATGTTCGAGCATCCAGCGCACCCCACCTTTCGAACTGTGGGATGACATGAAGCGCCAGGAGAAATTCCTGCCGCAGACCCAGACCGATCTGTTCTCGGACGAACGCTCCAGCCGCCGTCCGGTGGAGAACACCATCGCCCGCGGGCACATGACCGAGGATACGGCTTACTACACCGGCATGGACGGCGAGAATTACGTCGGCAAGATGCCCGTGACCGTCACCCTGGACCTGCTCAAGACCGGGCAAACGAAATTCAATATCTACTGCACGCCGTGTCATGACCGCGAAGGCATGGGCGTCGGGATCGTGCCGCAGCACGCGGCCAACTGGCAGCCTTCGAACCTCATGGAAGACCGCGTGGTTCAGTTTGCCGATGGAGATATTTTCAACGTGATCACCAGTGGACGGCGTTCTATGCCGTCGTACCGTTTCCAGATCCTGGTCGAAGATCGCTGGGCGATCATTTCCTATCTGCGCGTTTTGCAGCGGGCCAAGCGCAACACCATCGAAGATGTTCCCGCCGACATGAGGTCCAATCTGCAATGAGCATGACTCACACCGACGAATTCGCGACCGATAATTATCAGCTTGAGCAAAGCCGTTGGGCGACGGGGCGTAACGTCCTGTTCTTCGTGGCCCTGGTCTCGGTGATTGCCTGCATCGCGGGCTATGTGACGGATCCGGAGCGCTTTTTCCGTTCCTATATGGTCGCGTTTGCCTACACCGCCGCCATCGGCCTGGGCGCCACCTTCTTCGTGATGGTCCAGTTTCTCACCGGATCGGCCTGGAGCGTCACGTCGCGCCGGATCATGGAAAACATAATGATCACCCTGCCGGTGGGCGCGCTGCTGTTTCTTCCGATCGTGTTCGGCCTCAAGTACATTTATCCCTGGATGAACCCCGAATTGGTGGCCGCCAGTCCGTCGATCAAGGCCAAGGGCAGCTATCTGACCGAGAACTTCTTCGTAGCGCGGACCTACATCTATTTTCTGCTGTGGTCCATCTGGGCTCTAGCGATTTACCGGCAATCCACCAAGCAGGATTCGGAACATTCCGTCCGTCAAATGTATGTCGCCTCGCGCTGGAGCGCTCCGGGACTGTTTCTGATCATCGCGGTGGGAACCTTGGCTGCGTACGACTGGCTCATGTCGGTCGAACCCACCTGGTTCTCGACAATTTTCGGACTGTACTACCTGGCTGGCGGAATGCTGGCCTTCATATCGGTGGTCATCCTGGTCTCGCTGGGCTTTCGGCGAGCTGGGATTCTGAAGAATTCGATCACGCCGGAACATTACCACGATCTCGGAAAATGGCTGTTTTGTTTTACGGCGTTCTATACTTATATAGCCTTCTCGCAGTACCTGTTGATCTGGTATGCGAATTTTCCGGAAGAGACGATCTTCTATCGCCACCGGATGGTGGGCAGTTGGCTCCCCATCAGCCTGTCGCTACCGTTCATTCGTTTTATCATTCCGTTCTTCACCTTGCTGTGCCGGCCAGCCAAACGTAGCCTGACCGTGATCGCCGTGATCGCGGTATGGAGCCTGGTGGTGGAGTACATTGATTTATATTGGATCGTCATGCCCGTTCACTACAAGACCGGGCCGCAGCCGAGCTGGCTGGATCTGGCGACGCTCGGTGCGACCGTGAGTATTTGCGGACTGGCGTTCTGGAGCCGGTTCAAGAGCCATAAGATGGTTCCCGTGGGCGACCTGCGCTTTGAGCAGAGTCTGCATTTTGAGAATGCGTAAGGAGGGATGAGGAATTAACATGAGCGAAACCGACGACCATCCAATCCGGAACGCCGATCCCAAGGAAGGGTTCGATCGGGCAGAACCTCAAGCGGGCGCGATCCTTGGTTTTGCGTTGGGTAGCGTTATATTGCTGATCCTGACGATTTTCGCGATCCAGGCATACTTCGATAAAATCTGGAAGGAAGCGGTGTATGAGAAGATCCTCGCTCCGCCCAGCGAGCAGCTCAAGGAATTGCACAATCGCGAGGATTGGAACCTCACGCACTACGGATATTTCGATAAGAAATCGGGGATGGTGAGAGTTCCAGTGGATAAGGCCATGCAGGAATTCGCGGGCGAAGCCGCGGCCGGGAAGCTGTTCTATCCGGCCAAGGCCTACGCGCCCAAGAAGGAAGAACCGGCCGCTGCGCCCCCGCCGGCACCAGCGAATCAGAACCCGACGCAGTAATGAAAACTTCGCTCCAATTCGTGGCCGTTATCACCGGGTTTTGCGCGGCGCTGGCATTCGCCGATCAGCCGCCGCTTCCCGCGGGCCTCTTGCCGTCCCAGCTCGAGGGAGTGGGTATCGACGAGCACCTGGGCCGGGAAATCGATCAGAATCTCACGTTCATCGCGGAGGACGGTTATCCGGTGAGGTTGGGAGATTACTTCCACAAGGGCCGCCCGGTGATCCTCAACTTGATTTACTACTCGTGCCCGATGTTGTGCAATCTGATCCTGAACGGGCAAACCGAGGTCTTAAAGCAGATCCCGTGGACCCCTGGCAACGAGTTTGAAATCGTCACCATCAGCTTCGATCCCAGCGAGTCCTTCGATCTGGCGCGGAAGAAGAAAGCCGTCTATCTGAGCGACTACGGCCGCCCCGCCCCGGGCTGGCATTTCCTGACCGATAACGAAGGGAACGCCAAGCGTCTTGCGGATCTGGTGGGGTTCAAGTACCGCTATGATGAGCGGCAGCAGCAATTTGCTCACGCCGCGGCGATCATGATTCTGACGCCCCAAGCCAAGGTGGCGCGGTATCTGTATGGCGTGCGCTACAAGCCAATGGATGTCCGTTTCGCGCTTACGGAAGCCGCGGCAAACCGCTCTACATTCAGCGTCGAGAGAGTTCTGTTGTTCTGCTATCACTATGACCCGACGGTGGGATCGTACGTATTATTCGCTTCGAATTTCATGCGCGCCGGCGGAGTTTTGACTGTTCTTTTGATTGTGTTTTACCTGTGGCGATTGTTCCGCGAGGACCGGAGGAAAATGGCTCGCTGGAAAGAGGGATTGGTATAAATGGAGTGGTTGACTCGTTGGATGATGCCTCCACAAGGGTCCGTATTTGCGGGCGAAGTGGACTTCATATACATGGCTCTGTTCTGGCTGAGCGTGGTCCTGTTCTGGGGAATTACGGGTCCGGCTCTGTACTTTGCCTGGCGCTACCGGTACAAACCCGGGCGGGTGACGCCGCATCAAACCCATAACACGGTACTCGAAATTGTCTGGACCGTGCTGCCGCTGGTCCTGTGCGTCGGCATCTTCTTCTGGGGTTTGAGCAGCTGGATGAAGTCTCAGGTGGCTCCTGGCGAGGCCATGGAGATTCAGGTTACCGCCAAACAGTGGCTGTGGACCTTCGAATATCCGGACGGTTCCCGCACGGTCAACGACGTCCACGTGCCGGTCAACAAGGCGGTGCGGTTCGTGATGACCAGCGACGACGTATTGCACGACTT
>JBEKBK010000326.1:0-9620 GCA_050015435.1 Bryobacteraceae bacterium
GAGCACCTGCCGGGTCATGGGAGCGATGATCGGAGCCGGACTCAGACCCGCGCTGGAGGCCACCATCACGTCCGATCCGTAGGCGCGAGCAAACCCCTCGGCCATCTGGCTACGGCAGGAATTCCCGATGCAAACGAACAGGACGCGCTTTTTTGCGGGCCCGGCGGGACGCTCCGTTCGCGGCGTCATTCGTCCACCCAGCTTAGCCCTCAACCCTCTTGGCGGTACCATTCGAGCGTTCTCTTCAGCCCTTCCTCGAGAGTGAAGCACGGAGCGTGACCTAAATCTCTCGCCGCCGCAGTTGTGTCCGCCATCGAGTGCTTTACGTCCCCCAGACGCGGCGGACCATACTTCGCCGGGATCTGAACACCCTCCACTTCCTGCAGCAGCTTCCAGATGTAATTGAGCGTGTACTCGCCGCCATTGCCGGCGTTATACATGCGGCCCGGAGCCGCACTGGCGTGGGCTGCTTTCACACACAGCCCGGCGACGTCCTCCACATACGTGAAGTCACGCGACTGCTCGCCATCGCCGAAGATGGTCGGCGAGGTTCGTGAAAGCAAGTGTTTCATGAACAGCGAAAGCACCCCCGAATAAGGACTCGAGGGATCCTGCCGCGGTCCGTAGACGTTGAAGAAGCGCAGTGAAACCGTCTCCAAACCGAAGCACGAATGGAAGACCGACGCATAGTGCTCCCCGACGAGCTTTTGGACCGCGTACGGCGATTTCGGCTGCGGAACCATCGTTTCCACTTTCGGGAGCACCACGCTATCGCCATAGGCGGATGAGGAAGCGGCGTACACAACGCGCCGCACCCCTCCCTGCGCCGCCGCGCGGAACACATTAAAAGTTCCGTCGATGTTCACTTCGTGCGACGGCAGTGGATCGTCAATGGAGCGCGGCACCGAGGGGATCGCCGCAAGATGAAACACGACGTCCGCGCCCGCGATCAGCGGGGCGATCGCCGCCGCGTCGCGAATGTCGGCGCGGTGAAATTCGATCCGGTCCCGTATCTCGCTCAGATTGCATTCCCGCCCCGTGAGCAGGTTGTCGATCACGGATACCGAGCCCCGATCGACAAGTTTCCGGACCAGCATGGAGCCGATAAACCCGGCTCCGCCGGTCACCACATATTTGGCCATTCAGCTTCAGTTTAAGGCCAGCGCTCATTACGCGCGCAAGTTCCGGTACGTCTAGCCCGAAATGCAACCATGAAACAAAGTATTGCGAAAAGCCATCTATGGTTGATAATCAATTTACAGCCAATAATGGAAGAAGAAAGTCGTCTGACTTGCCCGAACTGCGGCTGGAAGCATGTCCGGCCGTCGCCCCGGAGAGGGCTTTTCGATGGAGTGATGCGCGGGTTCTATCTGGCCCCGTTCCGCTGTCGAAAGTGCAGGCTGCGATTTTACCGTCCGGCGCATTTCTGGATCTCTTCACCGTCGGAAACGGTCAAAATTCCGGCTGTTTCAGCGGTTTCCGAGCCTGCAGCCGCGACCTCGGTTCTGCTCCTGGATGACGATCCTTCGCTTCGCACTCTGTTCCGCAGGCTTCTTGAAAGAGACGGATATAAGGTCTATGAGGCTTCGAATCGCGCTGAAATCTCCGGCAAAATGTCCAAGGCGAGCCTTGGCCTGGTCATCGCCAATTTGAATTCGACGGACGGAGACAACCTCAGCACAGCTCGTACGCTGCAGGCTACGAATCCGGATTTGAAGGTAATCGTACTCTCCAACGTAGTGGGAACCAGCGTGTTTCCAACGGAGGCGGTTCCCGGGAAGCTGGCCGTCCTGGAAACGCCTCTACACCCTCGCGATTTGCTCGAAACCGTCCATGAGCTGCTGGGAAGCGGCGTCGGGGCCGGGCGACACTAAGCCTTATTTCCCTCTGCGAGCGATCGCGATGAGCGACAGGCCGCGCCATGGAAGCAGTCCATCGATTCGACGCCAGAACCAGACGGTCTTATCGAAAAGTTTGAGCGCCGGCTTGGGAATACCCTTCCGCCCCAGAATTTTTCCGTAGAGGAACCACGAAATTGAGCCAAATTTGTTGAGTTGATACAGCCGTTCCACTTGAAATCCGGTCTGTTCCAGAAGCTCGCGAATTTCACCCGACGAAAAACGATGCTGAATTCCCATCGCTCGATCCAGCGAGCCGAACAAGCCGGGCCCCTGCGCGACCAGCACAATCACGGCGCCGCCCGGGTTGAGACAGGATGCCAGCGACGTGAGGACAACCTTCGGCTGTCCAACGGAGTCGAGCACATTCACGCACAGCACACTCTCGAACTGCTCGTTCAACGCCGCGTAGTCCGCTGGATTTTCCGGATCGAGCGAGCAGACTCTCACACTGGGAGTTCGCAGAAACCGGTTGCGCAGCGCGTGCAGGTACAGCGGATCCTTTTCGGCGGCGACGTACTCGAGCTTGCGCGCCATCAGCCGGCCCGTCAGATTGCCCAATCCGGCGCCCACTTCGAGCACGGTGTCGCCCAGGTGAGGCCGCAGCACGCGGGTCAGCCAGCTCAGATACTGCGGGGTTCCGGTGAGGCTGTTCAGCAAGCCGCGGCCGTAGGTGGGAACGTACAGATCGTCGATCAGCCAGAAGTACAGAATGACTCCCAGCGCCCGAACGCCATCCTTCCATCCGATCTTCTTGCCTTCCTCGTAAGTTCGTCCATGATAGCTGATCGGCACCTCATACACGCGGAGTTTGCGCTTCGAAACCTTCATCGTGATTTCGGGCTCGAAGCCGAAACGATTGGAGCGGATCGGAATGCTCTTCAGCAGGTCGGTGCGGAAAACTTTGTAGCAGGTTTCCATGTCTGTCACGTTCAAATTGCTGAACATGTTCGACACCAGCGTCAGGCCTTTGTTGATGACGGAGTGCCAGAAGGGCAGCACGCGCGTCTGCACGCCGGCCATGTAGCGCGATCCGAACACCGCATCGGCGTGACCATCGAGCATTGGACGCAGGAGCTTGATGTACTCGGAAGGGTCGTATTCAAGATCGGCGTCTTGAACCAGGCAAAAATCGCCCGTCGCGTTCTGAATCGCGGTGCGAACGGCGGAGCCCTTGCCCTGATTCACCTCATGCCGCCACAGCCGGATGGATGGTTCCTTTTCGGCCATGCGCTTCAGGATCTCGGAGGTTCCGTCGGTCGAACAGTCGTCCACCACCACCAGCTCGCGTTCCATGCTCTCGGGCAAGGGCGCAGCCAGCACCAGCGAGAGGCTCCGCTCCACCACAGTACGCTCGTTGTACACCGGAATCAGGATGGAGAGGCGCATGCGAATCCCTCAGTATAATTGGGATTGGCTTCCCACCCTCACATGACTGGTCACGAAGTGTTGCTGGAGACGAATCTGCCCGGCCTCAAGCGGTACGGCCGCGGCAAGGTGCGCGATATCTATGAGGACGGCGACAGGCTCCTGATCGTCGCCACGGACCGAATCTCGGCTTTCGATTATATTCTGGCCACCGGTATTCCGCAAAAGGGGCGCGTCCTGACGCAGATGACGCTGTTCTGGCTCGACTTTCTGCGGGACCTGGTACCCAATCACTTGTTGAGCACGGATGTGAGCGGGTTGCCGGCCGCGCTGGAGGGCCGTTCGATGTGGGTGCGGCGCGCTGAAATGATTCAGGTGGAATGCGTGGCGCGCGGCTACCTGGCTGGATCGGGTTGGAAGGATTATAAACGGACCGGAACGATTTGCGGCATTCCGCTGCCCGCGGGTCTGCGCGAAAGTGACGCTCTACCGGAGCCGATTTTCACGCCCGCGACGAAAGCACAAAGCGGTCATGATGAGAACGTCACGATTGAGCATGTGAGCGCGCAGATCGGCGCGGAGTTGACGTCGCGTCTGCGCGAGCTGACCCTCGAAATCTACCGCCGGGCCGCGGAATATGCCCGCGCCCGCGGCATTATCATTGCCGATACGAAGTTCGAGTTTGGGACCATCAACCGCCAGCTCATTCTCGCGGACGAGGTGCTGACCCCGGATTCGTCGCGCTTCTGGCCGCTCGATCAGTACGCCCCAGGTGGTCCGCAACCGTCATACGACAAACAATATGTGCGCGACTATCTGGAATCGATCGCGTGGAACAAGAAGCCGCCGGCGCCCGCTCTTCCGGACGATGTGGCACAGCGAACCAGTCAGAAATATCAGGAAGCGTACCGCGCGCTGACCGGAAAATCGTTGTGAATCTGCTGGACCTTCTTCTGGTGGTCATCGTGGCCGCTTCGGTCGTGGGGGGCTTCATGGCCGGATTCGCCCGCGTCGGAATCGGCTTTGTCGCGACCATCACCGGCATGCTCTGCGGCTTTTGGTTCTACGGGATTCCTGCGGACTGGATTCACCGCTATATAAGCTCGAAAACCGCGTCGAACATGTTTGGATTCTTTATTGTCTTCTTCGGCTGCGTGATCCTGGGCTCGCTGATTGCGGCGCTCATAGCGAGGTTATTCAAGTGGACCGGCCTCTCCTGGCTGGACCGTTTGCTGGGCGGAGCGTTCGGCGTGGTGCGCGGTGCACTGATCGCCGTGGCGTTCATCGCCGTGCTGATGGCGTTCACTCCGAAGCCGGCTCCGAACTGGATGGTGGATTCCAAAGTGCTGCCCTACGCGATCGATGCGTCCAACCTATGCGCGGCGCTCGCACCTAATGCGATCAAGGAGGCGTTCCGCGAAAGCATGAACGACATCCGCAAGATTTGGGATGATCAGGTCAAGAAGAAGCTCCACAAGAAAGACCCCGATCTCAAGAAGTTCGATAGCTAGACCAGTTTTCGGGGATAACGTAGACCGTCTCAGGAAGAGCACTCCGTTGAAAGCACTGTTACAAGCCGTACGAAACTGGTCGAAGCAAAATCAGAAAATGGTCAGATGACTGCCGACCTGCTGATCTTCGATCTGGATGGGACGCTGATCGATTCGGCGCGCGATCTGGCGGATTCCGTGAACGCGACGCGAGCCTGGATGGGACTGGCTCCGCTGACGGATGAACACGTCGCTTCGTACGTGGGTAACGGCGCACCGGTATTGATCAAGCGTGCGTTTCCCGACGCGAGCGATGCGGAGCTGGCTCAGGCGCTCCGTTTTTTCCTCGAATACTATCGCGAGCACATGCTAGATGCGACACGGCTCTATCCGGGTGTTCGGGAGGCGCTCGACCGCCTGTATCACGCGGGGGTTCCCATGGCAGTGCTGACCAACAAACCGGTCCGATTCAGCATGAAGCTGATCGAAGGGCTCGACCTGGAAATGCACTTCTTCCGCGTTTATGGCGGCAACAGTTTTGAAGAGAAGAAGCCTCATCCGATGGGAATCGAGTTGCTGGTTGCAGAGGCGGGCGCGGCTCGCGATCGTACGACGATGGTGGGGGATAGCGCGGTGGATATCCGCACCGCGCGCAATGCGAACGTGCGCGCCTGCGGCGTGAGTTGGGGATTTCAGCCTGAAACGTTCGCTGAAGTGCCGCCGGATTTCGTCATTGATGACATGGGGGTGCTGGCGGATATGGTTTTGAGCACCTAACGAGCCGCAGATAAACGCTGATGAACGCGGATAAAACAATCCCCTGTTAAAGGCGGTAGATCGTGACTCCGCTCAACAGCTTGGGATAAAAGTCGGTCGACTTCTGGGGCATCACTCCGCCTCCGAACGCGATTCGCGCCATGTCATCGATCGGGGTCGGCTCAAGTAGAAATGCGGCTTGTGCGCCGTGCTGCACTTCCGCCGCGGCGGCATCGATGCCGCGCACGTAACGAATATATTTCTCGTCGCGAACCGCTTCCTCGGTGATCCCGAGTAGCTCTCCGAGGACCTGGCGATGCAGCACCGGAACGTCCAATTCGCCGGCCGTGCGCGGGCGCTGCATCAGACGCGCTTCGCCATGCGCCAACACGCCGATCTGAACCAGCTTCGGATCCGTGGCCGCCAGCCGGTGCTTCAACACGTCCACGGACGCACACGCCCCCACTGACCAACCCGCGGCTACCGCCTTTTGAAACAGCGCCACCGGATCAAATCCGTCAAGGTTGCGCAACACACGATGCGTCGCCAGGATCTTCAGGCCCTTCGAATACATATTTACGAACGTCATCATCACGTATTCGGCCGAGGCGACCGTCGGGTTTTCGTTGCGATAAGCCAGCGCGGTCTCATAGCGATGGTGCCCGTCCGCAATGAGCAACTTCATCGGCTTCATCAGCTCCTGAATGTGCGCGATGGTGGGGGTATCCGTGATGGCCCAGGCGCGGTTGCGGACCTGATAGTCGTCGATGAAGTCCATCAATGGCGGCAGGGACGCTGCCTGATCGATCAGAGGCTCTACCGCGCCGTCGTGGTCCGGGTACAGCATGAAGATCTGGCCGAAATGCGCGCGGGTGTGACGCAGCAATTCGAGACGATCTTTCTTCGGACCGGAAAGCGTTTGCTCATGCCGATAAACGATGCCTGCGGAATAATCTTCAACTCGCCCCAGACCGATAAAGCCTTTGCGCGTGACGCGCACCGCCGAATCCGGAACATCGAACGATTGGAAATAGGCGTAGAAGCCGGGTGCTGGGTCCTGCGCCAGGATGCCTTCCCGGATCCAGTCGTCGAGATACTGTGCGGCGCGGGTATATACGTTGTCAGGGAGGATCACCCGCACCAGATTGTACGGGCTGGCGGCCTGATACCGGGCCTGCATTTCCGGGCTGATCTTGTCGTAGGGCTGAGTGAGCAGGTTCGCGGGATCGCCGGCTTTGGCGGTATAGCGAAAAGGTTGAATGGGTTGAAGGATTGCCAAACTGCCAGGATATCTTACCGCGTCGCAACAGCGTGATACGACACGGGCGAGCTGATGAACACCGGTCTCGGGCTAACGATCGTCCGGGCGATCCAGAGCGTGAAGAAATGCGACTGGTAATTTACAATAGCGACCGATATTCTTTCGTCGTCAGGCTGTTCCGCTGTGGGCGCTTGATAGCGGACTTGAATATTCGCGCGGGTCAGCCCTAGGTAGCCCGGCGCTGCCGAGCCTGCCTGATCGGGCTGGTTGTAGAGAATAAGGCTGGCAACCTGTTCGCCCGTTCCATCGAAGGGATGCATCGCGCCCCACCGGACCGCGCTTCGAACTCGCTCTTCCAGAGCCTGGTGCGCGTAAAGCACCTGGCCGCAATCGATCACGCCCAGGAGCATGGCGAAGAATACCAGTAGAACGAGAGTCGACTCGACTAAACTCTGTCCACGACGGCTCATGGTTCACGCTCCGAGGGCGCATAGCGGCCTACGAACGGAAATTCAACCCCGGGACGTCCCGAGAAAGTGACGGTTTTGAAGACGGCGTTCAGACTAAAGTTGACAATCGAAACATCCACGGCAGTGGGTGCGCCGGAAGGATCGCTGACCCACTTGACGTCCACTTGTTCGGGCGTCAGACCGCCGACGATCGGTTCGGAGCCGCCGGCGGCTTGCGGATCGCCATACACAACCATGTTGCGAATTGCGTGCCTCGCCTTTTCGATATCCCCGGCTGTGGCGGCACGATAAGTTCGCATCGCGGCGTAGCGGCCACCGTTTCCTACGGCAGTCACGAGCTGGTTGTAGACGTAGAAGGTGTATCCGAACTGGAAAGTTCCGCCCAGGCAGGAGACCAAGACAGCCGAACACATGGCGAGCTCCAGCATGGCGTGGCCACGCTGCCTTTGCCGCTTCATTCGATCAACCTCACCGGGCTGCTTGCCGCGACTGAGTGAGCTGGCACAACGAACGTTGCGGGTCCGCCCACCGCGCGAAGGAATGTGATCTCGACACTGTTCGCTGGAGCTGTGACGCGGGTGAGCGTCATTTCGGCCGGCTTTTGCGGGGCCTTCTCCCATTTCGAGCCGTCCTTGCTGAACTCGACGATGACGCCGGTGAATTCTCTGGTGCCGAGGTTCCAGCGATCTGGCACGCGTGCGACCGCGTCAGTGGCTCGCTTGATTCCGGCCGCAGTGTTGTCCAGTTTGGCTGCGGCGGCCAGCGCAGCAGCATCCGTGAAGATTTGCGCTTCATTTCGCGCGATGTAAATTCGGCCAATGTCGAAAGCCAGCCCCATGACCGCCAGCATGAGGAACATCGAAACTGACATCGCGATCAGAACGAAGCCGCGCTGGCGTGCTGGTACCGGTGAAGGCATTCCTATCTCTAATTAACGGCAGCGGAGCGGGCGTTCAGTAGTCGGCTAAGACCTTAAGTGGCGATTGAGGGCTTCAACTGAGCCGGCGCCATGGGCCGCAGGAGCAGCGCGGTTCCGGCTAGGGCTAACGCGATTGAAATCCATTGCGTGAGCGAGAGGCCGAAGTACAATCCCTGTTCGTGAAAACGCGTGAACTCGATTCCGAAGCGAGCCACTGAGCTCAGGACCAGGTAAAGTCCCATGATCTTTCCTGGCGCGTGCGCACGCCCGAAACGCCAGTAAAGGAAAGCGAACAGCACAGCTTCCGTGGTCATTTCGTAGAGCTGAGAAGGATGGAGCGGCGTGTTCAACGGCACGCCGGTCAGGTCGGCTGCATCCTGATTATGGAACGTGATGGCCCAGGGGAGTTCACATTTCTCGCCCCAGCAACAGCCCGCCGCCAGACAACCTATGCGGCCGATAGCGTGGCCGATTGCAATTCCCGGAGCAAAGGCGTCCAGGGTCGGCAACCAAGGCATCCGGGCGTGCCGCATGTACAAGAAGGCTGTGATGAACGCCAGCACCAGGCCGCCCTGGAACACCCCCGCCGCTTGCAGGGTCGCCAGCGAGAAGATCTTGAATTGGCCGGACATGTAGGACGGCCAATCGAATAAGATCATTAGAATCTTCGCGCCCAGCAGCCCGGCGAGCGCGCAGTAAACGGCCAGGTCGACCACGCGGGAGCCATCCAGCCCGTTTCGGCGCGCCAGGCGAGTGGTGACGGTCAGTCCCGCCAGGAATCCCAGCGCCACCAGGACGCCGTAGGTGGGGAGGTAAAAACTGCCAATCGAAATGAGCTTGGGGAACAACCTGATCTCAGTATATCTGAGCCGATCAAATGAGTGCGGCGTTTTTGGCCTGCGCTCCGACTATCGTTCTGATTCTGTTGTAATGGCGTTTAGCATGATGCGGTGGCCGAGTTCCGCAGATCTCGATTCGCTCCGCGCCGACACGATCTTCGGCTGGAGACAGATCCGTAAGAATAAGGTGACCTCCGCCGCGGCGATCCTGTCGCTGGCTCTGGCCATCGGCGCATGCACTTCGGCGTTCCGGCTCATCGACGCCTTGCTGCTTCGGCCTTTACCAGTGGCTCACCCGGAGCGGCTGTACTCCCTGTCCCGCGAGGGATTCGAGCGCGGCACCCTAACCACCCTTGATGTTTGGGAGTATCTACTGTTCCGCCAATTGCGGGCGGCGGTGAAGGGGCAAGCCGAACTGATCGCAGTCGCGACAGACCGCGGGGATCTGACCTTCGGGTCGGATCAGGAGATGGAGAAGGCGCACCTGCAATACGTTTCCGGCGGAATGTTCGAATCATTCGGACTCCGCCCTGCCATGGGTCGCTTCTTCGCTGAAAGCGACGATCTCGAACCCGGCGCGCGTCCAGTTGCGGTTCTTTCGTATGACTACTGGACGCGA
>JBEKBK010000327.1:0-9595 GCA_050015435.1 Bryobacteraceae bacterium
GCGAAACGGTGCTCGCGCAGGTCGATCCCGGCTCCGGGGATTTTAAGGAAGGCGAACCGGTGCACGTCTCGTGGGGCGCAGCCGATGAGGTGCGGTTTTCGGGATGACGCGGCTTCGAAGACTTTTCCTCATGCCCGTTGCCACGTTGATGTTCGCCACTGTGTTCGTGCCGCTCCTGATTGTCGCCGTCTACAGCATACTTACGCGCGGCGCATACGGCGGCGTCGAATCCCCGTTCACACTCGAAAATTACTCGCGGCTGTTCGATCCGCTGTATGGGTCCATCTTTCTGCGGTCCTTTTGGATCGCCGCCATCGCCACCGCGCTTTGCCTCTTGCTGGGCTTTCCGCTGGCGTTGTTCATCGCCCGCTCCGGACGTCGTAAGAATTTGTACCTGAGCCTGGTGATTCTCCCTTTCTGGACCAGCCTCCTCATCCGCACCTATGCCT
Organism: Bryobacteraceae bacterium; assembly: GCA_050015435.1. Lineage (GTDB taxonomy): Bacteria > Acidobacteriota > Terriglobia > Bryobacterales > Bryobacteraceae > Palsa-187. The sequence goes on from JBEKBK010000327.1 coordinate 450, forward strand.
GGATGTTTCTGCTGCGCGACACGGGACTGATCAACACCGTTCTGCAAGCCATACACGTGATTCGCGAACCCTTGCCGATGCTGTATAACGAAGGTGCGGTGATTCTGGGATTGGTCTACGGATTTCTTCCATTCACCGTGCTGCCCCTCTACGCGACGCTCGAACGCATGGACAAAACGCTGCTCGAAGCGGCCGCCGACCTCGGTTCCACGCCGTGGGAAACCACATGGCGAGTGACCATTCCGCTGTGCGCGCCGGGAATTCGCGCGGCCGCGATTCTCGTTTTTGTCCCGTGCGTCGGCACCTATCTGACGTCGGATTTATTGGGCGGCAGCAAGACCATCCTGATCGGGAACCTGGTCCAGAACCAGTTCACGACGGCCCGTGATTGGCCGTTCGGGGCAGCGGCGTCGTTGGTGCTGATGGCCGTGGCAACGCTGCTGCTGCTCGCGGTGGGTCGCCGAGGCGAGGAATTGGTATGAAACGCTTATTGGCCGTTTACGCAGTGTGCGCGTATGCCTTTCTGCACATCCCGCTGTTGATTCTCGCCGGGTTCAGCTTCAATGCTTCGAAATTCACAGTGTGGCAGGGATTCTCCCTGGATTGGTATCGCGCGGCGTTGGCCGACCGGGATCTGATTGAGTCTGCCGTCAATAGTCTCTTGATCGCTACGGTTTCAACGGTTTTGGCGACCATCATCGGTACGCTGGCCGCTTACGCGTTGTGGAAACGGTCTTCACGATTGTTCGCCGGATCGATGTATCTTTCGCTGGTCACGCCGGAGATTGTAACCGGAGTGTCTCTTTTGGCGTTCTTTCAGTGGGTGTTCCGTTTTATGAACCTGCGCCTGGGTCTGCACACCGTGATTTTGGCGCACGTCTCATTTTCGGTGGCCTACGTGGTGGTAGTGATCATTGCTCGGCTGCGCACTTTCGAGCCGGTGCTCGAAGAAGCCGCTCTCGATCTGGGAGCGACCGAATTCGGGGCGTTTCGAAGGGTAACGCTTCCGTATCTCGCGCCGGCAGTTGCTGCGGCGGCGATGCTGGCCTTCACGGTGTCGATTGACGACTACGTGATCACCAGCCTGGTGGCCGGAGTGGATTCGCAGACGCTTCCGATGGTGATCTACGCGCTGGCCAGACGCGGCGTCAATCCCATGCTTAACGCGGTCTCGACCATTGTTGTCGTGGCGCTCGGGGTCATCGTGTTGATCTCAGAAAGGCTGCGGTCCGCATGAATCGCCGTGTATTTCTAACCGGCGCGTTTTCCGTGGCGTGCGGTCGCGGCCTTCCCAGACTCAATGTCTATAACTGGTCCGACTATGTCGCGCCGGACACCGTTTCAAACTTCGAGCATGAGTTCGGAGTCAACGTGCGCTACGGAACCTACGAAGGCAATCAGGAAATGATCGCCAAAGTAATGAGCGGCAACTCGGGCTGGGACGTGGTGTTTCCATCGGCGGATATGATTCAGCCGATGCGCGAGATGGGTTTGCTCCAGCCGTTAAATCACGCGTGGCTTCCGAATCTGGATTCTCTGGATCGCGCCTTTCAAACCCCGCCATGGGATCAAGAGCTGCGGTGGAGCGTCCCCTACATGCATGGGACCACGGGCGTCGTCTACCAAAAGAGTCTCGCTGCTGCACCGGAGGCCTGGGCCGATATGTGGAGCGAGCGCTTGCGCGGAAAGATCACCATGCTTGATGATCCGCAAGAAGTAATCGGGATATGCCTCAAGAAGATCGGGTTCTCGGTGAACAGCGGGGATCCGCAAGAACTACGGGCGGCGCAAGCCCAGGCCGTGGCTCAAAAACCTCTGTTGCGCGCCTATCTCAACGCAGAGGTGCGTGATCAACTGGTAGCCGGCGACGTAACAGCTGCGCAAGCTTGGGCGGTAACAGCCGGTCAGGCGATCGCCGCAGCTCCGGACAAGCTGGCGTTTTCTCTTCCCAAGGAGGGATTCCGCGGTACGCGGACACCATGGCGATCCTGCGCGAAAGCCGCAGGAGTGAACTGGCGCACCGCTTCATTAACTACCTGCTTCGCCCGGTGGTGGCCGCCGCGATCGTTCGTGCGACGCAGACCGCGACCGCGAACGCGGCTGCCCGGAATCTTCTGCCCGAGGAACTGCGGGAGAATCCCGTTTTATACCCGTCGCCGGAAGTTCTGGCGCGGGGTGAGTGGTTCGAACCAGTCTCGTCTGCGGCGCAACGCCTACGGGATCGTTTGTGGACCGAAATCAAAAGCTCCTAAGGACACAAATTGTTAAAAAAGGTTTAAAATCTTCAACAACGCAAGATAGACTGGATGTATCGCGTGAGTTTGTTCATGCCCCAAATCTCGCTTCCGGACATTCCGAAGCTGACGACCACTGCCGTGATCGATATTCTGGCGGTGGCGTATCTCATTTATCAGTTTATTTTGATCGTTCGCGGCCGCCGCGCAGCTCACGTTCTCACGGGACTCTGGATCCTCGGTGTCGTGTATCTGGTTGCGCTTTGGACCCACCTGGAACTGTTACGGTCCGTGCTGGCCGCCTTGGCGCCTTACACTGCCATCGCGCTCATCGTGATGTTTCAGTCCGAGCTTCGCCGGCTGCTGGCGCGCATCGGGCGAAGCCGATGGCTCGGTTTGGGCGGGCAACTCGAGAGCCGCGAGATGGTGGACGAGATCATCCTGGCCCTGGAACAATTGGTTGAAGTGAAGTATGGCGCGCTTATCGTAGTCGAGCGGGAGATCGGGTTGCGAACCTTTGTCGAAAGCGGGGTGCCGCTGGACGCAGCCATCTCACGCGATCTTTTGTGTGCAATTTTTCACTCCGGTGGCGCGCTGCATGATGGCGCGGTGATCGTTCAAGCCGATCGCATTGCCGCAGCCGCTTGCTTTCTCCCTTTGACCACGAATCCACTGATGCAGCGCCGGCTCGGCACGCGGCATCGCGCCGCGATCGGGATCACGGAAGAAACGGACGCGCTTTCGCTCCTGGTTTCAGAAGAGACCGGCCGAGTTTCCATTGCTTCGCGCGGCGAATTGGAGGAGCACCTTTCGCTGGAGTATGTCCGCGAGCGCCTGATCCATCATGCCGCGCGTACTCGCAAGGCGGAGCCTGAGCCGGACCGCCAATGGAATCAGGTGCAGCCATGAATTGGCGATCGATCTGGCGCGCGTTCACCCGCAATTTCGGATGGAAGCTGGGTTCGCTCATTCTATCAGTCTCGCTGTGGTTCGCCATCGTGGGGGAGCCGGAGCTGGTTTCGACGCACTCGGCTCCCATCCTTTACAAAAATCTGCCGCCCGATCTGCTGATCGGCGCCGCCGCGACGGATTCCGTCCGGCTGGAGTTGCGCGGACCAGCCAGCAAGCTCACAGCGGGAAACCTTTCGGACGTTGCGGTGGTCCTGGACCTTTCGAGCATCGGCGGGCCGGGCGAGCGAACCTTCACGCTTTCGGACAACGATTTCCACCTTCCGCAGGGTGTGACCTTTCTGCGCGCGATTCCGTCGCAGCTTCGCCTCCAATTCGCTCACCTAGAGAAGAAAGACGTTCCTATTGAAGTCCGCATCGCCCAACCGCCGCCGAGCGGATATAGGGTGACCAGCCAAACAGTGACGCCTAATCAAATGCGAATCGCGGGACCCGAGCCGCGCGTCGAGGGAACCGCCAGCGCTCAGACCGACGCGATCGACCTGAGTTCGGTAACTCAATCCTCGGAATTTCACGTGAATACGTTCATCTCAGATCCTCAAGTCCGGCTGGAATCATCCTCGTTGGTGACCGTGAAGCTGACCATTGAAAGAGTCGGGGACACTCCTTAGAGCATGCGTAAATTATTCGGAACGGACGGAATGCGAGGGGTGGCGGGAACCGATCCCTTGGATCGACAGACGACATTTGCCGTCGGCGTAGCACTCGGGCGCTGGGTCAATGCGAACCATCGCGATCCGGAAGTTGTCGTTGGTATGGATACGCGGGAATCCGGCCCGTGGATCGCGGAACACGTCGCCGGTGGTCTGGAACAGGCGGGAGTGAAGGCACGCTTTGCGGGTCTGATTACGACCCCAGGCATAGCCTACGTGGCCCGCACGGGACCGTTTGCCGCGGGTGTGATGATTTCGGCGTCGCACAATCCTTATCACGATAACGGGATCAAGATCATCGATCATTCGGGTTTCAAATTGCCGGACGAGCAGGAGCATGCCCTTGAACGCGAGATCTTCTCGGTGCTCAAATCCGGCGCGCCGGCAACGCCAAAAAGCTTGATCACCGATGAAGGTCTAGATCGGGCTTACATCGAACACCTGGCTGCGACACTGCCTGGCGGATTGCGCGGAGTTCGGCTCATTGTGGATGCAGCCAATGGCGCGGCGTCATTCCTTGCTCCCATGCTGTTCGAGCGCTTGGGCGCGTCGGTTACCTGCATCGCCTGCGCGCCAGACGGCAGGAACATCAACATGAACTGCGGTTCCCAACATCTGGAAGGATTGCGAGCGAAGGTTGTTGAAACCAGAGCCGACCTGGGAGTGGCTTTCGATGGCGACGCTGATCGGGCAATGTTCGTTTCGCATTCGGGCAAAACTGTCGACGGAGACGCAGTAATGCTGCTTGCCGCGCTGCCGATGCATGCGCGCGGGCATCTGACGGAAGTAGTGGCGACGGTGATGTCGAACCTCGGCCTGGAAAGGGCTCTGCAACGGCATGGGATCGGGCTGGTGCGAACTCCGGTCGGCGATAAGTATGTACTCGAAGAAATGCTCAGGCGCAACGCCGCGCTGGGCGGCGAACAAAGCGGGCACGTCATTTTTAGTGATTACGCAACCACCGGCGACGGATTGCTCACGGCTCTTCGCGTCCTGGAAGTGATGCGCGGCTCGGGCCAGGACCTGGACCGGCTGACCGAGGAGCTAGAGATTTATCCCCAGCGCCTGGTCAACGTCCGCGTAAAGGAAAGGCGTCCCCTGCTCGATCTGGCGCAGGTTAACGCCGAGATTCATCGCGCCGAATCCGAGTTTGGCGAGGCCGGCCGTGTGCTGGTGCGTTTCTCTGGAACGGAACCATTAGCCCGGGTAATGGTGGAAGGACCGGAGCTGGTGCGCGTCGAACATTTTGCCAATAGTATCGCTGCGGCGATCCAAAGCGAGCTCGGCGGCTGAGTTGTGCGGCGCCGGTTATTTTACAGCGACCACTACCAGATTCCGCTGCCGGAGGGGCACAAGTTTCCTATTCGAAAATATGGGCTGCTGAGAGACCTGCTCACCGCAGACGGTTTCTATCACTTCGATCCGACACCCTTAGCGGATGCCGAGACGATCATGCTGGCGCACGACGCCACGTATGTCACTCAGTTCCTCGAAGGCACGCTGCCCGCCTCCGCCCTGCGGCGCATTGGATTTCCCTGGTCTGAAGGTCTGGTACAGCGGACTCTCGCTTCGGCCGGCGGAACGTTAGCCGCCACGAAGGACGCTCTCGAACATAGTTTCGGCGGAACGCTTTCCGGTGGAACCCATCATGCGTTTCGCGCGGAGGGCTCTGGCTTCTGCGTCTTTAACGATGTCGCAATCGCTATTTATTGGCTTCGTTCACGCGGGCATGTGCGGCGCGCCGCGGTTGTCGATCTGGACGTCCATCAGGGCGACGGGACCGCGCACTTTTTCGAGCAGGACCCGAATGTGTTCACGCTCTCTCTGCACGGCGCTCACAATTTCCCCTTCCGCAAGCAGCGGAGCACGCTCGACGTCGAGCTTCCGGATCAGACTGGGGACCAGGAATACATTGCCGCCCTCGATCGCGTTCTTCCCCGGGTGATCGCCTTCGATCCTGAGATCGTGTTCTATCTTTCCGGGGTGGACGCTCTCGCCAGCGACGTTCTAGGAAGACTGGCGCTGACTGAGGAAGGCTTAAAGATCCGCGACCGGCGTGTGATTGAGCCTTCCATGGGCTGCAGATACCGCTCGTGATTACGCTTGGCGGAGGGTATTCGAATCCGATCGAACTGACTGCGCGGGCGCACGCCAACACATTTCGACTGGCGATGGAGGTCTTTGGCCTGGGGCGTGAAATACAGCTACGCAGGGATCAGCTACCAGGGCAATGCTCCGATAAGCTTCAGGCCTAGCTCTGAAAGCGCCGCCGGGGCTCCCGGCTCAGGATCAACTTGTCCGGCCAGACCTCGCCACTGATCGGGGGCCCTTTTTGTCAGCCACCAGTTCATCAACGACTTTCGAAGTCTCTCGTAATCGGCTGAAGGCTGCATCGTAACGAACGCGGCCATTCTTGGGCGGTTTGACAAATTGGTTGCAGTGCCGTGCGGCAGCCTAGTCGACCACAAAATGACGTCCCCTGCGTTACACTCGATTTGTGTCGTCTTCCAGTGATTCAGCCCTGGATTGAAGAAATCAAAATCGTCCCGGCGCGCGTAGCGTTCGAGCCACGCGTCCAGGTCTTGATAGACCTCAGGCAGGCACTGAAACCCACCCCCATCGCGGCGAACGTCGGTCAACAATACCACGGCCTGCAACGAAGGGTGTCCCCTTGGGTCGGTGTCCCAGTGAATACTTCCGTGACTGATGGTCGGCCAGTCCGGATGCACTGGGGGGCGGAAAATACACCGGCTGATATCCACCATGAGCCGCGGGGTTCCAAAAAACTGCGTGAAGACCTGGTAGAGATTCGGGGACTGCCGGATATCCCACAGCGACTGGGCATGGTGCATCGGGACAACGCCGTCGAGCTCGGGTGCGCCGCCATACCAGGTCGCGCTGTCGGCAAGGTCTGCGCCAACGAACGCGGCAATCTCACGAACTGCATTACAAGTGATGCTTGCAGGAACGACATTTCGTATCACCATGTAGCCCTCGGCATGGAATTGCTGCCGGTCGTAACCCGTGATCCATTGACGGACTGGAGGGTTCGGCGTTTGTAGTGAGGACTCTGAACGGCGTTGGTCCATACTCGAAGAGTACGCCAAATAACGTGGAAAGCTCTACGCCGAAATAATTTCAAAGAGAACCGCAGGTTTTTCGATCGGTCACCGCAGCCGGCATTGCGCCACGGCGTGCTTCCAACCAGTGAGCAGTTCTTCGCGGCGCGCCGAACTCATCTGGGGCTCGAACACACGTTCGGCCCGCCAGAATTTCTGAATCTCGGAGATTCCTTTAAAAAACCCGACGGCGAGGCCCGCCAGATACGCGGCTCCCAGAGCCGTAGTCTCAATGTCGGCGGGGCGAACGATCGGACGCCCCAGAATGTCGGCTTGAAATTGCATCAGGAAATTGTTCGCCGTGGCGCCGCCGTCCACGCGCAGTTCCCGGAGCTTGTGCCCGCTGTCTGCCTCCATCGCTTCCACCAGCTCGTGGGTTTGATACGCGATGCTCTCGAGCGCGGCACGCACGATCTGGGCGCGATCCGTTCCCGCCGTGATGCCGCTGAGGATCCCACGGGCAGCGGAGTCCCAGTGCGGCGCGCCCAGGCCCACAAACGCCGGGACCAGGTAAGTCCCGCCCGTGTCCGGGAGGGATTCAGCCAGGGCGGCCGACTCCGCCGCGCTCGAAATGATCTGCAACTTGTCGCGCAGCCATTGAACCGCGGCGCCGGCGATGAACACGGCTCCTTCCACGGCGAATTGGGCATCCGCTCCGGACGACGCCGCGCGAGTGGCCAGCAAACGATTCTTAGAGACAGGACGGCGTCCACCAGAGTGCATCAGCGCGAAACACCCCGTTCCATAAGTGTTTTTAGCCATGCCCGGCTCAAAGCACGCCTGGCCGAACAGAGCCGCCTGCTGATCGCCCGCGATACCCGCGATTGGGATCTCCGCGCCCAGGTACTCTGCCGCAGCGGCGCCACACACTCCGCTCGACCGTACGATCCTGGGCAGCATCTCATGCGGCAATCCGAACACGGAGAGCAGTTCGGGGTCCCAATCCCCGGACTCGAGGTTCATTAACATCGTGCGGGACGCGTTGGTGGGATCGGTCACGTGCGCCGAACCCTTGGTAAGCTTCCAGATCAACCAGGTATCGACGTTTCCGAACAGCAAGTCGGCCGGGTGCCTGGCTGCGTAATCGATGATCCACCGGATCTTGCTGGCAGAAAAGTACGCGTCGACTACTAGGCCGGTTTTTCGCTCAATCATTTCCCGGCAGTCGAGAGCCTCACAATAAGCGGCCGTGCGGCGGCACTGCCAGACGATGGCCGGCGCCACCGGTTCGCCCGTGCGGCGGTCCCAGATAATCGTAGTCTCCCGTTGGTTGGTGATCCCGATCGCAGCAACTTCCGAGGCCTTCACCTTCGCGATGGCGAGCGTCCGGCGAGCCGCTTCCAACTGGGCTTCCCAAATGGCGTTGGCATCCTGTTCCACCCAACCGGACTGAGGATAAATGCACTCGATGGGACAGGACTCCATCGCGACCCGGCGACCCTCGTCGTTGTAGAGCGCGGCGCGCGCGCTGGTGGTCCCTTCGTCTAGTGCGAGTACGTAAGACACTCACGCATTATAATGGAGTGCGTATGTTCTTCCGCCGCGCTCAGCCCCATCAATTCACTTTCGACGAACATCTGGCGAATCTGAAGCAGTTCAAGTTCGACGTGAAGACCGAAGCGCCCGGACGCGCAATCGTCATTCGTGGTATTTGCGGCGCGATCGTGGAAGACCTGGGAGACGGAAACGTCAAGATCGGGAAGGCCGGGGTATGGATGGGCGGCGAGATCGGCACGCTTGTGAACCGGGGATATCAGATGTTTCTGCGCACCCCGTCAGGACGCGAGGACCCAGCCCAGGCGTTCCAACTTCACGCGATCCACTCTTTCGATGAAGATTTGCGCGAGGGGCTTGGGCTGACCAGCCTTTACAATCTATCGCTTGGCACGACCACCGATCAGCACCTTTATGATCGCGTCGAAGACCGGGACGCCTAATCAGCACCCACTCAGTTAACGCCAGGTTTCGAGCATCGGCTGCGAGAAAATCTCTTCGGGTACGCCCTCGGCCATTGCAGCTTCCTTGGTGCAGATCCAGTACTCGGCCTGCCACCGCTCCTGGCGATCGTACGGCGGACGGTAAACGTAAAAATCCTTCGCTCGCCGGCGCACGCGTGGCTCGATTCGCGTTTCCTTCCCCAGCACGCAGGCTTCCCGGAGGGCTGTCTCGTA
>JBEKBK010000328.1:0-9567 GCA_050015435.1 Bryobacteraceae bacterium
CGCGTATCACAAGGCCGACAAGGCTATCCAGAATATCGTTGCCCTGCTTGCTGCGGCGTGATGTTAGCTGCCAGAATGTTGAAGCATTCTTGTTTACAATCTCTGACCTAAGAATCTAACGGTGTAGACGTCCGCACGATCGAGGACTCAGTACAGCGGCCTAGCGTGCCTTTCAAGCGGGGTATGGCGCTATCTGGGGCAACAGACAAATACCAGATCTTTCCAAAGACCGGTTATTGTTTCTTGAAGACCATATCGACCGGGCCGTTGCGGTGTGGAGCGTGATCGTGCCTGCCGCGTCGCATACGCGGAATTGATCCAGTACCTACAGTTCCTGAAACCCCCAACCAGGACTACTCCAGGCTTGAAATCAACAGTCAGGCCCTTTCTTGCCTGCCACGATCAATCCCCAGCATTTGGCGCCGACGCTCGTCGCGCTCCGGACACAAGCCGGACGACACCACGCAGTGTCACCGTTCCTGTCGGAGATTGCCATTCCAAGCGCATTTGCCTTCACCGCTGCTAACGGTTGCGAAGGGCTGCGATTCGGGTAGATGCAACGTGAAGGTTCAAGAGCCTAATTTGCCCAGGAGCGTGGATGTGGTACAGTCGCTCAAGGCGTGCACCCAACCCCAACAAAGTAGGTTATGCCGGAGGCCTCCCCAGCACAAGGTACTTTGAAGCGTCTGATTGAGGCGGAAGAACGGGCGCGGGAAATTCTGAGAATAGCGGAGGAATACGCCCAAGAGACCATCGCGAAAGCTCGCGAGCAAGCCGAGCAATCTGTCGAAGCCATTCGTCAGGAGGCGGCTAGTCTATTGCGCTCCAAGCTGGAAGTAGCCGAGTCTACCGCTGCCGCGGAGATGAAACAGCGGCTGGAACAAGCGGAAGCTGAAGGCCTGGAAATCGAACGCCGGGCAAAGCAACATTCTGCCCAAGCCATAGAAATGGTAGTGGACTGGGTAACCAACAGGGGCGACTGATTTGAGCCTTTTTTCTTACGCGGCAGCCCAAGGGTATATCCGGGCAAGGCTTTCCCGACGTCTGGATGGCGCGACATGGGCCCGCCTTCTGGAGGCCAACACTCCCACGGAACTGGCTCAGTTTCTAGCCCAGACGGCGGTGGCCCCGGCGATCGGTCGAGATAGCCGGATACTCCTCGAAATTCTGCGCGGCGAGGTCGCCGACACCGGACGCGCGCTGGCCCGTTTTCTTCCGCGCGGCGCCAGTGAGCTTGTCGCCTGGTATAACCAGCGCTTCGAGGTTGAGAACTTGAAGACCGTTCTCCGCGCTGTGCACTTCGGAATAGACCCGTCCCGCGCCCGCGCTTCCCTGGTTCCGCTCCGTGCCACACGCTGGCGCTGGGAGGCGCTGGTGGCAGCTGAATCGATTGCTGCCGTCATGGATCAAATCCGTGAATCTCCTTATGCCAGGCCGCTTGAAAATGCCATGGAGCGCTATAAACAGGAGCAGCGGTTGTTCTACCTGGAAATCGCCGTCGATTTGTTCTATTTCCAAAAACTGGTCCGGCTCATCGAATCGCAACATAGAGGGGAATCGGCCGACGCACGGCGATTCCTCGGTCGCTGGATTGCGGTCCAAAACCTGCTCTGGGCTTATCGTTACCGAATCTACGGCCGGATGACTCCGGAGGAAATCGTCAATTACACCTTGCATCGCGCGTTTGCCGCAGGACTGGATACCGTTCGGCGCGTGGCGCTAGGCTCACCGCTCGCGGTGGAAGCCGAGCGGTTGGGCTTCCAAATCCCGCCTGGGCTTTCCGAAGTCGAGGGCTTGACCGAGATTGAAGTCCTGGCGGAGCGGGAGCGCTTCCGACACGCAACGGCTGCTGTTAGGCGACCATTGTTTCAGCTGCGTGGAGCTCTGGCTTACCTGTGGCTGCTCGAAGCCGAAGTCCGCGATCTCACTGTGATTGTGGAAGGGAAACTAACTGGATTGACCAGTACGGAAATCGGCCGCCGGTTGGTGCGAGCGGCATGAGCATGCTCGCGCCCGAACGCATGCTGGAGGCCAACCTTTTCGTGCTCGAGCCCGATCTCGAGGCGGTAACGGCCGCTCTCGCGCGAATGGAGGCCTTGCATTTGGAAGATGTCGTGCCTGAAGGCTGGACGCCTTCCCCCGAATGGACCGAATTGGCGAGCCGCTATAGCAGCCTCACGCTGCGTCTCAACGAAATGCTCAATGCGCTCGGATGCAAGCTGATCGCTGGTTCAGAACCAGATTGCGATCTGCACCCAAAGCGAGACTGGCGCGACATCGAGGCACGGCTCACAACTTTGGAGACCAGAGTTCAGTCCTGGCAGGGGCGGCTCAAAGAGACGGATCAGGAGACGGAGAGGCTGAAGCTGGGTGAGTCGCAGGTCCAGCTCCTACTTCCCCTCGATGTGCCCGTCGAGGACCTGCGCCGGCTAGAGTATCAAACCGTGACGGTCGGAATCATGCCAGCCGAAAACGTTCCACGCGTGGCTGAAGCGCTGTTCCAGATCCCGTTCATTCTCATTCCACTGCAAACCCGGAAGGACCGTGCGCTGGTGCTCGCCGCCAGTTCGACCGACAACGCCGCAATCCTCAACCGAGCCCTGAAGAGCGCGTTCTTCGAGCCAATCGCATTGCCGCCGGAAGCTCTAGGCCGGCCCGCGGAGGCACTCGAAGCGCTGAAGCGCAAAGCACGAGAGATCCAGGATCGTCTCAACGATCTCGATCGTGAACGGCAGAAACTAGCTTCCGAGCTTTCGCCCGAGCTAAGTAGCTTGTGGCGCCGGGCGGCCGCCTGCGGAAAACTCGCGGAAGCCATACGCGGTTTCCCCAAACACGGAGAGGTCTTCCTGATTTCGGGATGGGTGCCGGCCAGCGACTTGGACCAAGTGAGAAGGGCTGTGGAAAGCGCCGCCGGCCATGCGATCGCGATGGAGGTGCTCAAGGCCGACCCAAATCGCCAGAGCGTTCCCACGCTGGTTCGAAGCCCGCGCTGGCTGCAGCCGTTCGAAGAGCTCGTCACGACTTTTGGGATCTCTTCTTATAACGAGCTCGACCCCACGCTGATCGTCACGGTGAGCTTCCTGATTATGTATGGCATGATGTTCGGCGATCTGGGACACGGTCTGCTGCTCCTCCTCACAGGCTTGTGGCTGCGCAGCAGGAAATTGGCTTTGGGAATCCTGGTGGCGGCCGCGGGAGCGAGCGGAATGTTGTTCGGTCTGCTTTATGGCGCAGCCTTCGGCCATCAGATCATGCGCGCCGCCTGGCTCCAGCCACTGGAAGGAATCTGGACAGTTCTGCTCACCGCCGTTGCAGGCGGTGTAGTGCTGCTCAACATCGGTTTTGCAATGAATCTAGTGAACGCCTGGCTGTCCAAGGACTGGCCGCGCTTGTTCCTGGAAAAGAACGGAGTGGTTGGCATTGCTCTGTACTGGACATTGTTAGGCGGTGGACTTGGCGTCGGCTTCGGGATTCTGCCAACGCGTGTGTTACTGCTGGTTCCCCTGCTCTGCGCGTTGCTGTGGATTCACGAGCCACTAGCCCACTGGATCTGGCGCCGTCCCTCCGTTCCGATGGGCGAGGCGTTGGTCACTGGTTTCTTTGAACTATTCGAAACCGTGACCGGCTATGCAAGCAACAGCCTTTCGTTTATACGGCTGGGAGCATTTGCAGTGGCGCATGAAGGCCTTTCCGGCTTGGTGATGAGCTATTCTAGGGGACGCTGGGGATGGTTAGTGCTGCTCGTCGGCACGGTTCTTCTGGTCGGCTTTGAGAGCGTGATTGTCGGCATTCAGGCGCTGCGGTTGGAGTATTACGAGTTCTTTGGACGATTTTTTCAGGGCAGAGGGCGACCGTTTGTGCCCCTCTCATTTCACACCGGAGGAAGACATGCGAGCTTGGGTGTTCGGGCTTGAAGGTTTCAACGTACTGTTGCTGGTGCTCGTGCTGTTTGTGCTGGCGCAACCCGCCCATGCACAGGAGACCCCGGCTGGCATTGCCGCTACGGGCGCCCAGAATCGTTATCTTGGCGCTGCGGTTGCCACCGGACTGGCGGCCATAGGATCGGGGATTGCCGTCGGCATCGCCGGGGCGGCGGCGATCGGCGCGATAGCGGAGAAGCCTGAGTTGCTCGGACGGACACTGATATTCGTGGGTCTGGCCGAAGGCATCGTTATTTATGGATTGATCGTTTCGTTCATCATATTGAGAGGCTGATGCCGGGCCAAAATATTGTCGTGATTGGCGACGAGGACGCAGTCTTCGGTCTCGGCCTGATCGGCCTCGAAGGACAGGCGGTGACGGGCATCGAGCAAGCCCGCGAGGCCATCCGGAAGACCCTGGCCGACCCAAGCACTGCGTTGATTCTGCTCACCGAAAACTGGTCCGAAGCCCGGCCTGAATCGATGGACGAATCCGGCGCTTTAGTGGTTGAGATCCCAAGCCCGGGTCCCTCGAAGCCATCCATGGCACTCGAAACGCGGATCGAGCAGGCTTTGGGCGTTCATTTGGAGCACTGAGTGGCAGCAATCCTCGGAGATCCGGAAGCGCTGCTTGCAGAAGTCAGCAGGCGCGCGCATCATAGGGCAGTAGAGATCGCGGAAGAAGCGGGCCGGCGCGCAACCGCCATTCTGGAAGGCGCCAAACAGGAGAGCGAATCGATCCGGCGGCAGTCCGGGGAGGCGGCAGAACGCCGGTTGGCTGCGCTGGTTCGGAGAAACGCCGCTCGCGCCGAACTGGAGGCCCAGCGCCGCTTCATAGTACTGCGGGAGGCTCCGATCGACCGCGTCTGGCACGCCGCGGAGGAGGAACTGCGCGGTCTCGTGCAACAACCAATTTACCAGGACGTACTCAAGCACTGCGCTCTAGCTGCCGCTCGCGAACTTGGCGTAAGTGAGTTAGTGCTCGCAGCCGATCCAGTGGGTCATGAGTTACTCTCGACGGAAGCTCTGGAGCAATGGTCTGAGGAGGCTGGAGTCCAGTTCCATCGCGCGAAAGAACCCGCTGCCACGTGGGGAGGGCTGCTGGCTACCAGCGGACGAACTCGCTTCGATGCAACCTTTCCAACCCAATTTAGCTTGGCACAAGTAACCCTGCGGGAACGGGTGTTCCAAATCTTGTCGCAGGAGACACCGTGAGCCAAGAACTAGCCCGCGCCGGCGCATCCTCCCGCATCGGCTCATTGACCTGGATCAGCGGCCCTGTGGTCAGGGCGCGCGTCGCGGGCCCACTCAGCGTGCTGGAACAGGTTCAAGTGGGCGAAGCCCGTCTGGCCGGCGAAGTGATCGCGCTCGGTCACGACATCGCAATCATTCAAGTTTATGAAGAAACGAACGGCTTGCGGCCGGGTGAGCCGCTGTACGGAACAGGGGCGCCCCTGTCGGTCTTGCTTGGTCCAGGATTGCTGGCCAACACCTACGACGGCCTTCAGCGGCCTCTCGCGGTGGTGCGCGACCAGCAGGGGATCTACCTTCGGCGCGGGTCGCAAGCCGAAGCTCTTCCTTCAAGAAGCTGGAAGTTCACGCCCCGGGCGCAACGCGGCGAGGTAGTCCAACCAGGCAGTTTGCTGGGCATAGTTCCGGAGACTCCCTTGATCGAGCATCGCGTCCTCACGCCGTTTGGCGTCCAGGGAAAATTGATCGATATCGCGCCAGAAGGTGATTACACGCCAGACCACGGGATAGCGATCGTCGAGAACACCGGCGGCGGCCAGCATCCAATCACCATGATGGAGCGATGGCCGATCCGCTCCGCGCGCCCGATCCAGGGACGCCTGGAGCCGTCGGAGCCTCTGATCACTGGACAGCGAGTGTTGGACACCTTCGCACCGCTGGCCAAAGGCGGAACTGCAGCAATGCCTGGACCCTTCGGCGCCGGCAAGACGATTCTGCAACAGGCGCTCGCCAAGTGGTGCAACGCAGACGTGATCATCTATGTGGGCTGTGGTGAACGTGGCAACGAAATGGCCGAAGTGCTGGATGAATTTCCGCGTCTCATTGATCCATCGAGCGGACGGCCCCTCATGGAACGCACGGTCCTGATCGCCAACACTTCCAACATGCCCGTGGCTGCGCGAGAGGCCAGTATCTACTTAGCCACCACCGTCGCCGAGTATTACCGCGATCAAGGTTACGACGTCGCGCTCATGGCCGACTCGACCAGCCGCTGGGCCGAAGCCTTGCGCGAGATAGCCGGGCGATTGGAAGAAATACCCGCTGAAGAAGGCTTTCCCGCGTATCTGCCGAGCCGTATCGCTGCTTTTTATGAAAGGGCCGGCCGTGTCCGAACGCTGGGAGGGACCGAGGGTTCGGTCACCATGGTCGGCGCCATCAGTCCTCAGGGCGGCGATTTTACCGAACCGGTCACCCAACATACCCAGCGCTACACCCGGGCCTTCTGGGCGCTGGACCGCACTCTCGCGAATGCCCGGCACTATCCCGCGATCAATTGGCAGACCAGCTATAGTCTCTACTCGGACGCGGTGGCCCCTTGGTGGGCAAAAGAAACCGCGCCGCATTGGCAGGCGCTTAAAAGCGCGGCGGCGCAAATCCTCGAGCAAGCGTCGCGGCTGGAACAGCTCGTACGATTGGTAGGAGCACAAGCCCTGCCGGATCGCCAGCGCTGGACATTGGACGCTGCCCGGCTTCTGAAGGAAGGGTTTCTGCAACAGAACGCCCTCCACCCCGTGGATGCCTATTGTGTCCCCATGAAGCAATTAGCGCTATTGCGACTTTTCGTTGAGCTTCACCAATCGGGCCAGCAGGTGATCGAGTCAGGAGTACAGCTGACGCGAGTGCGTCAGCTCTTGGACATACGACGCCTGGTGCAGATCAAGGAAACGGCACGGAACGACCAGGTGGATCAAATCACGCACGTGCTGAACGACCTCAAGGCGGGTCTGAACGCGCTTGTTCCGGCGGAGCTGAAAATCTGATGCGCGAGTACGCCGGTGCAGATCGTATCGAAGGCCCGCTCGTCGTGGCCGAAGGCTATGGAAAAGCAGCCTACGGAGAACTGGTGGAAGTGCACGCGGACGATCGAGTACGGCTGGGACAGGTCCTCACAACCGGAGAAAATCTTGTCGTGGCAGAGCTATGGAGCGAGACCGCCGGCTTGCAGCCCCATGAGCTCCTGCTGCGCTTTCGCGGAGAGACATTCCATACCGGCGTGTCGCGGGAAATGCTCGGCCGTGTCTTCGATGGGCTCGGGAGGCCAAGAGACGGATTACCACCACCGATGGCCGAAGCCCGAGTCGATATGCATGGTGCCCCGTTGAATCCCACCGCGCGCGCGTATCCGCAGGACTTCATCGAGACTGGCATTTCCGCGATCGACGGGATGAACACGGTGGTGCGGGGGCAGAAGCTACCCATATTTTCGGGTGCCGGACTCCCTCACAACGAGCTCGCAGCTCAGATCGCTTTGCAGGCTCGTATCGCTGAGGAGTCCGAGAGGCTCGCGGTAGTATTTGTGGCGCTCGGCGTTTCGCACGACACCGCCGCATACTTCCAGCAGCGGTTTGAAGAATCAGGGCTGCTCGCAAGAACTGCCGTATTCTTGAACCTGGCCGACGAATCTCCGCTGGAACGGATGGTAACGCCGCGCGTCGCGCTGAGCCTGGCCGAGTTCCTCGCCTTCGAACATGGGTACCAGGTTCTGGTTCTGATGACTGATATCACAAACTACGCGGAAGCGTTGCGGGAAATCTCATCCCGGCGTAACGAGGTGCCCGGGCGAAAGGCTTATCCGGGCTATCTCTATTCCGATCTGGCGGAGATTTTTGAGCGCTGTGGGCGGGTGCGGGGCCGGCCGGGTTCAGTAACGCAGATCCCGATCCTGACGATGCCCGGCGACGACATCACCCATCCCGTGCCTGACTTGACCGGTTACATTACCGAAGGCCAGATTGTTCTCAGCCGGGCCTTGCACCGGGAGGGAATTTACCCGCCGATCGACGTTCTGCCATCGCTCTCACGTCTCATGAAAAATGGGATCGGCGAGCGTCGCACTCGCGCGGATCATCCGAGCTGGGCGGCGCAACTTTACGCCTCTTATGCTCGAGTGCAGGAGATCCGTGCAATCTCGGTCATCATCGGCGAAACTGCCCTCACTTCGGTCGACCGGGCCTACTTGGAATTTGGCCGGGAATTCGAGCGGCGGTTCCTAGCCCAAGCTGCCGACCAGGCGCGCTCGATGGTGGATACGCTCGATACGGGGTGGGAGATTCTCTCGCTGCTTCCATCGAGTGAGCTGACACGCATCAACGAAGAAGACCTGCGGTGCCATTATTCCGGGAAACTCGAAGGACGGGTTAGCAATGATTGATCCCGATCAGGTGCCGCCGACCCGTGCAGTGCTCCTTGACCTGCGCCGTGAGCTCGATCAAGCCATCCAGGGGCACGCCATCCTCGAGCGGAAGCGGGAAACGCTCTTGCGCGAGCTATGGGACCTGTTTAGCGAGGTGAAGCATACCGAGCGGGAGGTTCGCGAACGCTTCGCGCTGGCTTACAAGGTGCAACGGGAAGCGCGCCTGGTGATGGGAATGGACGCTATGCGCTTTGCGGGCCTCTCGCCAGCCGCGACAACGGAATACTCAGTCGAGGTCCGCAGCGTCATGGGCGTCTCGTTGCCGCTCGTTACCATGCGAGTGGAACAGCTTCCGTTTCCCTACAGCCCCGCCGGTATCAGCGCGGTTTTCGACGAGCTTCGTACTCGATGGATCGAAGCGGGCCAGATACTCGGTTCGTGGACCGAGATCAGCGGTTCCGTTTGGAGGGTCGCCGCCGAGCTGGAGCGAACCCAGCGCCGCGTCAATGCGCTTGAGAATTTGCTGATTCCGAAATATCAGGCGGCCATCCAACGGATTCAAGTCGCTTTGGACGAACAGGAACGCGAGAGTTTCATGCGGACCAAGCGCGTGAAGGAACAACGGGAGCGCTAGAGTGGACCCCTTATTCAGGCACATCCTCGTCCCCATTGACGGATCGGAACCGTCGCTTCAAGCAGTACAAATGGCGCTGCGCATCATCGAGCTTTGTCCGGCGTGCAAGATGACCGTCTTCTACGTGATCGACAACTTGGTTCTAAACGAGCTCGTGCGGTTCAGCCGGCGCGATGAAAAAGAAGTGGGAGCGGAGCTTGAAGAACAGGGACGCCGCTACTTGGATCTCGCCCGCAAGGATGCCGAGCGCCAAGGCATTACGGCACAGTGCCAGTCGCGCAGAGGTGATCCGTTCGAAGAGGTTATCGCCGCGGCCAACGACTTGCGTGCCGATTTAATCATCATGGGGCATACGGGGAGGCGCGGAACGACCCGTGTGCTGATCGGTTCGGTAACCCAACGCGTTCTCGACTATGCTCCTTGCCCGGTGCTGGTGATTAAGTAGGGCTTTCCCCGACGCAGGTTCCGGCGGCTACACCGCCCGCGTTTGGTCCGAAAACTGGATCCGCTTGAATTCGCGCTGCTTCGCCACCGTTCGATATTGAGGCTCGCGATAATAAGCTAACAGATGCCGAGAGTCCTGGATCCATTCCGGTTCGTTCTAATCGCCGTCTCCGGGTGGATGAACC
>JBEKBK010000329.1:0-12855 GCA_050015435.1 Bryobacteraceae bacterium
AAAAGCTGACCAAGCAGTGGATTGATCGCTGCCTGCGTCAAATTGGGGCGCGGGAAGAACTCGTCGCGCAGTAACGCGACAACACCTTGGTTATCTCGGTTTCAACTCGGCTACGAAATGGATCTGTAACGGTGAACTCGCCCTGCGTGGAAGATTGTGACAGCTGCAAATCGATCTTTCGCGCCCGCGCGAAAACCCCGCCGCCGCAAGCACTTGCCAAGTCCTGGTGGGCGACTCTCAAAAAGTACTAGAGGCCACAGTACTCTCAATTTTGCAATAGGAATTGTTTTAGGACTTTCGGATTAGAGTCATTGGTATTACCATGGCGTCTGGAGGTTTTACCCTATGCAACTTCGTCACTTCGGGATGGTCGCTTTGCCGGCCGTTCTTTTATTCTCCACGCAGCTCTTCGGTGCTGCTGAAGATACGGTGTACCAGATTCACACCTTCCAAAATGTCACTGCTGGCGGTGTTCAATTCATTAACATGACGAACTCCGGTGCCAGTCTCAATATGCCGTTCGTACCGCTGTACGCGGCAGGTACGGCCGAGCCGGCCGCGGCGCCACAGACGGAATACGGTACCGGTTACATCTGCGTCAATGCGTATGTATTCGATCCGCAGGAGGAACTGACCGAGTGTTGCTCTTGTAACCTGTCGCCTAATTCTCTCTGGTCCTGGGACGTTTTCAACGATCTGGACAGCAACAACCTCAACGGGCTTCCTCAGACCAGCTTAACCGTCAAGCTGATCGTGACGTACAGCCCGGGTGCTGGCACTGCTACGGCTCCGGCCTGCAATCCGGCCACGGCGGGTCAGCCGGAAAACATCAGCGGGCTCACGACAGCCTCCTCAATCATCGCGGGGGGAATATACAACACCGCCCTCGCGCCTGGATTGATCGCTTTTGAGCACACCCTCGGCCAGGCCGATAGTGCTTTCCAGGATGCAACTTTGAGTATGAGCAGCCAAACGGGTGTGATTGGTGCACCGGCTCCGCTTTCGGAACTGGCTCGTAATACTACGCTGTGCGGGTTCAATACGCAGAACGGCACCGGCACTGGCGTTTGCAAGGGCTGCACGCTCGGCGGCAGGTAGGCCGATGCGTGAAACACTCGGGTGTCTTCTCTGTTTGTTTCTCAGACCCGAGGTTGGTGGTGGATGTAGTAGGGGTCAAATTTCCTGGCGGGGAGAACCTCCGCCAGGACCAGGCCCCGTGTGTGAGTGTGTTTTTGTCAAAATTCCCCGTGTGAAAGCGAGTTCAATTAGATGTCGATCAAATCCCCCATGGGTTGGTTGTTGCTGTCCTCGACGTTCTGTCTTCTTTCCTTCGCCGAATCCAATCTGACCCCCAGTAGCGACACGGTTGTCGTTGAAATTGATGGCGCCAAACTAACCTATGGAGCCTTCGAAGATAAACTCTCCGGCAATATATTCCAGGCTCGGAATGCATTCTACGAGGCGGAGCGTAAGGCCTTAGATGAGTTTGTGGATAATTTCCTGCTGGAACGGGAGGCCAAAAAAGAGAACGTGACGGTCGCCGAGTTGCTCGAACGGCACGTGAACTCTGCCATCCCGAAAGATCCTTCCGAGGAGGCGCTAAAGCTCTACTACGAAGTGCTCAACACCAAAGAGCCATATGAAAAGTTACGACCCCAGATGATCGAGCGACTCCGCCAGCTGCGGATCGCAAAAGCCAAAGCAGCTTACATGGAGACACTCCATAGCCAAGCCAAGGTGGTGGTAAACCTGACTCCTCCAAGGGCGCAATTCTCGCTAAAGGATGCAATGGTGCGCGGTGATGAGAAAGCGCCGGTGACCATAATCGAATACGCCGACTACGAATGCCCTTACTGCCAGCAAACGCAGCCCGCTCTGGAGAAGGTAGAAGCCGAGTATAAGGGCAAAATTGCATTCGCGTTTAGGGACGTCCCCCTCCCGATGCATTCCCATGCACAGAAAGCTGCCGAAGCGGCGCACTGCGCCGGCGCGCAGGGCAAGTTCTGGGAGTATCACGATATGCTGTTCTCGACCAAGCAACTAGATGTGCCGCAACTCAGGGAGCATGCCCGGGCTCTTAATCTCGACGTGGCCGCTTTCGACACCTGCCTTGATTCGGGTGCCACCGCCGAAGCCGTAAAGGCGCAGTTGGCGGAAGGACAGGCCCTCCACATCGAAGGCACGCCCAGCTTCCTGATTAACGGGCGCTTCTTCAACGGCGGGATGACCTATGAGCAGCTTCGGACCGTCGTCGAGGAAGAGCTTCACCGGACGGCAGAGCCGGTGAAACAGGCCGCTAACAAGTAAGTAAGGCGAACGCCTCGTTCGAGCCGGACCCCGGGTCCGGCCGTTCGCGGGGGCGAGGTAATTCTGCTGAACGGTCTTGAAACTCTAACGCGCTACGCTACGACAGGGTTCTCGGGACAGACTGGCGAGGGTTACGATTGGCGGGCTGACAGACTAGGCGTGGACGGCGCTACGCTCCGTCCACGCGAACTTTACGGACGGACTTAGCGGACAGCCTGGTACAGCTTGTTATTGCTGGTGTCGCTCTTCTTTGCCTTCTTTTTCCCCTTCTTGGGGGTCGAGTCCGTGCTGCCCTGACCGAAAGCGGTGCTCACAACAACCGTGGACAGGAAAGACAATGCCAATGCCAACGTCATTAATTTCTTCATGTTAAGTTTCTCCTTTGGGAATCGCTAGAGTTCCAGCTCCAAAGTCATCATACCCGACCTTACATGAACCGAGTCTTAAGGTGCGATTAAAAGTCTTTAAGGGATCAGGGCTCAAATCGGTGGCCGAAGCAGACAAAGCCAGTTTTTTCAGGAGCTTACCAGAGCCACAGGACGGATCGGCGAACCTGTGCCTCCGCGAATTTTGAGCGGCAGCGCTACGAACGTGAATTCCCCGACGCGATCCCGCGCCAGATCCTCCAGGTTCAGGCATTCGATGATGTGAATTCCCTTCTCTACCAGCAGGTGGACGTGCACTTCCATCTGGGACGGTACCAGCTCAAACGCCACCGTATCAGACCCAGCAGCAAAGATGCCGCGCTCGCTGAGCCATCGCGCCGCCGCCGCTGCCGGTCCTGGCCCGCGCACAATAGCGCCACGGCCCCCAGTGATGAACTGCTTCGCATCATTCCAATACTGCGCCCACCCTGTGCGAATCAACGCGACGCCTCCCGGGGGCGGCTCCACGCCGCATGCGGCCAAGTGATCCGGAGTAATCATGAAATCCTGAGGGAGCGCGTCCACGCCTTGCAGTCCGGCGATATCTAAGAGAACCCCTGGACGAAAAATCGGAGCGATGGTATCCACGGCATACTCGCTGATTCCACCGCCGTAGGTCTGCGTGGGTGTCTTCCCGCCGTGCAGCTTTCCGTCGCACGAGAAATGCGCTAACGCGTCGATATGGGTGCCGACGGCCCCAGGTCGTAAACCTTGCTCGCCTGGAAATCAATCATGAGAAGCGGCTTTGCGCGCACGCCTTCGAGATGACGGTGCCAAGACCGCAGTCTTGCCGCTCCATCGACCGAGGCGATATTCCCGGCCGTAGTGCGAGGTGAGATTACGGATGGTCACCGTGACCACGCCCGCGGCGTCGCAGGCGTAGTGCTCTTCAATTTCTTCCGCAGGAGCGCCCTCCGATCGGGTCACGGGTAGCCCTTCAAAGGAGTGAGCGTCCGCCAAAGCCGGATCGAATGGAAACAGGATTTCATCCCACACCGTGATATCTCCGGAGGGCTCGCCGTAATCGTCTACGTTGCTGGCTTCGATGTAGCGGAAGTGGCCCACGTTGTGTACCGGGGAATAACGGCGAGGGACCGACAGCGCCGGTTCGCCGGCGCCCGGCAGACGAGTTCCCCGGGGGAAGATCGAATCGAAGACCATGAGTTGTCCGGCATAGCCCTCCCGCCAAACGCCGAAATTGCGGGTGAACATTTCGCGCAGTTTATAGCCGGAGGTTGTGTCGGCTTGAATCGCCAGGCCGATCGCGGTCGCGCACCGGGTATATTCGCTGCGCTTGACCTTGCGCCCGAACTCTTCCCGCAGCACTCGCGCAACCAGCGGAAGTTCGCTTCCTCCGCCGGTTACATAGAGCGCCTCAAGCGCGCCTTCGGCCGCAAGGCGCCGGGTGGCTTCGAGGCTGGGCTCGAGCAAGGGACGACACCTCTCGTAAAACTCCGGAACGGCTATCGTGACCTGTCCTAAGCCTTCGCGCACTGCGTCCAGATCCACTACGATTTTGCGCGAATTCGCATGCAATGCCTCTTTTTGCCGCCGGCACTCCTCGTCGAGCCGGAACAGCTCGGCAGAATCGAGCGAATTGAGCACGTCCGGCGCCAGTACCATTTCCGCCAGAACAAAATCGAAGTCGTCGCCTCCCAGCGTCGAGATCCCTTCGGAAGCGATCACCGTATGGGTGCCCGAGTCGATGTCGACCAGCGAGGCATCGAACGTCCCGCCGCCCAAATCGTATACAAGCATGCGTCCCTTGGCCTTCTGCCGATGTCCATATTCGATGGAAGCGGCGGAAGGTTCATTCAACAGTCCCACCACAGAGAACCCTCCGCGCCGGAACGCGTCGACCGTTAAGAAGCGCTGGTTGCTGTTGGCATTGGCCGGAACGCCCAACATCGCTTCTAGTGGCTCCGATTCGCCAAACCGGTGTTGGAGGGCCTGGCGAAGAGAACTCACCAATCCGCACATCAATTCGGAGAGCGGGTACTCTTGTCCGGCCGCCGCCAGCCGGGTTTCAGGACCTGCGTCTTCCAGGTTGCGCTTTAAAGAACGGAGAATGGTCCAGCCGGGCTCCGCCTGTGCGTTCCAGGCTTCCCAACCGAAACGCCGTTCGTTCCCGCGCAGGGCTACAACCGACGGAAACCAGTCGAAAACACCTTCAGGAGTCTCAAAGGGCACCAGCGGATAGTTGCCGCGATCGACCGACGCGACGACGATCCGAGTGGTCCCGAAATCAATGCCGAGCTTCATTGCAATACCACTATAATAGTGCCTATGCGAAAGCTGGTTCTCGTCATGGCCTTGCTTGGGGCGACCTTCCTGCTGCTGCTGGGACAGGAAACCAAGCACATCACCAACCTGAAGCAGATCACCACCCAAGGCGGACAGAACGCGGAAGCGTACTGGTCTCCGGACGGCAAACGGCTGATTTTCCAGTGGACGCCCGAGGACGCCAAATGCGACCAGGAATACATCATGAACGCGGATGGGTCCAATCTGCACCGCATCTCCAACGGCAAGGGCGCGACTACCTGCGGATTCTTCTTGCCGGACAATAAGACCGTCCTCTATGCGTCCACGCATGAGGGCGGCGATGCGTGTCCCCCGCCGGCGGATCATAGCAAGGGTTACGTGTGGGCGGTGTATCCCACCTACGATATTTACCTCGCCGACGATACCGGTAAGATCATCAAGAAGCTGACCACCGCGCCCGGGTACGACGCGGAAGCGACGGTGAATTTCAAGACCAAAAAGATCATCTACACGTCCATGGCATCGGGCGATCTGGACCTCTGGACGATGAACCTGGACGGCAGCGGCAAAAAGCGCATCACGACGGCGGAGGGCTATGACGGCGGCGCGATCTTCTCGCACGATGGAACCAAGATCGTATGGCGAGCGAATCATCCAGACACGGAAGAGAAGATGAAAAGCTATCGCCAACTGCTGGCGGAAAATCTCACGACTCCGATGAAAATGGAGCTGTGGGTATCGAATGCCGACGGGTCGCACGCCAAGCAAATCACGAACTACGGTTGCGCCAGCTTTGCTCCCACGTTCACGCCGGACGACAAGAAGATCCTGTTTTCATCCAACAAGCACCACTGCGACAGCAGCGACTTCGATCTCTATTTGGTCAATCTGGACGGCAGCGGACTCGAACGCGTGACGGACTACGGGGCCTTCACGTCATTCCCGGACTTTTCTCCGGATGGAAAACTGGTCTTCGCATCGAGCTACAAGGGGAAGAGCAAGTACGAGTTCAACATCTTCACGGCGGACTGGAAGTAGGAGCGGGCTCCATTTCGCTTGAGCCGCCTGCGCGTAAGGGCGGTAGCGCGTGGCCTGTTGTATTTGAGCGACGCCATGAACGGACGAATCGTAACGAGATACCCGCTTCTGATTCGCACGGGCAGCGCACTCGTTTGCGTGTTTGCTTGCAATTGGCATAGCAAGAGGCCCCGTTCACGGGATGACAATAGTTGTCGCTTTCGGCGCAGCCTGTTTGACCGTCGCAGTTCTGGCATACCGGCTGAGGTCAACCGGACAGAGGTCTGCATTCGATATGCGCCCTTTTATACAAGGCACACGCCAGTTCGAGACGTTGTACGCCTGGTCGAAGGGAAAACGCTGATTCTGGTGACGGCAACCTCACGCATACCTCTATGGGGACTCTCCGATGCAGCAAGGGAGGGGTTGTTCCAGACCCTACCCCACCATATCGATGTCGTACCCTCCCGAACCAGGAGCCAAGTCGATCCTGGGGTGAGCGTCCGCAGACATCTGCGAGGGACGATCATAACGGGCATCGGATTCCTCGTAACTGCGCTTCTGCTTGTTCCGTTCTTCAGGGGAAATGCGTGGCGTGAGCACCGGAGCAGCGCTGGGGAGCACTTGCTTCTCGCGTGCCTGCTCTTCTTTATTGCGATGGTCTGTGAGGCGGGGTTCACTTGGGTGTTGTGGTCCACTAAGCGAGATATCGACAGGGCCGAGAATCGCCACGTGCGCAGGCCGAGTTAGTTACCGCCGCGTCGAAAACGGGCGCGCCCGTCATCGCATTCCGGTTGCTTGCAGGGGAGAGTGGCGCTTCATAGGGTAGCCACCGAAAGACTTCAACGATAGGCTTCGCTACGATGGCCGACCCTGAAGATCCGCATGGTGTCCTCGTGAAAACTGAACAGGACGCGGTAGTCGCCGAGGCGCAAGCGGAAGGACCCCGCCATGTCTCCGTGCAGAGGGGCGATATCTCCGCCTCCGGTGTAGGCGTGGTGGAGGATGCCGTCGAAGATACGCATGACGGTGGCGCGGTTTAGCCGTCGTACGTCGGCTTTGGCTTCGTCGAGCCACTCAATTCGATAGGGCGGCATTACCCGTTCGGCGGGAAATCTTCCGGCTTAAGCGCAAACTCGGCGAGCACATCTTCCATAGGAATGCCTCTGCCACCTCGCTGCGCGAACCAGGCCTGCCCTTCGTGATAGCGGCGGCGGTCCTCTTCGGTGACCGGTTCGTCGTCGTCCTGGACCATTACTTCGAGCAAATGGACGACAGCGGCAAGCTTGCTCGGGCCGAGTTGGCCGAGCAGTTTATGCGCTTTGGCTTCGAGGGAGCTATCTGCCATGCGTACCTACATTCTAACGTTTCTCGCCGCTCACGTAGAGGAGCACCGGTTCCATGCGCTTTAGCTGTCCGCAAGCAGCGTACACATCGAGCCCCCTCGGCTTCCGAACGAAGCAGGGGATCGAACGCCGTACGATGGATTGAAACGAGGCGACGCGTTCCGGGTCCGGTGTATGAAATGGAATCCCCGGTCCGGGATTCAGCGCAATCAAATTGACCTTCGCGTTGATATGCGCCAGCAACCTCACCACCCGGCGGGCGTCGGCGTCGGTGTCATTGACACCCTTGAGCAATACATACTCGAACGTCAGCTTCTCCCAGGGCCGAAGCGGATACGCGCGGCAGACTTCCATCAAGTCCGCAAGATGATACTTCCGGGTGATGGGCATGAAGGCGCGGCGCTGATCTTCGGTGGAGGCGTTCAAGGAGATCGCCAGTTTTGGGCGAACGGGCTCCTGCGACAACTCGACGATCTTCGGAATGATCCCGGAGGTCGAGACCGTGATGCGGCGGGGCGAAATGGCCATTCCGTCGGCGTCCGTCAGCAAATGCGTGGCTTTGATCACGTTCGCGAGGTTCAGCAGCGGCTCGCCCTGCCCCATCATCACGATGTTGATACGGTCCGTGTTCGCTTCGAGCGAATGTTCCGCGGCAACTCGCAGCACTTGACCCACGATTTCTCCCGCGGTGAGGCTGCGTTCCAGCCCCATGAGCGCCGTCAGGCAGAACTTGCAATCGACCGGGCAACCGACCTGGCTCGAAATGCAGATGGTCGAGCGCTCCTCTTGCGGCATCCATACGGTCTCGACGGTCTTCCCATCGGCCAGTTTCAGAAGGTAACGCCGGGTGCTATCGGAGGAATCGTAAAAGCGATCCACTTCCGGCAATCCGAGCGGAAATTCCTGTTCCAAGCGGCCTCGAAGCCGCTTCGGAAGATTCGATATCGCCTGGAGATCCGTAACTCGACGCCGATACACGGCATCATAAATCTGTTGGGAACGGAAGCGCGGCTCGCCGGGGCCGAGAGCCGCAATTAGATCGCCAAGTTCCATTCCTACAATAGGTTGCACTTCTGTTCCATGGTAGCATCCGGGTCCAACACAGCCCGGTTGGGCGTCCGAGATAGAATAGAGACAGGCCACATGCCATCCAAAGCGTCGAAAATCCGTGATATCGAGCGCGCGACTCTCCCCAACGGAATCCGGGTGGTCACTGAGAAAATGCCGCACGTCCGGAGTGTCTCGGTCGGCATCTGGATTTGCGCCGGTTCCCGCGAGGAGACGCAGCACGATACCGGGATCTCGCATTTCATCGAACACATGGTCTTCAAAGGGACCAAGAACCGGTCCGCCGAACAGATCGCCCGTTCGGTCGATTCGATCGGCGGCGGGCTCGACGCGTTCACGTCGAAGGAACTGGTCAGCTATAACGTCAAGGTCCTCGACGAGCATCTGCCCGAAGCGTTCGACGTGGTGGCCGACCTGGTTCGCAATCCGCTGTTCCACGAAGAGGACATCGAGAAGGAAAAGGGCGTCATTCTCGAAGAGCTGAAGATGGAAGTGGACAATCCCGAGTACCTGATCCACGAGATCTTCTCGAGCCATTTCTGGAAGGGCCATCCGATCGGCCGTCCGATTCTGGGGACGAAACAAACCATCCGCGCCTTCGACCGGGCGAAAGTCGAACAATATTACCGGCAGTTCTATGGGCCGTCGAACATCCTGGTCACTGCGGCCGGGAACCTCAGTCACAAGCGCCTGGTACAGCTTGCGGAGCAGCATTTCGCGGATATGAAGAGGCGTCCCACGACGCGAATCGAAGAGAAGCCGCAAGCCCACGCTCCTCTGGTTTTCCGGAACAAGAGCTCGCTCGAACAGGTACATGTATATGTGGGCGTTCCTTCGGTTCCGATGCCGCATGAATCGCGGTTTGCGTGCTACATCCTGAATGCAATTCTCGGTGGCGGAATGAGCTCGCGGCTGTTCCAGAACATTCGCGAGAAACAAGGCCTGGCATATACAGTGTATTCAGAGCTCACCATGTATCGCGACGCGGGCTGCATGCTGATTTACGCGGGGACCTCGCTGCGATCGGCAGGCAAGGTGGTCGAGTCAGTGGTTCACGAACTGCGAGAACTGGTGGATCACACCGTCACCGAAGAGGAACTGCGCCGCGCCAAGGATCATTTGAAGGGATCTTATGTGCTCGGCCTCGAGTCCACCACCAGCCGCATGGGAACGTTGGCGCGCCAGGAACTTTACTTCAAACGGTTCTTCTCCCTGGATGAGATGCTGGAGCGCATCGAGCGCGTGACCGCCAATGAAGTGCGGCGGCTGGCTGAGCAGTTTTTTGATCCGCAAACGATGGCCGTGGCGATGCTGGGACGGTTGGAGGGATTTCGAGTTCGCCGTCAGGATTTGACGGGACCCGCTGTCCGTTAAATGCGCAAAATAGCGCTGCTGGTCCTTGCCGCCTCGGCGCTGTTTGGGCTCGACACTTCAAAGCTCAAACCCACCGGCTACGTCAACGACTTTTCCCACGCGCTCGATCCAGTAGCCGCCCGCCGCATCGAGCTTTATTGCGCGAACCTCGAACGCGTCACCGGCGTGCAGATGGCGATTGTTCTGGTGGATTCGCTCGAGGACGAACCGGTCGAGGACGTCGCCAATCGGGTGTTCCGCGAATGGGGCATCGGTAAGAAGGGCAAGGACGAAGGAATCCTGCTGCTGTTTGCCGTACACGATCATAAAGACCGCGCGGAAATAGGCTACGGGCTGGAGCCGATCCTGACGGATGCGGATGCCGGCAGCGTGCTGCGCGGGATCCGCCCGATTCTGCGTCAGGGAAACTACGGTGGCGCACTGTACGCGGCCGCCCAGCAATTGGGGTCGCAAATCGCGCAAGCCAAGGGCGTGGATCTGGGCCAAGGTGCGGTTCGCCGCGTGCGGCCTGGCCGGGAGCGAAACAGCATCCCGTGGCCGCTGCTGGTCATCGGATTCTTCGTCGTGATGTGGCTGATCGGACGCATCAGCGGCGGCGGAAGAGGTGGCGGAAGTGGAATCGGCGGTTTCCTCACCGGGATGCTTCTCGGTAATATGATGGGACGCGGCGGTGGATGGGGCGGAGGCGGTTTCGGCGGCGGTGATTCCAGCGGTGGCGGAGGATTTGGAGGCTTCGGGGGCGGCGATTCCGGTGGCGGCGGAGCTTCGAGTGACTGGTAAACCTATGGACGACCTGAAAGAGCTGGTGAAGAGACTGGAGCACGGTTACAGCGACCGTCTGCTTTCGGTGGTGCTGTATGGATCGGCCGCCTCCGGCGAACACCACGGAAAGTTCTCTGACCTCAATGTGCTCTGCGTTCTGAAGGAAATCACGCCACGCGAACTGGGCGAAGGCGAACCGATCCTCGCGTGGTGGCGCGGGCATGGCCACCCTGCGCCGCTGCTGATGAGCGAAGAGGAAGTGCATAATTCCGCCGACAGCTTCCCGATCGAGTTTCGCGATATGAAGGACCGGCGCAAGGTGCTTTACGGTCCGGATGTGATCGCCGACGTGAGGATCGACACGAAATATTATCGTGCGCAGGTGGAGCACGAGCTTCGGGCTAAACTATTTCGTTTGCGGCAGCAGGCCGCGCGCGTGCTTTCCGATCCCGCGGCGCTGCTCAAATTGTGCCTGGATTCGGTGACGACATTCTGTATGCTGGGGCGGCACGCGCTGGTCGTGGCCGGAATCGACGCGAAGACCGAGCATCGCGCCGTGGTGCGGCAATTGTCGGAGAAGCTACACATGGATGCGACGCCGTTCGAAACGCTGCTCGACGTCCGGGAGGATAAGTCCGGCCCCGAGTTGGGCGACCCTGGTGAACTATTCGCGAGTTATCTCGTATCTGTACGTAGACTGGTAGAGTTTGTGGACGGCTTGGAGGAGAAGCGATGAAGGTTGCGCTGATTGTTTTAGGAGTAGTCGTGTTGGGGGCGTTGCTGATCGGCGGCAACCTGATGGGCGAACGCAACGAGCTCGTGACGGAGCGCGAGTCGATCAAAGGGTCGTGGTCTCAGGTGGACGTCGCGCTGCAGCGGCGCGCCGACCTCATTCCGAATCTGGTCGAAACGGTCAAGGGGTACGCGAAGCACGAAGAAACCGCGATTGATTCCGTGACGAGCGCGCGCGCCGCCATGATGGGGGCCAAGACTCCGGCGGACAAAATCCAAGCGAACTCTCAGCTCGATTCCGCCCTCGGACGGTTGTTCGTCGTCGTCGAGAATTATCCGAACCTCAAGGCCAATGAAAACTTCATGCGCCTTCAAGACGAGTTGTCGGGCACTGAGAATCGAATTGCCGTGGAGCGCCGCAAGTACAACGAAGTGGTGCAGCGCTACAACACGGATATCGAGCTGTTCCCCAAGAACATCGCCGCGTCGATCTTTGGTTTCCAGCGCGAGGACGCCTACTTCAAGGCCGACACCTCGGCCAAGGAAGCGCCCAAAGTCAAGTTTTGAGTACTGAGGGTCCTGGAACTCGCGCGTCTTGAACATTCTGAATTCCGATCGCAAGATTGACTATTGCACCGCTGCTGCAAGTCTTGCAGCGGCGCCCCGCACACCTGAAAGTCTCAAATGCGACTTGGACAACTTACCTGGAACGGCCACACCACTGCCGCTATCTTCAATCACGCCGCGGCTCGCCCGATACCGGATTACACACTCTTTGACCTGATTTGCCGCGCTGAAAAAGAAGGCGCGCCGCTCACTGAGCTGGCGGACAGACTCGCCATTACCCGAGCGATTCCGGCCGAGCCGATGATTCCACTGAAACCGCGGGAGGTCTGGGCGTGCGGCGCGGCTGAAGACAGCTCCAGCGGCCGCCCCGTGGTTTTCCTGAAGGGCACGGCGCGGGTGTGCGTGGGACCGGGCCAGCCGATTGGTATACGCGCGGATTCGAAGCTTACCGTGCCCGAACCCGAATTGGCGGTGGTGCTTGGCGGTCGCGGATGCGTCCTGGGATATACGCTGGCGAACGATGTTTCGGCGCGGGATCTGGAGCAGGAGAGCCCCTGGTTCATTTCGTCCTACAGCGGGAGTTGCGCGCTGGGACCGGTGATGGTGACCACCGACGAATTGACCGACCCGAACCGGTTGATGATCGCATGGCAGATCACTCGCGATAACGGCGTCCTGCTGAAGGGTGAGATTTCGACTGCGGCGCTGGACCTGGAGAAGCTGGTCGAGTACATGATGAGGTCGAATCCCGTGCCTGCGGGGTCGATTTTGTTAACCGGGACGCGGATTCATTTGCCGGAAAACGCGGCGCTGGAGGCGGGAGACGTGGTGACGATCAGTATGGAGGAGATCGGTGAGTTGGTTAATCCGGCAATGGTGATCGCGTAGACCTTTCCAGGACCTCAATGGGTAGGGGGCGACCCTGACGCGTTCCAGGCGTGCTGAGTGTCCCAAACCGCGGTCTTTTACAACGAATGTTCGCCGAATGGGCC
>JBEKBK010000330.1:0-9451 GCA_050015435.1 Bryobacteraceae bacterium
AACCTGGTGGGCTCATCGAGACGATGACTAGGAGCGCGGGAACCAACTTCTCGCGCTTCGTTTCCCCATCATCGGATCGAAAGACCCAGATGCCTTGAAAATCCCCGCCCGAAGGGCGGAATTTACATTAACGGAAAACGCCTCTTCTCCATTTCACGCTGAACCGGGACAGTACCCGCACATCTTGGGTAAATCTTGAGATTCAGGGACCCGGGGGCGCGAAAAGCAGAAGAGCCCACTGGACTGCTGTAGTGATTTTAATTTCATCCGATATTAGGGCAGCCATGCGGGTTGCCATGCACCATTCCTTCGCTGCCAGCAAGAAAGAACCGCTCGCTGAATTGACTGGCCGCATCCGGCAGGCGTTCCTGGATGCAGGACTGCCCGAACCTACGATCCGTTTTACTCTCACGGGCCCAGGGCGGGTCGAAGGCTCTTCGCCCATCGACAGGGTCCTGAAACGCCATCCGGAAATGAAGCGATTCGAGACCTTCAGCGCGCTCATACCGGGAGGCTCGGAGTCGCGCCTGCTTACGAATGCCTCGAGCGGTGAGGCCGCCGAATACTCCACGATCCAGGGAATCGCGGCCGGCGTACCGCGGTCTTATCCGTTTAGTGCTGTGATCATGCACTTCCACGCGCCCCCGTTTGGCGAAGGATTGATCGGGCTTCCCAAATTCGGCAACTCGTTGCCGGGCGTGTTGGTGACCGACAATCGGTGGGTCCACGGGCGTCATCGTGCTTCGGTGTACACCGTGGCGGAAGCGGACGCAGACGACAAGAAACTCACACCTAATCCGGAGCCTGTCGACGCCGTGATCAAAGCCTGCGGGAAGGTAAGGCGAACCGAGCAAGTGCCGATCCGGGCCCCCGATGGTGGAATCGTAGGTTCCATTCCTCCCGCGAACGCGGAGGCGGTGAAGGCCATTGTGGGCGATTACCGTGCGCGCATAAAAGAGGCTGTGGAGCTGGCTGGGTTGCCACACAATTTGCCCCCGGCTGGGGAGATTCGGGCTTCAGAATGTCGGGGGCATGGCCGGTCCTCGCAAACCGGCACTCGAAATCGCGTTCAAGCCGATGGGCTATGGTTGCCGCGGCGGATCGGGCGAGTTTCATTTGACTCGGCGGACTTCGGGAAACCTGACGGTCGAACTGTACCTGGACGTCGGCACATGGAGTCATGCGGTCTCCGCGATCTTTCTGGTCCAGGGCGCCGGATTTAAGGGATCGCTCGCAATTTCAGTGTCTCCCCGGGACGTCCCCTACGGGCAATACCCCATGGGCGACGCTGCCCAGTGGCAGAGAATTGTGGAAAATCTGGCCGCGATGGTTCGCGAACTAGATCGCGGTTTTGTTCCCGAGATCGAGAAGGCGGCCGGGCCCTCGCCGGCATGGTATCAGCCGACCTCGTAGGGCAACGTTCTTTCGTCCCCCGCACCGCACCGCAGCGTTCCACCACATTAGAACGCTCCAACCGGCTCGGCCTGGAAGATGACGCCGCCCCGGAGGCGCGCTTAGATGCCGCTTCGATGGGAAGTTTCGGGGTCCGGGTGAGCGCCACCCAGGACCATCTAATGGAAGCTTGGCGCCAGATGTGGGCATTAACGGCGTTCAGTGAACCTTACCTCTTGCGGCCTTGGGACATCAAGCCAAACCGTCGCCCGCTCGGAGACAGCCGCAGCATCGACTACGGCGCGTTGCTGTAAGATGAAGCGTAGTGTTCGCTGGAACACAGCTAGCGTGCTAAGCGATCGACCACCCGGCCCTCGCGCGCGCGTGTTCATCAGTTGCGGCCAGAGCAAAGGCTCCGAAGAAGTTTCTATCGCCTCCGCGATCCGCGATCGGCTTCAGGAACTCGATTTCGGCCCTAGCGGTAACGGAACAACACTTCGCGGGCTCAAAGAGAACCTCTTCGTGCGACTGTCAACGTCCGAGTATTTCGTCTTCGTGGACTTAGGCTCGAGCGCCGACCAATGATGCAGGGCCGAATGT
The DNA here is from genome assembly GCA_050015435.1 of Bryobacteraceae bacterium. Classification (GTDB taxonomy): domain Bacteria; phylum Acidobacteriota; class Terriglobia; order Bryobacterales; family Bryobacteraceae; genus Palsa-187. The sequence continues at coordinate 1,993 of JBEKBK010000330.1, forward strand.
TTTCCGTACAAAATGTTTCAAATCCAGCATAATGGTGTGTGGATGCATCCGATCGCGGTTTTTTTTAATTTTCGGAACACTTAAAGCAACCTCCTTTCCACCATTTTTGGAACCGGCCGGCGGTGAATTCGTTGCTGTATCGGGCAGAGCAGTCATTCGAATCTCCCCGCGCAAAATCAGATTTAGCTCGGTTCAAGGTAATCGCATTACTGCGCTCGAACGGCGTGGCGCCAACCGCCGAACGCTGACTGCGGAGAACCCTTCGAGCGGCGTGACTCGCTATTTCGCCGGCGGGGACGGAACTCAACGGCATGTTTCCGTGCCTCGCTATTCCCGAATTCGTGCCGCTGATTTGTATTCGAGAATCGACCTTGCCTACTACTTTGATCGAAACCGGTTCGAGTTCGACCTGGAGCTGCATCCCGGCGCGGATCCGAAACTTCTCCGCTTCGCTCTGCCCGGCGCGGCGAATCTGTTGGTAAATACCCACGGCGATCTAACAGTGCAGATCGAAGAACAGACGCTCGCGTTTCAAAGCCCGCGCGCCTACCAGATCCTCCGCGGAGTCCACCAAGAGGTGGAATGCCAATACCAGATGGACTCACAAGGCCTGGTCGGATTCCGCCTGGGATCGTACGATCGCCGGCGCGATTTGATTATCGATCCAGTGGTTCAATTTCTCACTTAACCTGGGCGGTTCAGGCGCTGACGAGATTCAAGCCATCGGCGCGGACCCGGCCGGCAACGTCGTCGTCGCGGGAGTCACAACGTCCGTGAATTTCCCAGGCGGCGGAACCTCGGGGCCTTCTTCGGCCTCCATTTTCGTGACGAAATTGAATCCCAGTGCCACGGCCGTCCTGTTTACAACCGTGCTGGGGTCCCTGACTCTTGGATCGCCACAGAATTTACAGGATCTCCTGACGGCTCAATACGTGACCGGGCTAGGGGTTGATCAGGACGGCAGCATCTATCTGGCGGGATTTGATCTTGCAGCGAATTTTCCGACGACGCCGAAGGCATGGGTTCCAAACTCGGGCACTCAATTTGTCACCAAGTTGGACAGCTCCGGGAAGCTCGTCTACTCGAGCTATGTTGGACCGCCCAGCTGGGCCCTGAGGCCCCAGCGGCTTCGTGTCCGCAACGGAATCGCCTACATCGCCGGCTTCGTTTCGGCGCCCGCATTCAGCGGAACGGCCGGCGCGCTTCAACCCAATATCGCCGGTGGCCAGGATCTGTTTGCGCTCGCCATGGCGCCCGATGGATCGGCGCCGCTGTTTGTGACGGCGTTCGGAGGTTCGGGAGACGAATCGCTCAACGACATGACGCTCGATGCCGCGGGGAACATCGTACTGATCGGCGCAAGCTCTTCCGCCAATTTACCGGTGACCGCGGACGCCCTGCCTTACCCTCCTCCAGTGCCACCCAACAGTGAGTCGATCTTGGTACGGATCGATCCCACGGGATCAACTCTCGTATCGTCGACCTGGCTCGGTACCGCCGGCGTAAACGCTGGCTCAGTGACGTCAGATGGAGGGCTCGTTATCGCCGGCGTTACGCCTTTTCCGCCGGACCTGACAAGCGGCGCGCCAAGTTATTCCATCAACCTTGGCGGAACCGTGCCGGGATATCTGGCCAAACTGGCTCCCGGTTCCAATCGCCTCGCATGGTCCACGGTTGAGTTGGGAAACGACAATTTCGAGTCAGGGATCGTGACCGATGCCGGAGGGAACGTATATTGGTCGGGCTTTCCCGACGCAATCAGCGGAGGCGCGATAGGAGCTGTTCAAAGCGGCGGAATAACAGGAATTTCCGCCGACGGAAGTCAATTGCGGTACAGTTCGCCCGTTCCTGGTGTCACCGATTGGGTCCGTATGGTGCCAGGTCCAGGAGGAATTTTGTACGTGGCCGGGTATACCTACAGCGGCGCTCTTCCGGTGACGCCTGGCGTGATTCAACCTCAAATAAATCCCGGGCCGGCCCAGCAGCCATATGACCCTCTTGCGTCGACTGACGGTTTTGTCGGAAAGCTCGATTTGAGCGCTTTCGATTCCGGCAACTTCTTTGTCATGTCTCCGTCATCGGGGTACTCGTTGGTGTGGCGGATTGGCGAGCCAGCCCCACAAGCCTTGACCATTCCCGTAAACGGCGGCGGCGGTTCGTTGAGCGCGGCGCCAGGGCCGGGCCTGGTCGCAAGCCTATTCCCCTACGCCATCGCCTGCCTTGAGCATTAATGTTGACACAAGCCAATCCGTCCCGGGCACCTTTCAGCGGTCGGTTACCCTCCAATCGCAATCCAACCCGTATGCTGCTCTTCCAATTAGCGTGGCCCTCACGGTCAAACCCCAAGTGGGATTTGAACTGGCCACCAGCCAGGTGACCATTCCATACCGGCAGGGAGACCCGGCGGCATTTGTAAACGTTGCAATGACGTTGAATTTTGGCTCCGAATATTTCAACTTTGTGGTGACATCGTCCGCATCCTGGGTGTATGGCAATGCGACCCAGATCGATGCGACGCACGGGACTCTGTTCATCGGGGTATCGAACCAGCCTCCCGGAATCTACGACGGAACGCTTACCGTGGGTTTGATGGGGCTGCAAAGTACGAGCGTGGTCCAGGTTCACTATGTCGTCGATTCCGCCTCCGGCCTTCAGCTATCGTCGACGACCCTCGCTCTGCACATCGTAAAGGGTCAGCCCGTGACGCCCGCCGTTGTTGCGGTTACCGGACCGATCCACTCGCAAACCTGGAGTTTTTCCGCGCCGGGCCTTCCCAGTTGGCTGAACCTCGTCCAGTCCAGTTCCACGACGCCCGGTGAACTCCAGGTAACGGCGGACCCGGTGCTAGCGCCCGTGGGCATCAACTCCTACAGCGTTTCTATAATCGGGCAGAATAACGCCAGCATCACTCTGGCGCTAAACATCGATGTCGCCTCCGGGGCTCCTCTGGACGCCGTGCCGTCTTCGATCAATAGTCAAATCATGCGGACCGGGTATTACTCCATGCAACAGGTGCCCGTAGCGTTTACGAGCCCATCGAATATCACGGTTCAATGGAGTACCGATCAGCCGTGGATTACACCGTCGTTGGGGTCGCTAACCGACGCCGGGCGTCGTGAATTTCGAACTTGACGAGAGTCTGGCCGCGGGAAGCTATACCGGGACGATTATCGCCACGTCGGGCACAGCGAAAGTGGTGATCCCGGTAACCTGGACGCTGAGCGATAATCTGCACCTTGTTTTCTCCACCGATCCAATTTCCTTTCAATGGCGTGTGGGCGATCCACCGCCATGGGATCGAACCTGCCCTCGGTCGTCGCTGGGACCAAATACTACGTGGTTCACCGCGGAACTCTGGAGGACTATTCGACCATCGTATTTCCGCAGGATATTCGTAATTGCACCACCTGCCACGCCGCCGGTCCCACTCAGGCCGACAACTGGAAGACCAACCCCAGCAGCGTAGTCTGCAGCTCTTGTCATGACGATGTCAACTTCGATACGGGAGAAAATCACGTCAATCTGGTTCAAGTCGACGACACGCAGTGCAAGAACTGCCACGTATCGACCGAGCATACCTAGTTCGACGCCTCGATTCCTGGGGCACATACAGTTCCTAATAATTCAGTGGCACTCCCGGGAGTCGTTCTGAAAATCCTGAAAGTCGATAACGGCATGGCGGGCAAGAACCCGACCGCTACGTTCCAGGTGACCGACAAGTCAGGCAATGCGGTGGACATTACCGAGCTCACCACCATTCGAATGGTGCTCGGCGGGTCGAATGTCGGCTACGGAACTGGGCCCGGAGGGTTGCGGGTTTCCGAAACACCCACCAAGGCGACCGGCGGGACCAACGGCATTTACATGTACACAATGACCAACGCAATTCCGGCGGCGACCACGGGCTCCTACACCATTTCGATTGGAAGCGGCGAACACGGTAACTCTGCTCGCCGGAACCACGCAACAAATGACTGCAACTGACATGGCCATGCCGGTCGAGTATTATTTCTCGGTCGACAACAGCCCAAGTGCCGCCAGGCGTCAAGTTGTTTCACTGGACAAGTGCAGCGCCTGCCATCAGAACCTGGGCTTCATCCACAGCGGTACACGCGGGAACACTCAGGAATGCGTGATCTGCCATAATCCGACGTTGACCGACGGTACGTCTAAACAAAGCGTCAGCTTCGCAACACAGATCCACAGTATTCACCGCGGTGATAACCTGTCGAATCCGTATACTCTGGGCACTACCAATTATCAGCACGTCCGATTCCCGGGCGATCTCCGCGATTGCTCTACATGCCACATCAACAGCTCCTACGAAGTTGACAACGTGGGCGCCGTAGCCTCGGTTGCCAGTCCGGGCGGATTTACGCCTACGACCCCGCCGATTTCGGCTGCGTGCCAGGGCTGCCACGACGACAAGGCTACTGCCTCGCACGCTTTGGCCAATACCACGGCGCTCGGTGAAAGTTGCGTAACCTGCCATGGAATCAATGGCCAGTTCGCCGTCGATACAGTCCACGCGCGGGTCGAATAAGCACGGCCGGCGCCCTCCATGGGGTCGAAAGGTCCCGTGGGCTCTTCCTCGCTCCCAATTCTCCGCCGTGCACCTCTTCATTACACAACTTGACTTCTCCGTTATCGGCTTGGCGCCACGATCTTCCGTGAGGAGTTCCGCCGATCCTGAAGCGGCTTGGTCTGTACTTAGCGGGCTTTGGCGGCATCCGTTTCGCCGGCAAAACATCATCTGTTGGCAGCAGGTCGCCGGTGCTATGCCGCCCGAGGCGCAGAAGGCGGGGCGTCACGCGAGCCTGGACATGACGTACCTTTACACACTCGGCGATGCGGAGCGCGAAACGTCGCTGCAGCAGGCGATGTTCGACTATCTGTTGGGTCTGCCAGCCGCAGTGAACCAGAAAGTAACTGACCCGATCATGGCACGGCGGCACGGGGGAAAACGATGCTAAGTAATTGGTGGACCTGGACGGGTTCGAACCGTCGACCTCTTCCATGCCATGGAAGCGCGCTCCCAACTGCGCCACAGGCCCCCGAATGTGCGGCTACCGCGCGATCAGCGGTCTCTATGCCACTATAGCAAGCGCGTACACAAGCCTGCAACGCTACACTGTGCTTATGGATCGTACTCAGGCCTGGGACATCGTCTGCGAATTCGTGAAATCGGAGAGCCTCCGCAAGCACATGCTTGCCGTCGAGGCTTGCGTCGCGGCCTACGCCCGCAAGTTCGGAGAAGACGAAGGGAAGTGGGCGGTCACGGCCCTGCTTCACGATTTCGATTGGGAGATTCATCCGGAAGCGCCGGACCATCCGATGAAGGGCGAGCCCATCCTCGCCGAGCGCGGCGCGGACGCGGAGATTCGCCGCGCGATCCTTTCGCACGCCAACTATAGCGGTGTCCCCCGTGTATCGCGCCTGGAAAAGACCCTTTTCGCTTGCGACGAACTTGCAGGTTTCCTCACCGCGTGCTCCTACGTCAAACCCAGCCGCAGCATTCGCGAAGTCGAGGTGAAAGGCGTCCGGAAAAAGCTCAAAGACAAGGCGTTCGCCCGCAATGTCAACCGGGACGACATCATCAATGGAGCGGCCGAGATGGGCGTCGACCTCGATGAGCACATCGAGTTTTGCATCCGCGCCATGCAGGAGCGGGCGGAGCAACTGGGGCTGGCGGGCGAGGCTAGACCAGTTTCGGGGAAAGCGTAGACCGTCTCAGGAAGCGCACTCCGCTGAAAGCACCGTTACAAGCCGTACGAAAATGGTCGACGCAATATCAAGAAATGGTCTAGCGCTTGAACTCGACCATCATCCCATCCACGGCGCGGCCCGCCGAAGCTTGAGGCCATCCCAAGTCGCCGGTCAGCATTTTCGCGACCTCGTCCTTGGATTTGCCCTCCCGGACCATGCCGCTGACGCGCGTGCTCAGAGTGCGCATGTTGTCCCGGAATTTCATCAGGTCTTCTTTCTTTGAGACCGGACCATGACCGGGAATCACAGTGTCGAAATCCAGCTTGAGGGCTCCATCCAGCGTAGCCGCCCATTCGCCCGCGCTGCCGCCGTTCGCGTAATCGATCAGCGGAGCACTCGCGACAAACAGGTCGCCCGTGTGGAGCACGCGGAGCGCCGGAAAATAGACGACGGCATCGCCGTTCGTATGGCCCCGGCCGTAGTATTTCATCCGGACTTCTTTGCCTCCGAGGAACACGTCTGATTCGTCGTTGAACACGACCCGCATCAAGCCGGGCTGTTTGTTCTTCTCCATGTTGGCCCGGGCGTTCTTGTGCGCGATGATTTCCGCGATGGGAAGCAGCTTCTCGTTGCTGCCGGTATGGTCCCCGTGCTGATGCGTGTTGAGCACGTACTTGACGGGCTTATCGGTCACGCTCTTGACCTTGGCCATGATGTCGTTGAAGTCGCGCTCGAATTTGTCGTCGATCAGGATGACACCGTCGTTGGTCAGATAGACGGCCACGTTCCCGCCGTCCCCCTCGATCATGTAGAGGTCGTCTTTGATCTTCTGAAGATTCAATTGCGCGGGAGCTTGCGGAGCTTGGGTATAGGCCACCCATGCGCCGAACAACACCACCACCCCCGCGGCGAGACGTACGAGAACCGTCCTGGTCATGCGAGAGACTATAGCAGATTTCAGCTTTACCTGGTGGGGCGTTTCTTGGGCGCTGCTTCCATGCCGAGCGCCCTGAGATTGGCGTGTGCCTGCGCCACGTGCTCGCTTCCAGGATACTTCTTCAGGAATGCCTTGAACTCGGCGCCCGCCTCCGACTTTTGATCATCCTTCATGAGCGAGACAGCCCTGTAATACATTGCCTCGGACGTTCTCGAATTCTCCGGGAAATCGAGCACGGCCGAAAATGCCTTGATGGCGTCGGGATACTGCATGGCGGTGAAATACATGTAGCCGATGTAATACTGGGCGGCAGCCCCGTGATCTGTCTTGTCGGGAAAATACTGCAGATACTTGCTGAACTCGTCCATGGCAAGATCGAACTTGCCGCCGTTATAATCCCGGTACGCATTTTGATAGAGGGACTCTTCGGAAACTCCAGGCGGCGGACCGTTGGGAGTCGGGGCTTGACCCGCGGGAGGCGGTGGGGCGACCGGCGGAGCGCTCAACGTGCGGATCGCGCTGGAAATATCGCTCAGTTTCGAATCGAGAGCGCCCATTTTGCGCGCCAGTTCGGCCACGCTGGTAGCCAAGGCGCGAACGTCATCCGACAATTGGTCGACCTTGGTCCCCACGGTGGCCACGGGAGCCACCAGACTGCTCTGTTGCTGGCTCAGCTTTGCGTCGACTTCTTTCTGCATTGCGGTCATTGCGGACGCGCTGCGGTTCGACGCGTCGACCGCCTGTTGCAGCAGGGCTTGCAAAGCCGCCATCTTCTCATCCTGCGAGTGCTGGAACTCCTTCACCTGTTCCTGAAGT
>JBEKBK010000331.1:0-9405 GCA_050015435.1 Bryobacteraceae bacterium
GGTCAAGGTTTCTCGCTTTCAGCGGGGAGCATAACACTGAACGCTTTTTCCAGCGCTGGGCTCAATTCGATTTGCGTCGAAGGTTCACAACCAGGCTGTCATAGCGGGCAAAACGTTTTTCCAGCCAACTTCACGGCTACGCCGGATTGCAGCGCCGGCGGATGCAACACAGGCAACGAACCGGACACGAGTCCCGCATACTGGGCAGTGTTGGCGGCGCAAGGCTCACTGGGCTGACGGGAGCGCAAGGGCCGGCGGGATCGGCGGGGTCACAGGGTCCCGCAGGTGTAGCTGGTGCCCAAGGGCTGCAGGGGCCAGCGGGTCCTGGCGGATTTCGGGTAGTGGACGCACTTGGCCACACTTATACGGTAATAGAGGGTAGCTGGGGACCGTATTTGACGGTGGGATTTCAGACTCCCGATGGGGTTGTGGTTCCGATCAACGTCTTTCCAAGCGGGGTGCAAAGCACCGGTGGTGTCTATTTCACTTCCTCAAACTGTTCCGGTACGCAGTATCTTCCCACGAATGTTTACTCACCGGCGGGGTTCAACGTTGCCAACTACGTGGCCGTCGCATCTGGTTTCCTATATTATCCCACGCCAGGCGCGTCACAGGAGCTGACTATGTATTCCTCCAACCAGCCTGGCGGTACCTGCTTCTCGGCAGGCGGATTGACTGGCACGTCTACAGGCTCGTTTGCGCCCGTGGAAACCATCCCAATATCGGACGATTTCGTACCGCCGCTCACCATACAACTGAACTGAGTGCCGCTGAAACGGCGCAGGGCGTTAAAAAACGAGTGTTTTTTGAAGAGTTTCCGAACTACGATTTGTAGTTACAATACATCCTAGGAGGATTCACATGTTTCACTTCAGTACGGTCGCTCCACGAAACGCGACGGCGGCTGGTTCAGGTCCATCGCTTAAGAGGCGCGCCGTCTTGGCGACGCTCATGATGGCCGCTACCACGGCGAGCAGCGCACTCGCGGACGGCCCAATCTCCGTGCTCTATACCTTTCAAGCCCCGTCAGCCCAATACACGAGTCCTCTCGGATCCCAACCGGACACCCTGCCGGTGCTGGGTCCCGGGAATATTGTCTACGGGATGGCCTATGACGGCGGCCAGTACGGCAATGGCGTCATCTACGCGTTCAGTTTGCAGTCGCAGCAGTATACGGTGCTGCATACGTTTAGCGCATTGGATCCGAACGGAAACAACCAGGATGGAGCCACTCCGGGTGTCGCACTGACGCTTGGCCCCGACGGTGTTTTATATGGAATGGCCTCTTACGGCGGCCAGAACGGCAACGGCACGATCTTCAAAATCACTACGTCCGGATTGTTCACGGTGCTGCATACGTTCAGCGCGTTGGATGCGAACTTGCACAACGAGGACGGAGCCAATCCGCTGCGCACTGTGGTGATCGGAAACGACGGTAATCTTTACGGCACGACCCGTCTTGGAGGGCAAAACACTTGTGGCGGGTCCTCTTTTGACACTGGCGGTTGTGGCGTCGCGTGGGTCATGGATACCTCGGGCAACAACTTTAGCGTTCTGCATCAGTTTACACTCGCCGAGGGCCACGCAGCGTCGCTGCTGCAGGCCCAGGACGGATTCTTTTATGGTTGCGCAGTGTGGCCAGCCACCAGTACGCCATCCGGCGCCCCGTTGCCCTCCGGTATTCTGTACCGGATGGCGCCATATGGCAACCTCGAAGTGCTCTACACGTTCAGCCAAACGGACGCAAACGGCAACAATACGGACGGTGCGGGCTGCTACGAACCGCTGGTCGAGACGGCGCCCGGCGTTTTCTACGGCGCGACTTTTTACGGCGGAACCAATGGCAATGGCGTCGTGTTCAGCTATTCGCTCTTGAAACCCACGGTCGTTGAGATTGTGCACAACTTCAGCAGCGTAAACGCCGCCGGTGAGAATTCGGACGGCGCGAATCCACATGCCCGGCTGACTCTTGGGCCAGATGGGACACTCTACTCGACGGCGGTTGACGGAGGGACGAACGGCAATGGTGTCGTTTACAGCATCAGTCCTAGCGGTTCCTTCCAGGTTCTGCACACTTTTAGCGCGACGGATCCAAACACCGGCGCGAATATGGACGGCGCGATCCCCGATTACGGCGTCCTGCTCGATGGGAATTACAGCCTCATCGGTATCACCGACTACGGCGGCAACGGCAGCAGCCTCGGCTTCAACTATAGCGGCGGCACGCTCTACCAGCTTTACGTCAAGACCGTCGCCGTTGCGAATCCAAAGAATGTCAGCGCTCCGCAGGCACTATTGCAACTGGATGGCACGGCTTCCACCAGCGCGGACGGTAACCCGCTCCTGTACCAGTGGTCCCTGGCGCCCACCAGCCAGCCGGCCGTGATCGTCAACGCGAATACGGCTACCCCAACCGTGCAGTTTGGAGGCAAGGGCTCATACACGTTCGTACTTACTGTCACCGACGACACCGGAACGACCGCCACGGATTCCACGACAATCAGTCATTAGGGTCCAGAATTTCCGCCCTCCCCAATCGACGCCGGTTCGGGAGGGCGGAGATTAACTTATGCGCCGCACCTCGGCCCAATCCGCTAGAACATTCTCTCCTGCTTCTTCAAGGTTCCAAACGTTCCGATATTCGATACCGCGAACGCGGCTTCCATTTGAGAGAAGTCGCGCGTGCCGCTGTTGATGCGCCGGTATTGAATGCTGAAGCCGCAACAGTCCGTGTTGTACGTGGCCTGGGTTTGCCACCACTGCAGCATGCCGTTCTTATAGTCGTAATAGACATCGAAGCCGTAGTTCAAACCGCGGCGATTCGGATTGCCGTAGCCGATCCGGGTGCGAAACTGGTTGGCGTTCGGCGCAAGCACCGGGTCCTCCCGCACTAAAGTGTTTCCCACCGACCAAAACAGCTGGTGGATGCGTCCGTCCACGGTAATGCTACTGTTCGAAATCCGATGAAGCAGAGGATCATAGTCCATGCGCCACTCGAATCCGACCTTCGATTGCACCCGCAGCACGCTCACCACTGGCGAGGAGTGCCGCGGCCCGTCCAGGAAAGTGAATCCGGTGAGATCCACCGAACTGTCAATCACGTTCCTCTGGCCAGCGACCACCGCGCCCCCGAAAGTTGGATCGAAATAGCGGGCGTACTTGAGCTCCCACGTCAGAAAATCGGTTACCGTACCGTTTTTGTCCTTAGCCAGCAAGCGATTGGTAAGAGAAAACTCCACTTGGTTCGTGTCGGTGACAAGATCGTTCTCGTCGAAGCGGATGATGCGCTCGAAATCATCCACGCCGGTTACGTATTTGTATTGTACTCGCGGCTCGATCACGTGCTTGACTTTGTCTCCCAGCCACTTGGGAGCCGTGAACACCCGGGCTAAGGCCGGCAGGATCAGATCCACGGTCAAGTCTTGAGAACTTCTGAGAATGCTGGCTCCGTTGGCCTGACCATTGACAAAGCTGGCTCCGTATTCGGTTTCACGGATTCCGAAGGTCGGAACCAGCTCAAAATTATCCCAGCGAAACACCGTAGTTACGTGAGGAGCCACATCCAGCCGGTCCACAAACTGGCGGGTTTGGTAATCGGGCTCGCTGCGGTCCAGAAACCCGGCACTCGAGTCGAAGGATACCCACATGGGCAATATCCCAAGATAGTATTCGTGTTCTCGCTCGCTGAAGTCGACCTCCGGCAGCTTGCGGATCTCGACCGCGTCGCCGGGAGTAACGCTCAGAAAATTGACGTTGCGGTCCACCACGAAACTCAGCCCGTAGTCGTCCCAATGTCTGGTGACCACGCCAACCGAGTGACTCTCCGAAAACACCGCCTCATAAAACGACTGAGTGAAGCTTTGCAGGAAGTTGAATGAAGACAAATAGTCCACGTCGGCTCTGGCTTGCCACCCGTTACCCAAGTCGGATTTTGCAGTCAGATTGATGCGAACGCCGCTATCAGAGGGAGTTGTGGTCTGGTTGTCATGGATTCCAAAGACCGACAAATCGAATCCGGTCTTCTCGCTAAGTTTGCCGCGCAACTCTACGTGATTCGCAAGGCCGGCCTGGGAAAAGTACTGGCCGCGGTACGTAAGGTCAAAGCTGCGGCTGATCGCCCAGTAATACCCGTACCCCACAAACTTTCCGTGCAGCGAATTGTTGCCGAAGTCAGGGATGAGGATTCCGCTCCTACGCGGTTCTTTCTTAAGGGACTTATAGAAATACGGAGTATAGAAAAGCGGGATTTTTGCCAGGTAGAACCAGGAGCGGCGGGCGATCGCGTGGTCGCCCGGTATGATGTCGAACACCGGCGCTTTGAGAACCCACCACGGCCGGGGGATGATGCAGTCGGTGAGAAACCCGTCGTGCAGGATGTAGTGATCTTTTAATCTTTCGGCCCATTTGCCATGAAAATAATAGGGTGTCGTGGTTGTCAGCAGCCCCGGTCTCGCCTGGACCTGTGCCTGTGCCGTTCCGGATATGTTCCAGAAGGTCCCGGTCTCATCGTCGAGGTTGTAATCGGCTTTGTCGCAATCGACCACCTCGCCCCGGACGAAGTGCTCAAAATGGACGTGCCCCCGGGCCTGTGCCTCGCCCGTATCTTCGTCATAATCCACTTCGTCAGCTTTTAGCTGCATGTCTGTGGTTTCAATGCGTACTGCGCCCCGCATATGGCGTATCGATCCTTCCACTTCCTGGCTGACCGACTCCACATAAACGTCCTCCTTGGCCGGGGCGTCGGGGCGGGGCACACGGATCTTCTGATTGGGATTAGGGCTAACCTGGGTAGTCTGCGGCGGCGCCGGTAAAGCCGGTTGGAAGATTTGGGCGCTTAAGTTGAAGCTCAACTGGGCTATAACGGCTAACCGTACTAAACAAAGTGCGTGACAAAACTGAGTAGTTATGGTACGAAGGATTACTGGGAGAATAGTACGTTTCGCCCACGACTCTTTACTGGGGCTCAATTGAGAACCGTAACAGAGGGCCGCTATGCGAGTCAAGCCGGAGCAGATCAGATATGCAATGCAGGTACTGTAGAACCTGGAACGACGAGGACGAACGACGTTGTTCCCGCTGTGGCCGCCGTATGCACTCTTCAGGTATGGAGGGCTATGCCCTTTCCACCGCCACGGCGCCGGCGCTCGATTCCCTGGCGGAGCCGTGGACCAAGACCAACCTCTGGACAAAAGACGACCCCCTGGCTTCAGCGCCTCCGGAACGAGCAAGCTTTCAACCATCACTGTTCCGAGACGCATCCGGAGGCCCTAAGGTAATCCCGATTCCGACGCTGACCCCGGTTCGATCTTTCGATGACGAAGCGGTTACCATTCGGCGGCACCAACCGAGGACCCCGCGATCAGCGTCGTCGCGCCGGACGCTGGACTCTCAACAGTCCCTGGATTTCAGCGACCCCTACGTCCCCGCTCAGACCATGGCGGTCCAGGCGGTGATCTACTGTGACGCGCCCGTAGCCCTGCCCGCTCACCGGATGATTGCCGCGGCTTTCGATGCGAGCATGGTCATGATCGGGGCCGGTCTATTTCTGGCGATTTTCGTTCTCTCCGGCGGCAACATCGTCATCTCCAAACAAAGCATACCGATGCTGTTATGTTTGGCGGCGGTGCTCGGGTTTTTTTACCGTGCGTTGTTTTGTATTTCGAATGGCGATACACCCGGCATGCGCTTCGCGGGCCTCAAGCTGGTGGATTTCGACGGCCGGACCCCGGATCGGGATCAGCGTGGGCTGCGTCAAGTCGCCAGCGTCCTCAGTTTACTTTCGGCCGGACTGGGATTAGTTTGGGCCTTGGTCGACGAAGAGAACCTTACGTGGCATGACCACATCTCGAAAACTTTTCCGACCACGGGATAAGAGTCCGTCGTGGGGCGGACGCCCTCGTCCGCGCCGGACCCCTGGTTCAATCCATGTGTCCGGCTTGTCGTTTCCCCCCATCGCCGTCTGCTCAATGGTAGTCTGTGTATGTGAGTTGTCTGGTCGCGCGGTACGCTCCCTCTCGTCGATACTTTTCTCTCGCACTTTTCGCCGTTGGCGGAACGATGGTCTCCGTCTGGACCAGCCTCCGTTGGACCCCAGCTTGGATCGTTACAGTTCTGTTCGCGCTGACCGCACTGGGTGTTTTCCTATTGGCTCTCCGTCCCGTCATTGAGATTCATGAAACTCAACTGCGCATCGGACGCAGAGACATTCCCTGGGGCGAGATCACCCGCATCGACCAGACCGGATGGAACGCGCCCTTGGTTCTGTATCTCACGCTCGCGGATCGCAGCCGCGAGCGGCTCGTGTATCCCGGCGACTTCGATTCCTGCCTTAGTCTTCTGCGCCAGGTTCGCCGGCGCTCGCGAAGAGCGCTGCTGGACGGCGTGCCGTATCGTCAGTTTTGGGGTGAATCGTCGGCGCAGGAACCGAGTGCGGCGCCCAAGCCGTCGCCGCCCAAACAGTTGCCGCCGCCGAATCGCTATCCTTTGCTGCGGCCGGAAGACGAACAGGAAGTCGAGAGATTGTTTCAGCGTTTGAAAACCGTCGGCCGCCTTGATCCGCGAGCATCGGACGAGAAGTAAGCCGCGGCCCAGCATCCGTGAAGAAGCTCGGCATTGTTTTTTCCACGGTCGGGGTCCTGATCGTACTTGCGGTTCTTCTTCGAGCTCCCATTCTCACAACCGTGGGTTCGTACCTTGTGCGCGATGGACCGCCCGAAAAGGCTGATCTCGTCGTGGTCCTGGGAGGCGACTTTCTAGGTAATCGCATCCTCAAGGCGGCGGAACTCGTCCGGCAGGGTTACGCGCCGCGAGTGCTGGTCAGCGGCCCCGCCGGCGCTTATGGACACTACGAATGCGATCTGGCGATTCCGTTCGCGGTGTCGGCCGGGTACCCCGAGGCATATTTCATTCCCTTCGAACATAACGCGCATTCGACGCTGGAAGAGGCGCAAGCCATCGTACCCAAGGTTCGCGAGCTGCACGCTAATCATGTTCTTCTGGTCACCAGCGACTATCACACGCGCCGGGCCGGAAACATTTTTCGTTCGCTGGGGCCGGACATCACGTGGAGCGTGGTCGCCGCGCCCGACGCCTATTTCAGCGCGCAAGGCTGGTGGCTCAATCGCGAGGGACGCAAAACCGCCGCGATTGAATGGGCCAAGACCGTGGCGGAATGGATAGGGTTATGAAGGCGTGAAAGATTCGTTCCAATTCCTGCGGCCCTATCTGTGGCGTTACCGCCACGGATTTTCGCTCGGCCTGGGTGCGCTTACGATCAAAGACCTGCTCGCCGTGGTTCAGCCGCTAGTGATCCGCGCGGCGATCGACTCGCTTACCAACGGCTTTGCTCTGCGGCTGATGATCGAATTCTGCGCGATCCTGGTCGGCGTTTCGCTGCTCAAGGGGTTGTTTCAATACTGGATGCGCGTGATCCTGATCGGCATCTCGCGGGATGTCGAGTTCGATCTGCGCAACGACATGTTTTCCAGGCTCATGACGCTCGACTCCGAGTTTTACGGCCGCATGCGAACCGGCGACATTCTCGCCCGCGCCACCAACGACATGAACGCCGTGCGCATGATGCTCGGCCCAGGCGTGATGTATTTGTTTGAAACGTCGCTGACCCTGGTTGTCTCAGTGATTGTTATGCTTTCAGTGGACTGGCCCCTGACGCTCGTGGCGCTGACTCCGGCGCCGCTGGTGAGCCTAGCCGTGCTCGGCTTCGGACGGCGCATTCACGACCGCTTCGAAGCCATCCAGGGAATGTTCTCGGATATCAGCAGCCGCGTGCAGGAGAATCTGGCGGGCGTCCGCGTGGTGCGCGCTTACGTTCAGGAACGCGCCGAGCTGGCGCACTTCGAGCGGCTCAATCGTGACTACATTCATGAGAATTTGCGCCTGGCGCGCATCTCGGCAATTTTTAACCCTCTGCTCACCGCGCTGCTGGGCGTGGTATTTCTGCTGGTCTTGTGGATGGGCGGCGTGCGGCTGATGGCTCACAAGATCACTCTCGGCAGCTTCGTGATGTTCAACACGTACATGGGAATGCTGGTCTGGCCTATGATCGCGATGGGTTGGGTGGCGAATCTGGTCGAGCGAGGTCAGGCCTCCCTGGGGCGTGTGCGGGCGCTGCTCGCGGAAAGTCCGCGCATTGCTCCGCCGGCCTCGCCGCGGCCCGTGCCCGCGCCGTTAAACGGCGAGATCGAGTTCCACCGGATTGCCATGCGATACCCGAACACCGTTCGGTTTGCCCTCCAGGACGTACGTCTCCGGATTCCGGCCGGCGCTACGGCAGCGATTGTGGGACACACCGGCAGCGGCAAGACCACGCTGGCTCACCTGGTTCCCCGGCTGATCGATCCCAGCGCCGGAACGGTGACGGTGGACGGCATTGACGTGCGGCAATTTTCTCCGGAAGACCTACGGCGTGAAATTGGATACGTACCGCAGGAGACGTTTCTATTCAGCGCTACGCTCGGTGAAAACATCGCCTTTGGAGTGAAGCACGCGACTGAGCGGGAAATCCAGCAGGCCGCGGAGATTGCCGGACTGGGGCCTGACATCGCCGGATTCCCGGAAGGCTTCCGAACGATAGTAGGCGAACGAGGCATCACCCTCTCGGGCGGACAGAAGCAGCGTACCGCAATCGCGCGCGCGATCCTTCGAAATCCGCGCATCTTGATTCTAGATGACGCCCTCTCGAGCGTCGATACCGCGACGGAAGAGCGAATCCTCTCGGAGCTCTCGCGAGTGATGCGTGGCCGCACCACGATTCTCATCTCGCATCGTGTTTCGACCATTCGCCACGCCGATCGAATATTCGTGCTCGAACACGGAGAGTTGGTGGCGCAGGGCACCCACGCCGAACTTCTGGCGGCCGGCGGATACTACGCGGACCTATATCAGAAGCAACTGCTCGAAGAGGAACTGGAAGCAATCTAAGGTGAACAACTGAGCCTGGAGTCTTAAACATCCATGCTAGACTCCGTTTATAACAGGATTTGGGAAAGGCTTCGATGGGTCGCTGGTTCGCTCTTACTCTATTCTTTTTCGCCTTCAATCCCAGCCCTTTGCTCCGCGCGCAGGGAAGTGCAAGCTTAACCGGATCCGTGGTTGATCCGTCCGGCGCAGCGGTTCCCGGCGCGGCCGTCAATCTGCTGCTGCACGGCGGCAAGAAGGCGCTCATTTCGACGCGTACCACCAACAACGGATTTTTCTCGGTGGAGAGCGTCCGCCCGGAACTCTACGATCTGGTCATTGAGGCGCCGGGCTTCCAAACATTCCGGCTAGAAAATGTCAAGATAGATTCGGCGCGCGCCACTGACTTGGCCGCCATCAAGCTGGAATTGGCGCGCACCACCACCTCGGTCCAAGTCACCGCTGGATCCGAAACGGTCCAGACTTCCG
>JBEKBK010000332.1:0-9397 GCA_050015435.1 Bryobacteraceae bacterium
TCGGTTCTGCGAAGGGGAAACTTCCCAGAACCTCAGTTTTACCCCATGTTTTCGGGGTCCCCAAATGGTTCACTGCGCTCGTGCCTGCACGAGCAGGCTCAGCGCCGCGCATAAATGAGGTTCCAACGAGCTGTACAGAGCTGCGACGCCCGAACCAATCATCTTGAAGGGTTCTGGACCACGATTGACTGATGACCAGCTCGCGCAGGCCGCCAGTCACCTGTATCCAGGCTACCGAGTGGTGAAAATCGGCCCGGCGCTGAATCTCGATCAGCCGGTAGATGTCTGGCTCCGCCGGGGCGATGAGATCAAGAAGCGGCAATTCGATCCTCGGACGGGCAGCGATCTTGGCGATTCGGTTCCAGTCAGCATCTGGCTTGTGTCGAAGCTGCTTGATCTGCACGACAATCTGCTGGCCGGACCAACTGGCCGGAAAGTGAACGGCCTTGGCGCTCTCGCCCTGCTCACGCTTGTCGTGACTGGTCTGGGGATCTGGTGGCCGGGCATCAAGACTTGGCGTCGCAGCCTGACACTGCATCGCGGCGTGGGATGGAAACGCTTTACCTGGCACCTGCACAGTATGATCGGCTTCTGGAGCCTTGGATTCATGTTGGTGTTTGGCGTTAGCGGCGTCTATCTCAGCATTCCCGAACCGCTTCAGGACCTCGGCGATCGGCTTGAGCCTCCCACGGCCGCTAATGCCGGGTTACGCATCGTCGATCGGGTGATTTATTGGCTCGCCTTCTTGCATTTCGGCCGCATTAACGGCATCGGGATTCCTTGCGGCGGGCCTGGGCTCTGCGACCAGACGACGAAGGCGATTTGGGCCTTATTCGGACTGGCCCCCGCGGCGATGTTTGTGACTGGCGCGATCATGTGGTGGAATCGCGTGCTCAGCCCCCGGCTTGCAAGCGTTCGCCGGGCAGCTCGTTCTCTGTGACTGCCTCATAATCCGGGTCCGCGAGGGCGACTTGTTCCAGGCGGATGCCGCTAAATCAAGTGGCCGTGATCGGCGTTTCAGGAAATCGATTTGGGGGCAAGGCCGCCACACTTCCCAGAACCGGGCTTCTGGATAACGGCTTTCGATAGGACGTATCCGGCTGTGCGGCCGGGCGTCAGAGGCTCCCTTTCCTGGGTTTTGAAGCTTCGGTAGTGGCCGGCTTGGATGCCGTGTGGTCGCTATAAGTCTTGGAATCAACGGTCAATTCCTCATCTGCCTGGATGTCCCGCAGCGACCAAGAGTCATAGTTCTCGTCACACCTGACGTTTGGCTTCTTACCGGGCCTCGGATCGTTCAGATACCAAGACACCGTCAGGCGATCAAAATGACGGGGACAGCCATATCGCGTGGGATGCCGATCCTTTCTTTCCTTGACGACTGCAAAGTCGTCGTAGAGATTCCGAAGCTGTTCGTCTTTGGGTAAACGATCCGCTTCTATCCACCTCATCTCGTCTGAATCTCCGGCGAACAGTCGTGTGCCCTTCTTAATCGCGTGGATCGCAAACACTCCAACCCCGTGGATCTGGGATGGCTTGAGCCTGGTAAGTACGCCTTTGTGTGGCATCTGGTCGTCATCATCGGGCAGCCAATTCCTCCTGACAACCTTTCCAAGGCCCTCTAGGTCTGGATAGATTGCGGCTTCGTCGATACTATAGTCGTCGAGCTCATCCCGTATGGCGTCGGTTGCATAGCTCGGGACTATGATTCGCGCCAAATGGTCCGTGCGCTCCGGAAAGAGCTCGTTCAGTGGCGCGCGACGATATCTTTGAGCGTCCGCTTCGGACAGGCCGGCCGAGCCGGCGGGCAGCACCTCGGAGTAGTTTTCACCTAGTACGCGCCCGTTCAGCCACCACGGATCGAGGACCCATACCACCGCATCATGTGGGCCATCGCTGTCCTTGACGGCGAAATAAAGGCCAATTTGGGGATTTTCGGTCCAATCCAGTAAGCGCGTCGGCGAACCATAGTGCTGCATCAAGAAGTACCATTCCCAGGCATTGGCGGGCTTGTGGGTGGTCAAGCCGGGAGCTCGCCTCACAAATTCCTCTCGTATCTCATCCTCAGCGGACAGCAACTGTTTTATGGTGCGCCGAGGTCTGTAGAGCTTCGGGATCAGGGGCCAGGTGGACTTCCCCGCGCCGCGAGACCAAAGGCCGGGTTCGCCGTCTTTTTTCGACTCCCAGGCTTTTTCGATTTCCTTGATCCGCTCCATGAACTGGAGCAACGTCTCTGCGACATAGGTTTGCGTCATTTTGTCCCCAATAGAGACGAGGTTCTACACTATGCCCTCCGCTTTCATGTGCTCCAGCAGCGTTTTGTTGTTCCGCTCGGAAAGCCAGTCACGGCAGTGGAGCACTACGTCGAACTGCCATCGCAGGTATTTGGCGGTAACACGGCTACGGTACTGTTCCGTCGCATAGCTCGCGGGATGGACAAGGTTTCTCACCATGCGCACGACTTCGGCGTAGTCGCCGATCCGGGCTTTCCCGCTGTTCCATTCCTCGTTCAAGTCCATCTGCGAAGGCAGCCAGTTTGCGGCTTTGGCCACTCGGAGCAGTTCGATGAATTTCCATTCGAGGAGCGGCTTTGGTTTGGCCTTTGTCGTGGGAACCTTTCCGGTCTGGTCGGCCTCATCGGAATAACAGTTGACCATGAGAATCAGCAGCGTCTCAAGAGCGGAGCCTAGCATGACACATCCAGCCAGGTACGCTCTGGATTCCTCACAGCGTAGGGCCTCGCGCCAATAGAGGCGCTGCAGGCGGTACAGTTCTTTCTCTTCCTCATCGGTTAGAGTAGTGAACGGCATTGTGGTTTCCCCGCGTCACACGTAACGAAAACGCGGCCCTGGCCAATACAACCGGGTCGCGTTTTGTGAGAGGGCGTGAAGTGCGTATTATCACTTTCCATCACCAATCGTACAATTTGGGGTCATGTTGGCAACACTGGCCCCAAACGGAGTTCGAGGAGATGACCGCCACGCTTCCTCCCGCCGGACTTGAGGATAGCGGGGCGGTCATTCACATCAACGGAATGCATGGTAGGCACCCGAGTGGCATGTGCGGATAGGCTATACACTGCCCGACAAGGTGGAATCATCCGCGAGGTCGCCGACACTTTCAATGCCACGTGGCGACGATCTACCGAGTATCAACAGCGGGAGCTTAATCGAGTTTTCTGTTTCCGCTGCTCCCGATTTATCCAGGTTTTGCAGAACCGAGGTCAACTCTCAGCGCCTCCGGGTGGCTCTCAATGTGATCCATCAGCCCGGCAACCTGCTGTTCGGTGAGCAGGTTGAGCGCGAAGTGGCTCGTCAGGTAGGTGAACGCGAAAGCAACGCGAGGATCTGTCAGGGAGCCTGTGCCCTCGCTTGTGGTGGCTACGTAGCTGGCCAGTGCCGCCTCTGTGATTTCGCGCGCGATCCGTTTTGATCGCCGCATTCCCCGAAATTTGAGTGCCGTTACCGGGCCAAGATGGAAGAGTTCGTTGGCGCCGAAAGACGCCCCGGCAAGGGGACCAAAAGGGATTGCTTCGGAGGCATCGCGAAGCGCTTGCGCGATCTCGTTCAGCCAAGCTTCACGACTGGTGGGAAGTGGATTCATGACATCAAAAGATTGCTCAGCGCGACGCCGCAGTTTTCATTACATCAAAGCCCGGCGCGGGCGTTGCTTGTCTCGCAAATGGTAAGTTGGCCGCCCGCAACTTGTAAGGTGAAAAAGGGCTGCCGGTCCCTCAAGCCGACGCGCAGCAGCCAGCGGCCCTTACCTCCAAACGCATCCAGTCACGGCGGCTGTCCCAAGCGGGTGCTGTCCAGAAACGGGGTTCGCGTCCATCATCAACCGCTGCGGCTGGGCCGCCGCTCCCGCCAGCCGGATCCACGGCAATTCAGACTGATCACTTGTCACCACCGCCCACGCGCCCACGGTAATCGGGCGCACACCGATCAGCGAAGGCAGCAGCGCCAGATAAAAATTGCTGCGATTACGAAGCGTTCACCTGGCGGGCGATGAAGGCCTTCACCATCTCCCGTGCGTGATCAGTTTGCGGCCCCGGTTGGGCGACCCACTCGTGCTCGCAACCTTCGAACAGCTGGTACTGGATATCGCCGCCGGCATCTCTATAGGTCTGCGCGAATCTCTCCTGTACCGCCGGAAGGACGTTGTCGTCGAGGGCACCCTGCATTATCAGGAATGGCACCTTTGTGATGGTCTCGTGCCGGTCGAGGATCTCCTGCGGATTGCTTTCGTGGATCGTGTCCCAGGGGACGAAGAACGTCGTATTGTTCCTGACCATCGCGCTGCGTTTCAGCTTTTCCGCATTCTGGTAGCGGGCGAAGGTGTTGCTAATGGGCGAGCGCATTGCGACGTATGCGACCGAGGCCTCGACGCTCGGCGCTTCCCGCAACGGGATCGCGTTGTACCGGGAATCCCGCGGCCGCATGGCGAGCAGTTCCGCAACATGGCCGCCGCTCGAACTGCCGTAGACGCCGATCTTCGCCGGGTTGCCGTTCCACGACGCCGCTTTCGTTTTGAGCCAGCGGACCGCATAGTTGGCATCCTGCACGCACGCGGGATACGGCGATTCCGGCGCGAGCGTCAGGTCGACGGCGATGACCAGCACGCCGCTTTCGGCTATAGCGCGATCCATCGGTTCTTCAGCTTTGCGGTCTTTTGCGTTCCACGCGCCGCCGTGAAGATCGAGAACGGTTGGAAACGGTCCCGTCCCTGCCGGCTCATAGATGCGGGCCATCAGTTGCCGTCCGGCTTTGGTACGGCGATACTCGACTTCGCTGACTTTAACGCCGAACTTCGCAGCGGGATTGTAGGCCGCCGCGGCCGGTTTGACTCCGGCGGCAACACTGAGGAAAGACATGCCCCTGATAAAGTCCCGCCGTCGTAGAGATTCCATGTTGTCCTCCGGAAGTGGCTCATCCGTACTTTACTCTATTCTTGCCCCCAAACGGGTTCTGGGAGATCACTCCCGTGAAGCCGGCGTCACCTCAACTTGACCCATTGCGAGATCTTGACGTATCGGCCAATGCATTCCTTCTCTGCCGCCGCGGCAGTCTTTGATCAGCCTCATGTTCCGAGTCCGGACCGCCCGAGAAGTGTTACCGGCTGGTATGGGAACAGATCCGCGACGGTGCGATGCATATTCCCTTCGGAAAAACCGCGAACGCGCGGCGCTCGATTCCGTTGACCAACCGGGTCGCCGCTCTACTCGATAAACGCAGAGCGGCCTCGACTTCACAGTGGGTTTTCCCGGCCCGGACCCAGAGCGGACATATCGAACCGTCATCGTTGAAAAAGCAGCACCCGAAAGCGTGCAGGACGGCTCGCATCGAACCGTTTCCGCTCTATACATTCCGCCACACATGCATTACGCAGTGGTCCGTGTACATGGATCCTTGCACGTTGGCGTACTTCGCGGGACACAGCGATTTTGCAATCACCCGCCGATATGTTCACCCGAACCTCGATACCGGCCGCGAAGCCAGGGAACGCTCCGCGCGGCACAGAGTGGGCACAGTGGCGGGACGCATAGTTCTGATCGGACGGCAGCCAAGGACCGTAAGGGTCCGGGACAGGAAAGGTTTAGGGTGGTACGCCCGTCCAGCTCGCGGGGGAACCTTTTCTCTTGACATCCTTTTTATAGAACCGAAGGGTTGTAGGTTCGAGTCCTACCTGAGGAGCCAAATTTCTAATTCGCGTCCTGACCCGCAGTTCTCCTTTTCTTTTCTAGAACTTTCCTGGTTCGAATGGCGCAAGATCTCGAATGGTTCGAACAGGGTCGTCCCCAACGCCCCGTTCTGCCAAGCCGCCTTTTCGACGACCACCTGGAGCAACCGGCGCTGCTCTGCGGCTGGCTGCTGCAGGAATAACTCGCTCGCCCGGCTCGTCAGGCGCAACATGTCGATGGCCTGATCGATTGGCGCTGGCGTGGCCTTCTGGGCATCTTGGATCTTGCCCTGCAGTAGGTTTTGCTCACCGCGCCAGGTAGCCGATTGCTTGTCGAAAAACTCCTGGGTGATGCGCCCGTCGAGCTTGTCCATATACATCGTTTCGATGCGCGCTTGAATTTGGTCGTATCGGGCTTGCAACTTCCTGATAGCCTGTGCACGGGCCGCCTGCTCGGTTTGGTCGGAAGTGAGCACGGCGTCACCGAGCCATTCAAGGATCGGCTGCGGAATGACCAGCTCCTGCAAGACGTTGGCGAACTCGCCGGCAAGGACTTCCTGGCGCGTGAAGCGCTCAGGGCATTTTCCGCGGTTGCCTGTGCAGTGGTAATAAACGTAACGGCCCTTTTTGACTTCGCCGACCATCATGCATCCGCAATGCCCGCAGCGCACTAACCCTGTAAAGGCGAAGTCGTGCTTCACCTTCCGCGTCTTGTTCTCGGCTTTGGCGTCCAACAGTTCCTGAACCCCCTGCCAGACTTCGCTTGTCACGAGTGGTTCATGCGTACCCTGATACGTCGTGCCGTTCCAATCAAAGTCCCCCGTGTACAACCGCTTTCTCAGGATTTGGTGAACGACACTGCTATTTAGTCTGCGACCCCGCAGCTTGAGACCTTCGCCGTTACCTTCCCTCACAAGCGCCCTGACCGAATACCGACCGGTGAAAAATCGTCCGAAAAGCTCCGTGATCACCGGCGCGTCGTTGGGATCCGAGACGATCACGCGCTTTCCGTCAGGGCCGCCAGTGTTCCGGTATCCAACCGGTGCATAGCTCGGATAGAAGCCAGCACAGGCTTTTTCGGTCATGCCCTTCCGGGTCTCCTCGGAGAGGTTGTCGATAAAGTTCTTGGCCATCAGGACTTTCATGCCGTGCATGAACTTCTGCGACGATCGCGAGTCGCGGGAATAAACCTCGTTCTCCTTGACGAAGTGAAGCTCCACGTCGAGCTCACCGAGCGTTACCCAGTCCTTCGGATTCCGATATAATCTGTCCGTCTTTTCGACGAGAATCGTACGACAGGTCCCCGGATATTTTTTCAGGTATGCGAGCATCTGGCCGAAGTTGGTACGGCCGCTCTCCTTCGCCGTTTCGACATCAGTGAACTCATGCGCAATCGCAAATCCTTTGGCGCCGGCGTAGTCACGCAGGAGTCGAAGTTGCGCTGGGATGCTGAAGCCTTCCTTTTCTTGATCCTTGCTGGATACCCTGGCGTACAGTACAACCTTGGTGGCCAGCGCCGCCGCCCTGTCTTTGTTGGTTGGCATCGCAGTTAGTGCTCTAGCTGGCATAACACCACATTACCTCCGTTAGACGTGGTCGTCTTTCCTTCCCAGGCCCGAAGTATATTCACAAATTCCGCGAGTTTAGAGCGCGCCCGTGCCCATTCTGCATCCGTGAGGCTGCGCCCGGCGCGCAGCTCGAGTGCGATGCGTACAGCAATCTCCCTTTCCGCGGGTATGACAACTGATTCCATCTAGGATTTCTCTTTGTGAAAATGAAAAAGCCGCCACGGGAACTTCCCCAGGGCGGCTTCGTGTGTTTGTCGAGACCGGCGATCAGTGCCGGGAGAATTCGGGTTTACATGACGGTGGTGACGGCGGCGCTGCGCCGGATATTCCGACTCCGGAGCTCGGGTATCAAGGTACCCAAAATCCTACGAAGTCGGTCAACTTCGGCGCCCTCAATTTCTCCCAGGACCTCGTCCGCCTCCGAGAGAATGCCAGCTTTTGAAATGGCATCGTCGATTGCGCGTTGTGCGACCGCAAGAATTAGTCGTGGGTCTCCGACCCTGGCAAGGGGCATCGGCCGTCCCTTCGACGTCGCCGGCTCATAGACCAAAAGTAAAGAGATTTGTTTGCTAACCATATCGAGTCCTCCCTATCGGCTGGATTCCGGGTAAACGGGCAAGGTGATTGGGCGGTGTGGTTCGTTGGTCGCATTACGCGTTCTGTTTTCTTGGTGTCTTCGTAATACTTCGATGGCGGTCGGTGCATCGGCGGGAACAACACGCGGAGCGGGCGGCACGCTAACCTCTGCAGATGGTGGCGGAGCCTTGATCGCCTCGATGATTTTTGGCATTTTTCGATCAAGTCGTCTCCTGGCGGCCTGAACAGCGCGTCTCTTCTCTGGAGTCCTTTGGCGAGCTATGACAGAATCTAAGCTTTCACCTGCAAGCTTTAACTTCAATATCTTCCTCTCGCCCTTATCAAGACCGACCTTATCCGCTACACGGTCGAAATTTACTTTCCACAGATCAGGATCGTCCCAATTCGTTACCAGTCCGGAAGCCAACTCGTCAAGGAGTTCGGGTTCCAATACATCGAGGGCGATTCCCCTATGAGGCGGATCCTCCCGCTCGATCGAGGGGCCGTACTTGGACCAAAGAAAGTCGACCGCGCGATCATGAAAACCCCGCGCGCTGGCATCGTCTTGGTCCGGAAAATCGGGCAACCTTAGGTCCGAGATATTACCCGCGTAGTCCGTCCTCCGGTCCTTGCGCTCTTCTTTTAAGCCAATCGATGCAAATACGGCGCGCTGAGCGGACTGACGGATGAAGTCAACGGGATCGGGCTTGGTTCTCCATCGCCCTTGATCTAATACTTTCCGGACTCCCCTTCCATAACACATGGGCAGACCGATGTTGTCCGCCATAAAGTTTTCCCACGCTTCGCCTTCTGGCTTGTGGGGTAAGCCTTCAATAAGACCAGTCAACCGGAGCCGCTCCGGATCTGAAATCGTCACTTTGTATCGCGAAAATGGCATAGGTCATGTTCCTAATGGAGTCGGACGGGGCAGGCAAAACTGAAGAACCGGTTGGGATGGAGGCTCGAAGAAATTCTGGCCTCTACTAAGTACGCCAAGAAGCCGAAAAACCCGGACATTGCAGCTCTTAACCTATTCATACAATGAGAGTTGTCTTGATGAACTTGCACGACATCACCCAAGCCCTTCGTGCCCAACGAGGGAGCAAGGAGGGCGTTTCTTTGATCCCGCCCTCGCCTCAAGGGCGACGACAGCGCGGCCGGTTTCCCTGCGGGCGGTTCGGGCCAGTCTCATTTAGGCTATGGTGCCAGCGACGTGCTACTTCCAGTACACCGGACACAAATATCCCTCAACATAGGAGGACAACCGAAAAGGCCAGATGTTCTGAAGGACTCTCAAGCCCCACAAGGATGACACCGCAGCTCGAAGAACGCTTAGGATTTCTGCCACTAAGAATATTTCCAAGGACAGAAACCGTCAAGGGCGTTTTGTAGTCGCAGCGCATCCATGGCACACACCTTCGGCGGCAAGGGCGAACGCCGCATACAACGACCACAAGAAAATCTAGCCAAACATATTTGAAATTTTCCGATCAGGCCACCTGAGCGAGCCTGCGGGTGGGATAGCCGAGGATAGTGGTGATGCGTGCGGTTTCCCGGTCGATGAAGACGAAGGCGTC